>CAJUAT010000041.1 GCA_910584525.1 uncultured Muribaculaceae bacterium | reverse complement strand
AGACAGCAGCCGTTTCTCTGAAGCGACAATATTAATTTGTGCGTATCGTTTTATAGACGATATGCCTGGTAAAACAAAGAAGTTGATAATGACATTACTGGCGGCTGTCGGCATGATGGCTGTCGGGGTGCCATGCTCGGGAGCCAGGCTCAACGACAAGATCATGAACCGGCCCTATGCCGACCAGAAGAGATGGCATCTGGGCTTCAGCATAGGCATGTCGATGCAGGACCTGATGTTCACCCACAACGGGCTACCGAGCGTCGACGGCAACGAGTGGTATGCGTCGGTGCCGTCGTGGCAGCCGGGCATAAACGTGTCGGTGCTCGCCGACCTGCGCATTGCCGAACATTTCAACCTGCGCTTCTGGCCCGGCATGTCGTTCGGCGCCAAAACCGTCGACATGGTAAGCCCCACGTCGGATGAGAAACTCACGCAGAACATCAAGAGCGTCTACGTGCTGCTGCCGCTCGACCTGAAAATCAGCGGCAAGCGTTACCACAACTCCCGACCCTACGTGACTCTGGGCGGCATGGGAGCCTTCGATGTCAGCAAGAAAGGTAACAGCTATCTGCGCTTCAACACCGCCGACGCATATCTTACAGTGGGCCTCGGCTGCGACTTCTACCTCCCCTACTTCAAGCTTAACCCCGAGATAAAGTTCTGTTTCGGTCTTACCGACATTCTGCAGCACGACCGCCCCGACCTCGAGGATGACCCCGCGACCATGCGCATCACCCAGGCGCTGACGAAAGTCAAGTCAAGAATGATAATGATCACCTTCTTCTTCGAATGATACTGCGACACACCACCGGAAAAGCGCTGATGCTGATGCTTACGTTCCTGCTTACCCTGGCAGCGCGGACAGAGGCACAGAACGACCCCCAGTTCGTGCAATACTGGGCATTGCCGTCGTTCTACAACCCGGCACAGGCCGGCAACATCGACTATATCCGCATCCGCCTGGGAGCCAACCTTCAATGGGTGGGCATCGAGAACGCTCCGCAATCCTTTGTAGGGACTGCCGACATGCCGGTAAAGCTGGGCAAGAAGCAGCGCATCGGCGTGGGCGTGAGCGCCTTGCAGGAGTCGATAGGCCTTTACAGCAACCTTCTCATAGGAGCACAGGCCGCATATAAGTTCAAGGCCCTGAAGGGAGTCTTCTCCATAGGTATCCAGCCCGCATACTACAGCACAAAGTTCAAGGGTACGGAGGTATACATACCGGAAGGCGACGATTACCACCAGCCTGACGACGAAGCCATACCCAAACAGGATGTGGCCGGACAGGCCTTCGACCTCTCCGCCGGAATATCCTATACCCATAAATATTTCAGCATAGGCATCTCCGGACTTCACCTTCTCGAACCTAAGATAGAACTCTCGGAGGAAAACGCGGCAGAGACGGAGACGGCACAGTTTTCGACGGTGCTACGGCGACAGATGTATTTCACGGCCGACGGCAATATTCCAATCCGCAACTCGTTATTTTCATTGCAACCCTCGATACTTGTCCGCACCGATTTCAGCAACTTTTCGGCGGAGGCGACTATGAGGGCCACCTACAAGCGCTTTATCTCGTTCGGCATAGCTTATAGATGGAAAGACGCCGTGAGCGCCATGGTTGCCGCCGAATTCAAGAACTTCTTCCTCGGCTATGCCTACAGCTACCCGCTGTCGCCCATCAACCGCGGCTCCTCGGGAAGCCATGAGCTTGTAGCCGGGTATATGATAAAACTCAATTACGGAGACAAAAACAAAAACAGACACCGCTCCATCCGCATAATGTAACGACAATGAACATACCAACAGACATAAGCAAGATTTTGAGACACACGGCCACAATAGCACTGTTGACAGGTGCGTTGGCCATGAGTTCGTGCGCCGGGCTGAAACGCGGCACGGGCGGTGGCGAAGTGGTGGGAGTGGGAGGCAGCTCCATGGCCGAGCCCACACCCTACGGGATGGTGCTCATAGACCGCGGCCATATAGCCATGGGTCCCGCCGCCGACGACTCCGTGGCCGGAATCCGCAAAAGCGCCAGAGGCGTGTCCATCGACTCCTTCTGGATGGACGAGACGGAAATCACCAACTCCAAATACAAGCAGTTCGTATTCTGGGTACGCGACTCCATCATCCGCGAGCGTCTCGCCGACCCGGCATATGGCGGCAACGAGGCTTTCAAAATCGAGGAAGACCGCGAGGGAAATCCCATAAAGCCTTACCTCAACTGGAACAAGCCCATTCCATGGCGCAACGCCAACGAAGATGAGCTTCGCGCTATAGAAAGCGTTTACCGCACGAATCCCATCACTGGCAAGAGAGAACTCGACCCGCGGCAGCTCAACTACCGCTACGAAATCTTCAACCATACGGCTGCCGCCAAACGCAAGAACCGTCTCGACCCGGCTCTGCGCGAATACAACACCGACATAGAAGTATCCACCGAGCTGCCCACAATCAGCAAGGATACAGCCTATCTCACCGACGAGGGCAACATCGTGAGGGAGACCGTGAGCCGCCCGCTGACCGGCGACTTCGATTTCCTCAACACATATATCGTGAACGTATATCCCGACACCACCTGCTGGATCAACGACTTCGACAACGCCTACAACGAGCCCTACACCCGTATGTACTTCTCGCATGCAGGCTATAACGACTATCCCGTGGTGGGAGTAAGCTGGGAACAGGCCAACGCCTTCAGCAACTGGCGCACCGACTATCTGAAACGCACTCTGGGCAAGGAAGGGGTATATATAGAGCCCTACCGGTTGCCGACAGAGGCCGAATGGGAGTATGCGGCACGCGCCGGCAATTCCGAGAGCCAGTACCCCTGGGAGGAGACTCTCCCCATGGATGAGCGTGGCTGCTTCTATGCCAACTTCAAGCCCCGCGACGGCGACTATGTGCTCGACGGACACGTGATAACCTCGCAGGTAGGAACCTTCCAGCCCAACGACTTCGGCGTCTACGACATGGCCGGCAACGTCTCCGAATGGACCTCGACGGCTTACACCGAGAGTATCGACAAGCTGACCTCCGACGTCAACCCGGAATACCGTTACGACGCCGCCAAGGAGGATCCCTACAAGATGAAGCGCAAGATAGTTCGCGGCGGCTCCTGGAAGGATGCCTCCCGGAACATTCGCTCCGACCTCCGCACCTGGGAGTACCAGAACGAACAGCGCAGCTATATAGGTTTCCGCAACGTACGCTCCCAGATTGGCTTCGCACGCGGAACCAAAAGCAAAAAACAGCAAAAGAAATAACCGACGGCCTTAACCGGTGAATGCCCTCGCGGCCTACAACATAACGACAAATGGTAAAAATCAGAAAATACGCCAACGGCATAGAGCGCTTTCTCCATGGCGAGAAGGGACAGCGGTTCTTCAATTTCGCCTATTCTATAGGCGCGGCCATAGTGATATGGGGAGCATTGTTCAAGATCCTGCACCTGCCCGGCGGCTCTCTTCTGCTGTGCATAGGCATGGGTACGGAGATAGCGATGTTCATACTCACGGCCTTTGACCGGCCTCCCAAGGAGTACGCATGGGAGGATGTCTTTCCGGTGCTCGACAGCAAGAACCCGGAGGACCGGCCAGACTTCACCAGCGGCAGCGGCGTGGTAATAGCCGGAGCCAACGGTACAGGTTACGAAGGAGAAATCACGGGCGAGGGCATGACGCCGGGCACGGTGGTGAGTCTCTCGGCGGCAGGCGTCCCGGAGATGACCGCCGGACAGCTCGACCAGGCCAAGGACATAGCCCAGGCTTCGCAGGATTACCTCGAGGGCATGCAAGGTATCGCCGAACAGATGAAGAGCCTCAACGAGACAACTCAGGCCCTCAACGAAGTGAGCGCAACTCTGCTCAACTCCTACAAGGCTATAACCGAAAACTCGGAAAACATATCGCAGAACTCCAACGGCTACGTAAGCCAGATGGAGGACCTCAACCGCAACATTGCCGGGCTTAACACCATCTACGAGATACAGCTGAAATCGATATCGTCGCAGCTTGAGAGCATCGACCGCGTGAACCGCGGACTGAAGGATATCCGCGACATGTACGAGAAGTCGGCTCTCGAGTCGAGCCGCTATTGCGAGGAGACAGAGAAGATGGCCCGCTACATGAAGCAGCTCAACTCGGTATACGAGAAGATGATCACGGCCATGACCATCAATATGCAGAATCCTATGATGGGAGGCGGCGGCCGTGCCGTGAATCCTTTCGACGAGTCAACAAACCAACAGAACGGCTGATAGCAGATGGCAGGTGGCAGCAACAACGTGGCGAGGATGTCACCCCGCCAGCGGATGATAAACCTTATGTACATAGTGCTGACGGCAATGCTGGCGCTCAACGTGTCGAGCGACGTATTGAACGGTTTCAGCCAGGTACAGGAGGGCATCGACCGCACCAATGTCAACATGACGGCACGCAACGACGTGCAGTTCGCATATCTTCAGGGGCTGTATGAGGAGAATCCGGCGAAGGCCGGCGACGCCTACGCCCGCGGTATGGAGCTGCACAAAAAGTCGCAGGCCCTCTACGACATGATGGAGACATACAAGGTGGAGATAGCGCGCAAGGCCGACGGCGAGAAGGGCGACTACCGCAACCTCCTCAACAACGACGACCTGGAGGCTGCGGCGGCTACCATGCTCAACCCGGCTACCAAGGAGGGCGGCAAGCTCAGAAAAGCTCTGGGCGACTACAGCACCTTCGTGTGCGGCATAATCCCCGACACGGTGAAGCGCAATTCCGTGCGCAGCATGCTCATGACCAAGGACAGTCCGGCTCCCGGCTCGCTTGTGCCCCTGCCCTGGGAACAGCGCATGTTCGAGAACATGCCTGCCGTGGCTGCCGTGACAATGCTCACAAAGCTCCAGAACGATATCCGCGTGGCGGAGTCGGAGGCTCTGTCGGCCCTGATCACCGGCGTTGATATAGGCGACGTGCGTGTCAACGAGCTCAACGCTTACGTGATTCCCAATTCCAACATGATAATCCGCGGCGGCAAATACTCCGCCAACATAGTGCTGGCGGCCATAGACACCACCAAGCGCCCCGACATATTCATCAACGGTTCGAAGCTCAACAACCCCAACGGGCTTTATGAGTTCGTGCCGGGAGCCACGGGCACCCATGAGTTCTCGGGCTACATACAGGTAGCGCGCGGCGACGGCACTCTCGACAAACGCCCCTTCCGGTCGCAATACACGGTGATAGAGCCAATGGCCACGATATCGCCGACAATGATGAACGTGCTCTATGCCGGTATCGCCAACCCGATATCGATATCGGTGCCCGGCGTGCCCATGAACGCCATCAACGCCACGATGACCAATGGCACACTCACGCGCAACGGCGACACATGGACGGCACATCCCGGCAAGGTGGGCAGCGAGGCGGTGATAACCGTCACCGCCCAGCTTGAAGGTCGCTCGCAGTCGGTAAGCTCCATGACCTTCAGAGTGCGCAAGCTCCCCGACCCGACGGCTTACCTCGCTATTCGCGGCGCCGACGGAAACACCGTGCACTATAAAGGGACTCCGCGCCGTATATCCAAGGCGGCTCTCATGAGCGCCGCAGGCCTCGGCGCCGCGCTCGACGACGATATCATAAACGTATCGTTCAGCATCGTTTCCTTCACCACAGGCTTCATCGACCAGATGGGCAACGTGATTCCGGAAGTGTCGAACGGCAGCCAGTTCTCAGCCCGTCAGATTGAGCAGTTCAAGCGCCTCAAGCCGGGCAAATCATTCTTCATTTCCAACATCAAGGCCAAAGGCCCCGATGGAATCACTCGTGACATCTCCCCGATGGAAGTAGGTCTCAACTAATCTCCTCACAATATACAGAAGTATGAAATTATATCGCAAAATAATATTGACGGGCATAGTGGGAGCGGTAGCGGCAGGCGCCATAGCCCAGGTTGAAACGGGAGGCGGGGTACGCCGTCGCAGCCCCAAGGACCGCAATGCCAAAAAGACCGATCAGGTAGGCGTGACCGACCGCATGCAGGACTTCTATACAGTGAAGGAACCGCACGAGGCCGACCTCTCCTACATGCGCGAGATCTACCGGCAGATTGACCTCAACAAGCCGGAGAACGCTCCCCTCTATTTCCCCGAGGATGTGATTGACGGCAAGAAGAATCTCTTCCGCACGATACTCGACCTGGTGGTGGCCGGCGATATCCCCGCCTACGAATATCTTGACGGCCGCGAGGTCTTCACCGACAAATACAAGATCAACGTGGCGGAGATGCTCGACCGCTTCGGCATCTATTATACGCAGGGCAACGGCGGACGCAAAGGCGCCGGCATTCATATCGAGGAGGCCGATGTCCCCACCAACCAGGTGCTCAATTTCTACATCATAGAGAAATGGGAGTTTGACCGGCGCACCAACAGGATGCGTACCCGCGTGGAGGCGATATGTCCGGTACTGAACCGCGTCGGCGATTTCGGCGGCGAGGCCAAGTACCCGATGTTCTGGGTGAAGTACGACCAGATACGTCCATGGCTCGCCCAGCAGTATGTGTTCATCACCGACGACAACAATCTGCCGCAGTACAGTCTTGACGACTACTTCAATCTGAGCATGTACAACGGCGACATATACAAGACGAAGAACCTTCGCAACCTGTCGATGACACAGATGTATCCGGACCCCGACGACATGGCGCGTGCCCAGGACAGCATCGACAACCGTCTGAAGAATTACGGCAAGGACATGTGGGTGCCGACCCGCGAGGAGTACCTCGCGCAGAAGGAACGCGACGAAGCCGCCGCCAAAGCCATAGCCAACGGCGACTCCATACCTGACCGTACCGTCGTGACCGACAAGGCCGAGACCGCCGACAAACCGGCTCGAAAAACCACCAAACGCAAACGCACCGCACGAAAGTACAAGGCCCCAAGCTCTTCCTCCAACGGCCCGGCCTCCAACGCAGAAAGGTCAGTAAGACGCCGCAGAAAATAACCATCCCGAAAATCTCGAGAAGCTCGAGAACCTCGAAAACCTTTACCGGAAGTGAATGCCCTTGACGGGTGTTCACTTCCGGCTTTTTATAGCCTGATTCTTAGAATGTTACATTAAATTTTGGAATTTTGCGCCAAAATTTGTAAATTTAAGGCGGCTAACCCCCGAAAAGTCATTGCATATACAACGGCTAACACAGCATATACAACGGCACACAGCAATAGCAATTTTCGCCGGATAACCTACATCCGGCACATTATAGATTTTCAAACCAATGCCTATGAAATTTAAGACAACAGCAGTTGGGATTATCTCGGCAAGCCTGATGGCGATGGCGGCGACAGCTGCCATACAAGCCATCAGAGAGAAAACCCCGCCACCGGAAGCAACTCCGATTTCAACAATGACGGCAGAGCCACGCCATGCAGATGCACTGACCGCACGGCAGGCAACACGCGCAGCCGCAGAACTTATCGACGAGAACCACATAGAAGGCCTGAGCGCCAAGGAACTTAGCGATGACGCGCCGGTATGGAGCATCGGCACAGCGCCATACAAGGCACCTCGCATCAGCGGAGCTACTGCCGCGGCAACCCCTCAGCAACTTGAAGGATGGTATCTGGAATACGACAGCGTCCTGACCCAAAACGGCGCGCAACTGTATCGCTATGTGGCACAGCTCGCAGTATCCTCGGCACCCGACAAAGGGAATGTGCATGTGGTGACAATGAGCGGAGTACCCTTCACCGACTGCTACGCCACCCTCGACGGCTCGAAGCTGACGATACCCGCCGGCAAATATTGCCCGGTAAGCAATTCGTCAGGCCAGACGGTACTCGCATTATGCTGTCCGCTCGATGTGGTAAACATGAAATTCTACCCCAACAAGCCGATAGAAGGCGTGGTTAAAGCCGACGGAAGCATAGAGCTGCCGTCGTGGGGTATATTTGTGGTAGACGAATCGGGACAAAACGCGTCGGTGGTACAGGCAAATATCAACACCCGCATGGAGAAGGCCAACGCCATGATGAGCGGCGTCAACTACTCCGACGGCAAGACGCGCCAGTGGCCTGTACTGGTAAAGCAGACACATGCCAACCGTCTCACGGTAGAGAATTTCGGCAACACGGGAGCTCCTGTATTTGTGGACATAGATTATACAGGCCACATAGAGGTGGCACCGCAGTATATGGGCATGACTCAATATGGGGAAGTGGACTGCATGGCCCTCAATGCAAGCGGCACGGGGCAACCCGACGTGCTGATGGAGACTCAGATATCGGGCACCAACGAGATCTCGCTTCCCGACTGGGGAGTGCTGGCATGCAGCGACCCAAGCAAATACGTCTTCAAGCTCAAGGAATCCAAGCTGACTCTCAATGACCCGCAGTCGCTTTCTCTTCCGGCCAGACAGCCCGTCAATTTCGATGGTGGCGGCACGGAGACATCGCCCTACATCATCAAGAGCTATGCCGAGCTGATGGGTCTGGCACAGCTTGTAAATGTGGAGAAGAAGAACCAGGAAGGCGTTTACTATAAGTTGGGGAGCAACATCGACTGCTCTAACCAGAACTATTACTACACGCCTATCGGCAAGATTACCGCCAGCGCCGACTATGTCAACAACGCCAATGAAGTGCCGGGCGTACCATTTGCCGGACATTTTGACGGAGGCAACTATACGATATCGGGCATCGACTACGAGTGCGGCAACCGCGGAGGTATCGGCGTGTTCGGCTGGGTATCCGCCCAGGGAAGCGTCAGCAACCTGCGCGTTGACCGGTGCACATTCCTTAGCGAAGGCATAGGCACGGGAGCCGTCGTAGGCCACAACCAGGGACTCATAAGCAAATGCGAGTCGACCTCGAACCAGGTGCTCTTCACGAAGTATAACGGCGGGGGCATCGCGGGCGGCCACCGAGGCGTGATCGAAGGGTGTATGAGCACATCAACCTTGATGGGCTATGGCAATATGGGAGGCATCAGCGGCGGCGCCACAGGCACGATACGCGACTGTCAGGCCCGGGGTTCCATGACATTCTTCGGCATCCAGAATAGTATGTATCCCAACGCCGGCGGCCTCACGGGTACCATCAACGGCTCATGGTGCCAGGAAGGGGCTCCGGCTCTGATTGAGCGCTGCATCGCCGCCGTGGCCATCACCGACAGGACAAGCGAAGGCACCACGGGCGGTTTCATAGGCTCCATACTGTGCAGCACCGCCAAGTCGCCAGTACAGGTACGTGAATGCCTCTGCATCACCACCATGGCTACAAATGCCACCTATGCGCAGACAGGTCCGACCTCCTACACCTCCGGAAGAGCCGGCGGATTCTTAGGCAGCCTCTGGCGCGGCCAGATCTCCGACTGCGTTGTGACTGGCGTACTCATGGCTCCGAAAGATCCCAAATATGTCGGTGCTCTTACCGGCTACATCATGTCGGACAAGGATACCAAGGTAGAGAATTTCCTTTCCACCTGCCAGGTAATCGTGAGCAACACCACGCCCAAGGCCCAGAACGCCATATACAGCGAGATTACATCGACATATGAGAAATACCTCACCAATGTGTATTACGACCGTCAGCTGGTAGGCCTTGACTATTCGAGCACGAATTTCAAGGGGAATCTGACCACAGCTGCACTGACCGGCGCGGAAGGCCCCGCCGGCTTCGGCGACAAATGGAAATTTACCGCCGGGCTATATCCTCAGCTGAAGACGCTGGCCGACAACGGCGCCATGCAGGTAGCCGCCTCGCCCATATTCCTCACAGGCGACGAGACTTCCAGAATGGTCAAGAGCAACTTCACCATGTCGACCGCCAACAATGTGAGATGGAGCATCATGGGTTCCGACGGCCTCGGCAACACAGGCCAGGGACTTGACATCAACGGCGCCAACGCCATCCTCAAGAATGAATATGGCCGCGACATCCTCTGCGCTTACGTGGATGGTCTCCCCTACCTCAAGCAGGCCATTATCAACACCATCCCGTCGAAGATGTTCGCCGGCTCCGGTACGGAAGCCGATCCATACCAGATCAAGGACATCAACGACCTCAAGAATCTACAGGCAGCCACCGAACAGTACAACATGACCTTCGAGGGCGTCTTCTTCAAGGTGATGAACGACATTGACTGCGCCGGCGACACAAGCTTCGGCGGCATAGCAGCCGACGGCGTGACAGGCCACGAGTTCTCCGGCACTTTCGACGGCGCCGGACATGTGATCGACAATGTGGTCATCAACAAAGTGAAGTATGACGCCACGGGCAAGGCACAGTCGTCAGGCTCCACCCAGTACGCCGGTTTCATAGGACGCCTCAACGCCAAGGGTACCATCAAGAACCTCACGCTGGGCAAGGGATGCAGGATGACCTTCTGGTCGAACTCGGGAGCCATCTCCGGATTCGCGGCAGGACGTATAGAGAACTGCGTGTTCCAGGGAAGCGTCGACGGCATGAGCACATACATCGCCGGTATCGCCGGAGCATTGCAGAGCACCGGTATCGTGACCGGCTGCCGCAATGACGGAACCATCAGAGGAGGTCTCAACTATGTGGCCGGCATCGTGGCCAACAACGGAAATGTCGTGGAATACTGTCTCAACAACGGTACCGTAATCGGCGACAGCATCAATTCCTACCACAAGGGAGGAAACGCCAACTATATCGGAGGCATCGTGGGCAACCTCGCTTCCAAGACTGTGAAATATTGCGTGAACCAGGGCAACATCATCAGTTCTAAAGCAGCCGGCGGCATCTACGGATACTCCTCCACGTCGCCTGTGGTGACGGGATGTATCAACACGGGTATCGTGACTTCGGCGCCGACAGCCGACTATGGCGCATTGGGCGGCGGCGGCACTGCCACCTCGGCAAAATTCACCGACAACTATTATGACGGCCAGACTATGCCTATCGGAGCAATACGCCGCACAACTGCCGAAGGATGCACAGCCCTTACAACGGCTCAATTATGCTCTACGACCCTACCGGCAGGACTTCCCACGGAAGCCTTTGACTGCGCCGAGGGAGTATATCCCGTGCTCAAGGCCCATAAGGATGCGGCATCCACAACAGCACTGCGCAGCATGGTGATAACATTGCCTCAGGGGATGACCCTGGCGGATGTCACGGCCGATGCCCAGCTGTCGTCGAAAGCCACATGGAGTCTGCTCCCCGGCTCGGCCGACATTTACAGCATCGCCGGCAATACCTTGAAAGTGGGCACTCCCGCCGACAAGGAGATAAAGATCGGCACGCTCACGGCCACTATCGGCGACTGGAGCCGCAGCTTCACACTGAAGACCGTACCTCCCATGTTCGACGGCCAGGGAACAGCAGAAGTGCCCTACCTCATCCACAACAAGGCAGAGTGGAACCGTCTCGCGGAAATTGTCAACACCCAGGGAGTCGGTTACAACGGCAAGTATTTCCGACTGACCGCCGACCTTGACTTCGAGGGAGACACGGTATTCCTGCAGATAGGTGCCAACGGCGCCGCCTTCGGCGGTATCTTCAACGGCGACAACCATTCGATACTCAACCTTAAAGTGAAACATCTGCCCTCCATGGCCCTCTTCGGCACCCTTTCGGAAGGAGGAGCTATACGCAACCTTACGCTCAAAGGGGGTGAATTCTCGTCGCCCAAGTCGGGAGCCGTGACAGGATTCGTATCGACATCCAACGGCACGGTAGAGAATTGCGTCAACTACAACAAGATGAACGCCGGGCCGACCACCAGCGCATCGTATGCCGCAGGTATCGCCTACACTCTCCTGGGCAAGGGACAGATACTTAACTGCCGTAATTATGGCGAGATTGACGGCAAGAGCGGCACGAGCGGCGGTATCGTCTGCATCGCGGAACGAGGATCGCTGGTAAGCGGCTGCCGCAACGAAGGCAAGATTGCAGTGAACTCCACGCAGGTAGGCGGTATTGCCGGCAAGTGCTCCGGAACACTCCGCGAATGCGAGAACCTCACTGACCTGACAGCACCCAAAGGTAGTCAGATCGGCGGTATCACCGGATATACGCTTGATTCATGCCGTCTGGAGAAATGCACGAACCGGGGCAATATCACCATGCAGGGGAGCACCAACAAGGGAGGCGGCCTCGTAGGCTACGCCAACGGCTTCACCTACATCTACGACAGCGCCAACCATGGCGCGGTGAAATCGACCTCCACCTCCACCACAGGCTACATAGGCGGTATCGCCGGTCAGGGCGTGAAACTGAGCATGTACCGCACCAGCAACTATGCAGATGTGGAATGCGCCAACGGGCAGTACACCGGCGGACTTGCGGGCACTCTCGAGATGTCGGGCAGCGGCAACGTGGGCCATGTTGACAGCTGCTTCAACTACGGCAGTGTCAAGGGCGGCAACAAATATATCGGCGGACTCTACGGACGTCAGAGCGGCGACTACGAGACCCGTAACAGCGGCAACCATGGCAGCGTGACAGGCACCGGCGCCAAAGCCCAGAGCGACAACACCGCCGGTATCGCCGGTTACGCCGCAGGTGATTTCTTCAACTGCTACAACGCCGGAGATGTCACCTCTAAGGGTATCCTCGTATCGGGCTTCCTCAGCGAAGGATCCGGCAACATCATCAACGACAGCTTCAACATAGGCACGGTGACCTCCACGGCCACCAACGCCACGGCCACCAAGCCTGCAGCCGCCGGATTCTGGGCCACAGGACGCTCCGAAAACCTTAAAAACAGCTACAATGCCGGAGCCGTCAGCGGCAAGAACTTCGTCAGCGGCTTCATAGGCAATTTCAGCACCAAGGTCAATATCAGCGGATGCTATGCGGCAGCTCCCGTAACCGTCACCGACGAGTCAGGCACCGCAGCTCCATTCCTGCTGTCGACACCTTCGGGCGAAAATTCATATGCCGACAACTATTACGACAATACTCTGTGCACGGCCACGGGCGGCTATGCAGAGGCAGCCACCGGCAAGTCCACCAAGGAAATGCTTGACTTCGCGCCCAACGCCGCTTATCAGGCAACACCTGACTGCTATCCGACGCTCAAGAGCATGGCCAAGTGCATCCCCGGCAACTTCGCCGCCGCCCAGCTCTGCTTCAAAACCGACGAGGAGAACCTGTCGAATGTACTCAACGACATGACCATCGGTCTGCTCGAAGGTGTGGTATGGACGTGCTCGCCAGAATTCAAGATCGAGAACAACAAGGTTGTGATTGTCAAGAGTGATGCCAAGGGCGTTCAGGGCTGGATTCAGAAACAGGGCGGCGAACTGTCGTACCGTTACAACCTGGTGATCAACGTGGATACAGGAATCGCCGGGATTGAAGGCAGCGACATCGCCGACAGGGAGTATTATACACCCGACGGTCTGCGCGTACAGAAACCGCGTCCCGGCCAGATTGTAGTGGTCAAGACTATCTACACCGACGGCAAGGTGACAGTGCAGAGAGTGGCCTACGGCCGCTGATAACCACAAACAATTACATTAATCGCGAGGGGATACGTTTCGTCGTATCCCCTTTCGCTTGTCAGGCTCCTCGGCATGTCTGATGCGGGGCACGGAACAATTGGCTGTTTGACGATTTTTTTGTAATTTTGTAACTGTCATGACAGAAGAGGAAATCAAAGAAAATATCACAGAAGTCGGAGAGACAGGCAACACAGCCGGCACCTATACCGATGACGCCATCCAGACACTTACATGGAACGAGCATATACGTCGTCGTCCCGGCATGTACATCGGCAAATTAGGCGACGGGAGCCATTCCGACGACGGCATCTATGTGCTTGTAAAGGAAGTTGTCGACAACTCCATCGACGAGTTCAACATGGGTGTCGGCAAGCAGATAGACATAAGTCTTTCGGAAGATGGGACGGTAACAATCCGCGACTATGGACGCGGCATACCGTTGGGCAAGGTCAGGGCTGTGGCATCGGAAATCAACACCGGCGGCAAATTCGACGACAAGAACTTCAAGAAGTCGGTAGGGCTGAACGGCGTGGGACTGAAAGCCGTCAACGCCCTGTCGCGCGAGTGTCTGGTGGAATCGGTCCGCGACCATCTCAAGGTCAGCGTCCGTTTCGACCGGGGCAATCTCGTATCCGAGTCGGAACCGACCCCTACCGACGAGCCTAACGGCACGATGGTGAAGTTTACCCCCGACAACGATATCTTCCGTGGTTTCCACTTCAACCCCGAGACCGTGGAGATGATGGTCAACAACTACACGTATCTCAACGTAGGCCTCAAGCTGATGTTCAACGGCAAGAAATATTACAGCCGCAACGGACTGCTCGACCTGCTTAAAGAGAACATCACCTCCGCCCCTCTCTATCCCATCATACACCTCCGCGGCGACGACATAGAGGTGGTGCTCACCCATACCAACCAGAACGGCGAGGAATACTACAGCTTCGTCAACGGACAGCATACCACCCAGGGAGGTACACATCTCACGGCTTTCCGCGAACATGTGTCGCGGACCATCAAGGAATTCAGCGGCAAAGGGTATGAATTTGCCGACATACGTAACGGTATGGTGGCAGCCGTATCCGTGCGTATACAGGAACCCGTGTTCGAGAGCCAGACAAAAACCAAGCTCGGTTCCAAAGAAATAGCCCCCGACTCGCCGATAACCGTCAATAAATTCATCGGCGACTTCATAAAGAAGGAGCTCGACGACTACCTTCACAAGCACAAGGATGTTGCTGACGTGATGCTTCAAAAGATAGAGAGCAGCGCCAAGGAGCGAAGAGCTATGGCCGGCGTCACCAAACTTGCCCGAGAGAAGGCCAAGAAGGTGTCGCTACACAACCGCAAGCTGCGCGACTGCCGCATACATTACAGCGACACGCTCAAGGCCAGCGCCAAGGAAGACCGCCGCGACGAGACAGCCATCTTCATCACCGAGGGCGACTCCGCATCGGGAACCATCACAAAGGTACGCAACGCCGAGACACAGGCGGTGTTCTCTCTGCGAGGAAAGCCCCTCAACTCCTTCGGCATGACCCAGGAGGTGGTGTACAAAAACGATGAGTTCAATCTTCTGCAGGCAGCCCTCAACATCGAGGAAGGTATTGAGGGACTGCGCTACAACAAGGTGATAATAGCCACGGATGCCGATGTGGACGGCATGCACATACGACTGCTGATCATCACCTTTTTCCTGACCTTCTTCCCCGACTTGGTCAAGAAAGGGCATGTATACATACTTCAGACGCCGCTGTTCCGCGTGCGCGACAAGCGGTCGGTACGCCGCAACAAGCGTCCCTCCAAGGCCAAGAACGACGACACCGGCAGCCAGAGCCCCAAAGACACCTATTACTGCTATACCGACGAAGAACGCGAGAAGGCCATTGACATCTTCGGCAGCAACGCCGAGATTACCCGATTCAAAGGTCTGGGAGAAATCAACGACTCGGAGTTTGCCGAGTTCATAGGCCCCGACATGCGGCTCGACCGCGTGAAGCTGAAACGCGAGGATGCCTACGACTCGCTGCTGGAGTTCTACATGGGCAAGAATACCCCGGAACGTCAGGAATTCATCATCAACAATCTGATAATAGAGGATGACAGCGAAATCTAAGACCCAACCCGGGGTCACAGCATTGTTCCCGGGGAGTTTCAATCCCTTCACCATGGGTCATAAATCCTTGGTGGACAGAGCGTTGTCGTTCTGCGACAAGGTTATCATACTGATAGGCTTCAATGTAGAGAAAGGTATCGACAACAAGGCCGAGATACTTCAGCGCATGGAGGATATAAGGGCGTTGTACAGCGAAGAGCCGAGGGTCAGCGTGGATATTTTCAGCGGACTAACGGGCACATACGCGGTACAGGCCGACGTAGATTTCATACTGCGTGGCGTCAGAAACGTCTCCGACTTCGAATATGAGCGGAATATGGCCGACGCCAACAGAAACTTATTCGGCGTGGAAACCGTTATACTTCCGTCGCTGCCGGAGCTGTCGTGGATATCCTCGTCGGCGGTAAG
Organism: uncultured Muribaculaceae bacterium; assembly: GCA_910584525.1. Lineage (GTDB taxonomy): Bacteria > Bacteroidota > Bacteroidia > Bacteroidales > Muribaculaceae > Lepagella. The sequence continues at coordinate 9,906 of CAJUAT010000041.1, read as the reverse complement.
GGAGCTGAAGCACTTCGGCGCCGACGTAGCGGGTCTTACCCCCTTTGACCCCTGTAACCACTAAGAAAAATAACAAACAGGCTATAATGAAGAAATTACTATATACGGCAGTCGGTCTCGCCCTGATGGCAGGCGTTGCGGGAATGCGGGCACAATTCGGCGATGCCAGCCAGAAACTGCGCGTGGCCGAGGCGGTGATAAACCAGTTCTATGTGGATACCGTCAACGAAGACCGCCTTGTGGAAAACGCCATCAAGGGGATGCTCGACAAACTGGACCCACATTCGTCGTACAGCAACGCCGAGGAGACCCGTGAACTCAACGAACCCCTGGAGGGAAATTTCAGCGGCATAGGAATAACGTTCAACATGTCGAGCGACACGTTGTATGTGATACAGACAGTGTCGGGCGGCCCGAGCGAACGTGTGGGCATACTTGCCGGCGACCGCATCATAGCCGTCAACGACACCAGCATAGCGGGACAGAAGATGAAGAACTCCCGGATCATGAAGATGCTTCGCGGTCCGAAGGGCACCACGGTTGATGTGAAAGTGCTGCGCCGTGGCAGAGGGAATACTCCCGACACAATACCTTTCACCATCACACGCGACCAGATACCCATCTACAGCGTTGACGCCGCCTATATGGTGGATCCGAAAACGGGCTACCTACGCCTCAACAAATTTGCCGCCGACACGCGCGACGAGGTGACAAAGGCCGTCAACGACCTGAAACGCCAGGGGATGCGCCAGCTGATTCTTGACCTTGTGGACAATGGCGGAGGATATCTCAACGCGGCCGTAGACCTTCTCAGCGAACTTCTGGCACCCAACAGTCTGGCAGTGTACACCGAGGGACGCGCCTCGTCAAGGTACGACCACTACACGGTGCCTATGGGCAAGACACCCCTCTTCGACAAGGGGAGGCTCGTGGTGATGGTGAACCAATATTCGGCATCGGCCTCCGAAATCACGGCCGGAGCCGTACAAGACCAGGACCGCGGCCTTATCGTGGGGCGCCGCTCCTTCGGCAAAGGTCTCGTGCAACGCCCCTTCCCCTTCCCCGATGGCTCGATGATGCGCCTCACCGTGGCACACTACTACACTCCCTCGGGACGCGACATACAGAAACCATATGCCGCCGGCGACCAGAAGAAATACAACCATGACATCCTCGACAGGCTACAGTCGGGCGAACTCATGCATGCCGACAGCATCAAATACATCGACTCACTGAAGGTGAACACGCTGCGCCTCAAACGCCCCATATATGGCGGTGGCGGCATATCGCCCGATGTGTTCGTGCCCCTCGACACTACCGATTTCACCAACTATTACCGCGATGTCATGGCTAAAGGCGACATCAACAAGTATGCCATACGCTACGTCGACAACAACCGCGCAACGCTCAAGAAGAAATACTCCGACGACACGGCTTTCGTCAAGAACTTCACGGTAAGTACGGAGATGCTTCGCGAACTCTATGACATGGCCGAGAAAGATGGTGTGAAATTCAACGAGGAAGAGGCCCGCAAGAGCGAACCGCTGTTCAAGACCGTCATCAAGGGACTCATAGGACGCGACACCTACGACAACCCCACATACTTCAAGGTCTTCAACGAGTATGACCCGATTTTCAAGGAGGCTTACCGGCTCATCAACTCTCCCGACTATGACCGGTTGCTCTCCACACCCTCCAGGAGCGCATCCCGATAGACCAGGACAGCTGCTCACCGGAAAGAACAACAACAACAACTTTTATCAAACGCCATGAACATCCGGAAACTTCTACTCATCGTGACAGTGGCCATGACCAGCCTGGCCGGCCAGGGACAGACAAGTCTGCGGATAGCTATGCCATGGGTTTTCAGTGGCTACCGCCAGAACGGCATAAGATGGAGTCTGGACACGGTGATACGGCCCACGCGGGCCATGTGGAGCCATGTCAACGACTCGGTAAGCCGCAGCAAGGTATCGATGGATGCCATAGACTACGCGGAGATGCTTCTGCGCAGCGACACCACGGCCTTCACCGAACATGCCGACACCGTGGCTCCGGCGATGGTGGGCAACTTCGACCCCGAACATCCTCTGGGTCCCGCGACCCCATACTGGCTCGACCGAGCTATACGCGAACGGGATTTCGCCGACAATTTCATATATTCCAACATGGTCAAAGACCCTTACTGCATTGACTATGCGGAATGGAAACTGCCGGTACCCCCGAAATTGCCGAAGGATGACTATTCCTTCCGGGGGTTCATACGCAACCTTGAGCTGCCGGTGCCGCATGTGCCCGGCAACGGCATAACCCCCAGAGGCGAAATAGGACAGATCAACTGGCTGCATACCTGCAACATTGCGCTGCAGCTGTCGCAGGCATACATATCCCAGAACTGGTACCAGGGCGGCAGCGACTATCTCGCCATTTTCGCCAATTTCCTATGGGATGTGGCCCTGAATCCCGTGTACCATCCCAAACTGATGTTCCAGAGCACGCTCAGCTACAAGCTCGCCATCAACTCCACGCTGCAGGACCAGTTCCACAAATACGCCGTGTCGCAGGAACTTTTCCAATACAATCTCAAGTTTGGTTACAAAGCTGCCAAAAACTGGTTCTACTCCATGACGGCTCTCTTCAAGACACAGTTTCTGAACAGCTACCCGTCAGACAGCGAGACACGCACGGCCTCTTTTCTCTCACCGGCCACCCTCAACCTCGGTCTCGGTATGACATATTCATACACCAAGCCCAACAAGAAGCTCTCTTTCACGGCGTCGATAGCCCCGGTGTCGTACAACCTCACCACCTGCATCGACCGTCTTGTGGACCATGCACAGTTCGGTATGCTCCCCGACCAACGCATCAACAACGAGTTCGGTAGCAATGCCGAAGTCAACTTCTATTGGGCCTTGCGCGACAATATCTCCTACAAGACCCGGCTATTCCTCTTCACCGACTATTCCAACTTTGTCGGCGACTGGGAGAACACCCTGAATTTCCAGTGGAGCAAGCTCTTCTCGACGCAGCTCTACTTCTATTTCCGCTATGACACGGCTGCCGACACCTCCAAGGGTTCCCGCTGGGGCAAATGGATGCTGAAGGAGATACTCAGCTTTGGTCTCAGCTATACATTCTCAACAAAAGGATAAGACAATGAACCGACTCATACTGCTGCTGCTTCTCGCGCTTCCCTCCTTCTTTTCAGCCATGTGCGGCGAGAGGATCGACGAGGGGAAAGCTGTGGAATACTGCGATACCAGCGTTCTCAACCGCATCGAGGGGATATGGGAATTTCCGGGCGACGACACGCGTGTGCTGATACGTCGCGTGATACCTACGGCAAGGCTCTGCGACATCATCGTGGTAGACAGTCCCGACTGTCGGCTCACGCCCGGCGACGTGATAGGGAGCGTGCGGCCGTCGGCCGAAGCGGGGACATACGAGCTCTCCATATGCCGTTCGCTGACCAAAGGTGTCTTCACCGACCCGGGCCACTGCGTGGCCAGACTTAAGGACAACGACGCCTCCCTAACCTTCGAGCCCCGCAAGATTTCCATCCGCATAGGCAACCTCTACTTCCTGCCCAAATTCTGGCGCATGATACGGTTCCGCTTCACGCAGCCCGATGCCGAGATTCCCCAGGGTATGATCAAGGTGTATCCGCCGGCATATTCCGCCAAGGTCACCGAGCCGGTATATCTATGAGAGCGGCACCGATATTTAGCGCCGCGCCGATATTGAGAGCGATTCTGATATTAAGCATCGCGGCACTTGCCGCCGGCAGCGGTTACGGACGCAAGACCACCTTGCGCCTCAGCGCCAAGGTTGCCGACGAAGAGCCGGCCATGGCCCGCGGCTCTTTCATGGTTGCCTCGCACTGCCCCGACTGCAACAACGGATACCGTATCGACCAGATAGTCTTCTCCGGCTTCGACAAACATGGTTCCTCTTCCTCTGAATCATTCTTCATCACCAACAATACCGACAGGACCATGTCGGGGGTGAGTCTCTACATAGAGTATCTGACGCCCGACGGACGGCAGCTGCACAAAAGATTCCTCAAGCTCGATTGCAATATCCCTGCAGGCGAGACCCGCAAGGCAGATGTGAAATCATGGGATACTCAGCGCTCTTTCCATTACGAGCGCAGCCGGGCGTCGAAGAGCTCGTCGCCTTTCACCGTGGTTTTTGACCCTGTGGCCTACTATCTCCGCTTCTGACAAAATACTTGTGAAGGTCGAGCAGGTCGTCATGGTCGGTAGCGCTCCATACGGAGGCGGGACTCACCACCTTCATCACCGCATAGCTTATGAAGACACACATCATATATGCGGGCATATACTGCATGGAATTGGTGCATTCGCTGACAATAAAAATCGACATCAGCGGGGCATGGGATGCATTGCCGAGAATCGCCGCCATACCTACCAGGGCCATATACCATACGTGTATCTCGCAGCCGCAGAAAGTGTTGAGCACCATGCCGAAAAAATAACCGGCCACACTGCCTACGAAAAGTGCGGGCACCATCTCGCCGGCGACGCCGCCGCCATAATTGGCCGCCGCAACCAACGGCCCCTTCAGCAAGAGTATAATTCCCAGCACTACAAAGAACCACAGCCCCGCGTCGCCTGACACGGGAATGATGCCTTGGTCGAGAACGTCCGGGAAACGGTCGTTGATAAGGTCGCCGGCCATCACCATGCCTTCGCCGAAAAACGCAGGCACCATAAACACCACCAGCGACATTCCCACACCTGCCACTACCACCTTCAGCCATTCATTGCGTATTCCGCGCAGCATGTCGGCCACCTTGTCCTTCGACCATACGTAGACTATTGAGTAAAGGCCGCAGAATATTCCTAACAGGGCCACCCACCCGAGGTCGTGTGGATTGAAATTCATGCTCATGAGCAGATCCATGCTGAAGGTATATCCGCTTATGAGATAAGCCATTGTTGAAGCAGTGAGACATGCGAGCACCAGAGCAATCACGGGGAGTGTGGAAAGTCCAATTTCAAGCACTTCGAGGGCATAGAGCGTACCGCCAACCGGCGACTTGAATATACCGGCGATACCGGCGCCGGCACCGATTGCAAGCATTATTCTCACCCATCGCCGGGGCATACGGAAGAATCGCGCGGCGGCGCTGCCGAAGCTCGCTCCGCTATATGCCGCAGGTCCCTCGCTGCCTGCCGACGAACCAAGACCTACCGTGAGGCCGCACGTCAATATGGAGTTGATCCATCCCCACCTCCCCATTTTGAAATTGCCGCGCTGGCGGGAGAGCGTCCTGATTATTCGTGCCGTACCGTGGGCATACTGCTGCCGTGCCACATACCGCTGGTATAGCATGGCCAGCAGCATGCCGGCAAACGGGAGGAAGAGCATACCGTAATCAAGACGCCCCCTGCGCAGCCCTGCAAGGCAGGCGATATCGGCGAGCCAAGAGATGAGATTCCGCAGGAGCTCGGCGAGGAGCCCGGTACCGGCGCCCGTGACCATGGCCACGAACAGTACCGTGACAGGCGCCGGGACATGCACCGGCCACCAGGCCATCAGCCCGGCGACTTCGGTACGTATCCTCCTTCTCATCCCCATAATTCAAGAGTGTTAACCAACCATTAATCGTTGATCACTGATAATTAATCTTTGATCTTTAATCGCTTATCACTGATCCCTGACCGGTTATCATTATAAATCAGAAATTTTCGAGCACCATCACCTGTCGAGGAGCGAAAGTCATCTCCGGCTCTATGGTGATGTCCTTACCCGACACTACATCGTGCAATGTGGTGCCATAAGGGAGCACTTCGAGCGTACGCTCCATGGTGACCGTATTTGGAGTGTCGTTGCCGTTTAGGAGCACGATTACTTCCTTGTCGCCGAGCTTACGCTGATATGCATATATACCGTTCTGGGGCATAAAATGTTTAAGGGAACCTTTTGCCATGACGTCGCGGGCCTTGTCGCGGCGCCAACGGAGAAGGTTACTCAAGAAGTCGTAGGCATCATTCTGAACCTCCGAGCGACCCTCGCGGGTAAAGGCATTCATTTCATCGCCGGCGAAGCCTCCGGGCACATCACGGCGCACATAGCCGTCGCTCCCCTCTTTCGATCCAGACATCAGCAGTTCCGTGCCGTAATATATCTGCGGGATGCCGCGGGATGTAAGCAGGAAAGCCACGGCCTGCTTCCACGGCCCCAGCTCCTCGGCTTTTTCGGGAGTCTCGGCAAGGAAGCGGTCGGTGTCGTGATTGTCGAGGAATGTAAGCACATGCTGCGGGTCGGCAAACAGGAAGTCGTTGGAAAGATGGTCGTAAACGGCGTTAAGGCCGGTCCAGGGGTTGGTCTGGTCGTTGAAAGCCTTTCGGCCATTGATCACCATCCAGAAATCCATCACTGTCGGCAGGTTTGTCTCACGCGGATTGAGGCGGTTGCCCTTCTGCCAGAATGCAGAGCCGGCCTCGTTGGAATACCAGCATTCGCCCACGATGTTGAAATCAGGATATTCACGCAGCACATCGCGCGGCCATGTGGCCATGGCCTCCATGTCGGCATAGGGGTACGTATCCATGCGTATGCCGTCGATTTTCGAACTCTCTATCCACCATATGGAGTTCTGTATGAGGTATTTCATCACCTCCGGGTTGCGCTGGTTGAGGTCGGGCATGTCGGGTACGAACCATCCGTTGACGGTATGGTCGAGGTCATAGTCCGACACGTAAGGGTCGTGGACGGTGGTAAGGCGGAAGTTTGTGAGCGTCTTTCCGTCGGGATGATTGTACCAGTCGGCCGCCGGCGCATCCTTCATCCAGGGATGATTGGAGCCTGTATGGTTGAAAATCATGTCCATCACCACTTTAAGACCTTTTGCGTGAGCATCGGCAATGAGGCGTCGCCAGTCGTCGTTGGTGCCGAATCGCGGGTCGATACGGTAATAGTCGGTGGTGGCGTAACCATGGTATGAACCGCCGGGCATATCGTTTTCAAGCACGGGTGTCAGCCAAAGCGCCGTCACTCCGAGCGTGTCGAGGTAATCGAGATGCTCTCCTATACCGGCGATATTTCCGCCATGGCGGCCGTTGGGATTCTGACGGTCGTCCACGGTGGCATGCTCCAGCGTGTTCTTTGGCCGCTTCCCGGCAGGTTCCTTGCGGGCGAAACGGTCGGGCATGATGAGATAAAGCACATCTCCGGCATCAAAGCCTTTGTACTCGCTGCGATCGCGGTCGCGTGCCAGCAGGGTATAGTCGAGAGTCCCTTTCTTGCCGTCGAGGCTGATATTGAACTTCATCGTGCCTGGCCGCGCGTCGCCGGAAATCACGAGATACACGAACTTGTAGTTGGGGCTGTCAAGCTTGAACTGACGGTCGAGGGTCACTCCGGGATAGTCGAGCGACACATCGGCATTACCTACGCCGGGACCAGTCATGAGCAACTGCAGGGTGTCATTGGCCATGCCTGTCCACCAGCAAGGCGGCTCTACATTGGTGACCATTCCTTTCTTGACTGCGCTGCCGGCAGGTTCGGGCGACAGCGCCATGCAGGCTGATGTTCCGCCTATAAGGCCGGCAAGAACAAGAGCTCCGGCCTTTTCGATTTTTTTCATGGGTATTGGTTGTTTATGGGGTATTGATGTTAATTATGTGGCTTATGTAATTTATGTGACTTATGTGATTTATGTGTCTTATGTGAGGATGGGCATTACTTTAACGGATGGAGAGCTTGAGGGTTTCGGTTCGGCCGAGGGGCCAGTGGGCTGTTGCGGCATATATGCCGGCAGGGAGGTCGAGGGGGAGGTCAACGACCTGCATCTTGGCCGGAGCGATATCTCTTACGGTTCTGCCGTCGAGGGATGTGATGGTGAGCCTGAGACTCTCCATGGCCGGATTCCAGATTCTGAGGGCACCCTGACAATATTCCAGACGCGGCGCGGTGTTCTCGGTGTCAATGACACCGGGGACGTATGCGGCCACTCCCAAGGCTTCCACAAGACCCTCATAAGGGCGTAGCCATCCATGGCCGTGGCGCGGATCGTCGGTATGCTTCTTGCTGGTGTCATTGGTCTTGCGCAATATGGCGAGCACGTCGTCGACACCCATATGCGGAGCAGCCTCGAGCCATGTGGCTATGCACCCCGCAGCATATGGACATGCCATGGAGGTGCCGGCATTTATGGCCCAGTAATAAGTCTTGTCGCCCTCTTTGGCCTCGTAGGATAACTCTTCCTTATATCCGGCGCCGGTCTCCTCTTTGATAATGTCGGCGAAATATGAGCTTACCGATGATATTATCATGTTGCCGGGAGCCACGGTATGGGGCAGAATCCGACCGTCGGCCAACTGTCCGTAACTGGAATTATAGTCGACCTCTCCGGTCTTGAAGCCCTCATTGAAGTTGAACATCTCGCCGTTGAGCATGGGCGCCTCCTCACGGCTTACGTACATGCCCACGCATATGAGGTTGTCGCCGGTGACAAGCTCGCTGATGTTGTCGCGGTTTGTGAGCGGGGGCTGGCCGCCGATCTGCTGCAGCCGGGTGCCACCGAGGTCGGGGTGCACGTCGACGCTTACACCCGGGTCACCGGCAACTTCAAGATCCCACTGATAACGCGACCATACCTTGTCGGGTGCGAAGTATTCCGTGCTGTGGGTATCGAGGTAAACGTTGATATAGCTACGGCCATTCTCCTTCCACAGGCCACCTTCCATGGTAATGGAGCCTGTGTATATGGCAGCCATTGCCGGCAGGTCGGCAGCGTTGAATTCCTTGGTGAAGGGCTTTGAGGCATCCACCCAGTCGAGGGCGAACACTTCCTTGTTTTGCGTCATGTCGCGGCATATGAGTCTTGCCCGGAAAGGACGGCCGTCGGCGCTCCAGGCGTCAACGATGCCGTTCATGTCGAAAAACATCCAGTCGTTGCCTACTATACTGACCTTGGCCGAGGGCATTTCTTCGGTAAACGCGGCGGTCATCGTCAAAGGATAGCTGCCGAAATTTCCCGATGACAGGCATATCACCGCCTCTTTACCCAGGATGTCGAGATATTGCGAGAAAAGGGTAGTGCCGTCGCGCGGGCCTGTCAGCGACGCCATGGATATGTTTACCACCGCCGGCTTACCTACCGAGTCGGCGTATTCTATGATATCCTCGATACCGGCGAGGAGACCGACATCGGTACCTTCCGACACAGTACCCACTATGTCGGAGCCCGGCGCCATGCCGTAATAATTACCGGGGCGATAGCTGCCCGCGAGAATGCCGGCCACATGAGTGGCGTGGGTCTGATGCGGAAAGTCGGTTTTCCATTCGGCATATTCCTGGGTGGTATTCATTACGGTTCGCTTGCCGAGCTGCTCTTCGTAATGCACCACACGCCTGACGCGGCAATTCCCTTCATCGTCACGGAAATTGATATGCAGAGGGTCAAAGCCGATGTCGCAGAAGCCGGTCACCACCCCTTTGCCGGTAAAGCCTTGCGGGAGGTTTCTGTCGCCTTCGATACGCTGAGCTCCATAGCATTTACGGGCCACATCCATCACCGGGACCGCACGTCGCGCCCGTTCCTCCCTGACTATGACAGGACGTGTGCCCTTTTTCAACCGCGACACCGCATTGCGCGATGACGCCGTGACCGGCACATACGCCAGAACCATATCGCCACGGTGCCGCAACACCTTGACGCCCTGACTCTCCAACGTCTCTATGGCTCCGGCAACATCCGTCCCGTCTACCCGGAGTATCGTGGCGTTGTAAAACGTTTCTCCATTGGCGGCGAGCGAGAGCATTCCCGCCAGTGCCGCTATCAGTATTATAATGTTTTTTCTCATGGTTAGCTATTTACTCACAAATTTAGATAAAAATCTTGAGATTTTTACACCGGCAGTATAAAAAATCAAG
>CAJUAT010000040.1 GCA_910584525.1 uncultured Muribaculaceae bacterium | reverse complement strand
TTATATCTTAAAAGACTTTTTATGTTTTTGAAATAAGTTTAAATCACTTCATTAAATTCGCACTTGATTAGATAACAGTTTCTAACTACTCCGACATAAACAGGAACATAAGTATAACAACAGTAACAACATGTACAAAAAACTACTTGCTGTGGCAGGAGCATCGTGCCTGCTTTTCACCGGCTGTATCGACGACAACTATGACTTGTCGAACATCGATACCACCAGTGAAATAAAAGTCGACAACCTTACCCTTCCGGTCAACATCGACACTATGAAGCTTGACCAGGTGTTCAAACTCGAAGACACCAGCAACATCAAGATTATCGAAGACAACGGCCAACGCATCTATGCCCTCTGTCAGAAAGACTCCTTCAATTCGCAGTCCATCGAGGTGCAGACCATCCACATAGCGGCTCCGCCGATCAATCCCACCCATGTAGGGCTTACCCTCCCCTTCAACAGCAAACGCCGCAGGATACAGTCGCCCGACATTCCCATTCCCGCCGCCGCAACTTCCTTCTCCTATGAGACAGGCGACGTTGACCCGGCAATCTTCGGCCTCCAGGCCATATACACCTACAATACCTCGCTCGACATTACCATCACCGTCGATGGCGTAGACATCTCGGCCGTCGACCTCAAGAACATTCATTTCCAGCTCCCCATCGGCATGAAGGTCTCCAACCTCTCCGCCGGAAGCTATAACCCCGAAGACGGCATATGGACCATCCGTGACATCAAGTCGGCAAACGGCCGTGACATCACAGCCCACCTCGACATCGACATGATGGATCTCTCCACCGCCAACCCCAAACTGACCTTCGACACCAACCGCCACTACATGCGTATCGACGGCTCGCTGGGACTCGCGGACGGCACCGCAGTGCTTGACCTCGACGCGCTCGCCGGCGCTCATCCCCACAGCATGGCCGTAGACATCAAATACGAACTGTCAGACATAAACGTCACCGGAGTCTCCGGCAAGCTCGACTATGCCATCGAAGGCATCAACATCGACCCTGTATCCATAGGTACTCTCCCCGACTTCCTCAAAGGCGAAGGCACCAACATCCGGATTGCCAACCCGCAGCTCTGTCTCAGCCTCAACAATCCGGTGGGCGACCAGAACATCACGTATGAGACCGGGCTGAGACTCACAGCCTTACGCGACAACGGCGTTCCCGCCCAGTCGTTCTCTCCCGACAACAACGCCCTCGTCAAAGTGCTCTGCGACCATGGCGTAAAAGGCCCCTACAACTTCCTCATCTCCCCCAAAGAGACCACTCCTCCCGCCGAGTTCAGCGAGAATCTCTCATGGGTGCCCTTCTCCTCATTCTCCGACATCCTTGCCGTGCCCGAAGCATACGCCGACAAGGCCACCCTCCCCGAACGTATCGCCATCGACGTGGTGAACCCATGCCTCACCCCAGGACAGTCTGTCGACAACTTCCCCCTGGGCCGCAAACTCGAACCTGTTAAAGGCACATATGAGCTTATCGCTCCCCTCGGTTTCAAGGAAGGATCAATACTTATCATGGAAACCACTGAGGATGGCTGGTCGTCGGACGACCTCAAGAAGATGACCATCAGCACGCTGACCATCACGGCCACTGTCGACAACAGCGCCCCCGTGAGTGCCGAGCTTGACGGTTACCCCATCGACTCCACAGGCCAGCAGATCGGAAACGTCACCGTGACAAGCAACACCGTAGCCGCCAATACCGACGGCCAGCAGCTCACCATTACCATGAGCGGCGAAATCAAGGACCTTGACGGTATCAACATCCGCGCAATCATGCGCTCTTCCGACAACTCCTCGCCCCTCGCCCCCAACCAGTACCTCCTCTTTAAAAACGTCCGCGCAACCGTTAGCGGCTCTTACATCACTGACTTCTGAACAAAATGAAAACTACCGACATAAAATATGCACTTGCCGCCGGCCTCTTCGCCACGGCTCTGACTGCCGCCGCTCAGGACACTTACAGCGGCTATTTCCTCGACAACTACCCCTATCGCTACCAGATGAACCCGGCCATGGGCAACCGCAGCAACTTCGTCTCCATGCCGGTGCTGGGAAATATGAACATAGGCATGAACGGCAATATCGGCCTGACATCCATCGTCTACAACCGCGATGGCAAGACCGTGCTCTTCACCAATCCCGGTGTGGGCGTGGCCGAAGCCATGGACGCCTTCAAGAATGTGAACCGCATAGGCGTCAACACCAAGATCAACTTTCTCAGCGGCGGCTGGAAGGCATGGGGCGGCTACAACACCGTCTCCATCAATGGCCGCGTCAACGCCGGATTCCATGTTCCCAAGTCGCTCTTCAGCCTCGTCAAGGAGGGTATCGGCAACAAGACCTACAACATAGAGGATGTACGCGCCCAGGCTCTCGGCTACGGCGAGATAATGCTCGGCCATTCGCGCGACATCAAGCAGGTGCCGGGCCTGCGTGTCGGCGCCAACCTCAAGTTCCTGATAGGTATTGCAAGTGCGCAGGTCAACATGAAGGAGGCTTATCTTGACCTCGGCACCGATGCCTGGCGTGCCCGCACCGACGGCGACATTAAGGTCAACCTGGGCAAATTCCAGTATGAGACCGACGTCACCGACGAAGGCCACAGATACGTTTCCGGCGCCAACATGGACGGCAACGGCAGCGTAGGCCCCAACGGTTTCGGTATCACCTTCGACCTCGGCGCCACCTATGAATGGAAAGACTTCACCTTCTCGCTGGCCTTCAACGACCTCGGCTTCATAAGCTTCAGCAAGACGCGTCTGGCATCCACCAACGGCCCCCGCGACTTCAATTCCGACGCCTTCATCTTCAACCCCGATGATAACGCCGACAACAGCTTCGACAATGAATGGGACAAGATGCGCGACGGCCTCGAGAAGCTTTACCAGCTCGACGACATGGGCGAGACCGGTGCCAACACCCGCGGCATCGGCGCTGTCATGAACGTCGGCGTAGACTATAAGCTCCCCTACTACCGCCGCCTACACTTCGGCCTGCTGAACCATACCGTAATCAACGGCCCATACTCCTCCACGGAGTTCCGCATCAGCGCTAATGTGTGCCCCGTCGACATTTTCTCGGCAGGCATCAACCTCGTGGCAGGCACCTATGGCGTAGGCTTCGGATGGATTGCCAACCTCAACCTCAAGAAAGGCTTCAACATGTTCATCGGCATGGACCGCACCCCCGGCAAGTTCGCTAAGCAGGGTGTGCCCCTCAACTCCAACATGCAGTTCAACTTCGGTATCGACTTCCCCTTCTGACCCTGAAGGGAGCTGACTCATAAGGCAGGGGCCGGGATCCATCACGGATACCGGCCCCTTAATCATACAATTATCTAACTCATTCAATTATCTAACTCATTCTTAATGTCTTTTGTTGTGCTTAGAGCACGTTCCTTTTTGTGACTTATCCAAGGGAAGCGAGGCTTGCGCGAATTGCGGCGAGCTTCTCCTCGGCGTCGCTCTTCTTCTTGCGCTCCATGGCAACCACAGCCTCCGGAGCGTTGGCTACGAATCGCTCGTTGCCCAACTTCTTCTCGACGCCGGCAAGGAACTTAGTGTAATATTCGAGGTCCTTCTGCAGCTTGGCCTTCTCGGCCTCCACGTCAATTTTGCCTTCCAGCGGTATGCTGTACTCTGTGGCGCCCACCATGAAGGCCGATGCCGTAGGCTTCTTCTCCTCCACGTCGTTGATGGCCGAGAGATTGCCCATCTTGACAAGCACGCTGTCGAGGCTCTTGTCGCGCGGGCCGTTCACGTCGAGCTGCAGCGGCTCCTTCTGCGCCAGCTGCTTCTGCTTGCGTACCGTGCGTATGCCGGCCACTACCTCCTTGATGTTCTCGAACGATGAGAGTATCCCTTCATCACATGCTTTGCCGGTGGGCATTGCGGCATACATGATGCTTTCGCCCTCCTTGCGCTCGCTGAGGTGCTGCCACAGCTCTTCGGTGATGAATGGCATGAAGGGATGCAGCAGGCGCAGCAGATTGTCGAGGAATCCGAGAGTGGCCTCATATGTCGTTCGGTCTACGGGCTGCCCGTAAGCCGGCTTGACCATCTCCAGATACCATGAGGAGTATTCGTCCCAGAAGAGCTTGTAAATGGCCATGAGGGCCTCTGAGATGCGGAACTTGCCCATAAGGTCGTCGGCCTCGGCGGCCACCGCCGCCAGCTTGGCGCCGAACCAGCGCACAGCTGCCGCCGCACTCGCCGGCTGCTCGCCGTCGCTTACCTCCCAGCCCTTGATGAGCCGGAATGAGTTCCATATCTTGTTGCAGAAATTGCGTCCCTGCTCGCAGAGCGAGTCGTCGTACATTATGTCATGGCCTGCCGGCGCTGCCAGCATTATGCCCATGCGCACGCCGTCGGCACCATACTTCGCGATGAGCTCCAGCGGGTCGGGCGAGTTGCCAAGACTCTTCGACATCTTGCGGCCTAACTTGTCGCGGACGATGCCCGTGAAATATACGTTGTTGAAAGGCTTGTCGCCGGCAAACTCGTAGCCGGCAACTATCATGCGTGCCACCCAGAAGAAGATGATGTCGGGAGCCGTCACCAGGTCGGTGGTAGGATAATAATATTTGAACTCTTCATTCTCGGGTTCGAGGATGCCGTTGAATAGCGACACGGGCCAGAGCCACGACGAGAACCATGTGTCGAGGCAGTCGGGGTCCTGACGCAGATCGGCGAGGGTAAGGTTGCCGTTGCCCGTCTTCTCTATGGCTTTCAGCAACGCCGCCTCCTCATTCTCGGCCACCACATATCCGCCCTCGGGCAGATACCATGCCGGTATGCGGTGTCCCCACCAGAGCTGGCGCGAGATGCACCAGTCCTTGATGTTGGTCATCCAGTGGCGGTAGATGTTCTTGAACTTAGCGGGCACGAACTTTATGTCGTCATCCTCCACTGCCTTGAGAGCCGGCTTGGCCAGCTCCTCCATCTTCACGAACCACTGCATCGACAGCTTGGGCTCTATCACGGCGTCGGTACGCTCCGAGTGCCCAACTTTGTTGACATAGTCCTCGGTTTTCTCCACGAGTCCGGCAGCCTCCAGATCCTTCATGATCTGCTTGCGCACGTCGAAACGGTCCATGCCAACATACATGCCGCCGGCTTCCGAGATGGTACCGTTGTCGTTGAAGATGTCTATCGACGGTAAATTGTATTTCTCGCCAAGCATATAGTCGTTGACATCGTGGGCCGGCGTCACCTTGAGGCATCCTGTACCGAACTCCATCTCCACGTATTCGTCCATGATGATGGGCACCGAACGACCCACCAGCGGCACTGTCACGCGTTTGCCCTTAAGCCAGCCGTAACGCTCGTCGTTGGGGTTGACGCATACTGCCGTATCGCCGAGTATTGTCTCCGGCCGGGTGGTGGCCACCACTATGTAGCGGCCTTCCTCGCCTTCCACCATATAGCGCAGATGATAGAGGTGGCTGTGCTCCTCTTTATAGATCACCTCTTCGTCGCTGAGGGCGGTGAGGGCCTTGGGATCCCAGTTGACCATCCTCACGCCACGGTATATGAGTCCTTTTTCGTAGAGGCTGTTGAATACCTTTATCACGCTTTTGGAGAGTTTCTCGTCCATGGTGAAGGCGGTACGTTCCCAGTCGCACGAAGCGCCGAGGGTGCGCAGTTGCTTGAGGATTATGCCTCCATACTTGTGGGTCCAGTCCCAGGCATGGCGCAGGAACTCTTCGCGGCTGAGGTCTTTCTTGCTGATTCCATCCTCGGCGAGCTTAGCCACAACCTTGGCCTCTGTGGAGATGGCGGCATGGTCAGTACCCGGCACCCAGCAGGCATTCTTGCCGAGCATCCGCGCGCGGCGCACAAGTATGTCCTGGATTGTGTTGTTGAGCATATGTCCCATGTGGAGCACGCCCGTCACGTTGGGAGGTGGTATCACTATTGTATACGGCTCACGATCGTCAGGCTCCGAATGGAACAGACCATGCTCCATCCAGTAAGCATACCATTTGTCCTCTACTTCCGAGGGATTATACTTTGTGGCTAATTCGTTCATTGTCTTCTCTTCTTATGAAGTTGCGGCCATACGCCCGCAATAGAATCACAAAATTACAAAAAATCCCACATGCCGCCAAATTTAATATCGTCTCACAATTCTTGTCAGGGCGAACACAGAATGCCGGGAGCGTCAGAAGGCGCTCCCGGCTTATCATACTGACTGATGTCAGATTGGACTTGATTCTTTTTTAGCTTGATTTTTCAGATTAGCTATTACTGATCCTGGCAATGATTACTCAGCACTTACCACGTACCAGTCGCCATCCTGTACCGACTTGAAGCCGGGAGCCACGAAGTTGGCTACAGGATTCTCGCTCTTCGATGCAGCAGGATTGAACTTGTAGAACTTACCACCCTTTACCTCGATGTGATTGGTAGGCTGATAGCCCTCTACATTCGTAAGCTTGTCATTAAGATTCAACGTGAAGTTGGTAAGATATGTCGGATCCTGCGTCATTGTCTTGAACACACCACCTTCAATTACAACCTTAGAGGCTTTCTGTACGTATACAACCTGTGTATGCGTCTGAGCAGTGTATTTACCCGACTTTATAACAAGATTGCTGCCTTCGCCCTGAACGTATACGGGTGTACCTTTTGCAGCATCGATAGTAACATTGTCCAGCGTCACATTCGAGTTTTTCTGAATGTAGAGAAGACCTGAATCTTCGTGCGCAGTGGAAGGACCGGCAAGTGTACCGTTCTTAAATACGACGGTTGCACCCTTCACTTTGAATGCATCGCCATATGTAGGGGCACCCGCAGATGTGATTGTATGTCCGTTGAGGTCGATGGTGGCATTCTGTGTCAGTGAGAGTGCACCGTCGGTAATGTTGATGTCATTGTTAAGAGTGATGTTGGCACCCTTATTCTTCAGAGCCTCCTTAAGGTCAGCCTCATTGTCAACATAAGCTACAGGAACATTGTTGTCGGGCTCCTCGAAAGCTTCTTTCTTGGTTACGGTGAAGTCTGCCGGGTTGGTGAGGAGTGCGCCAAAGATGTTGGTGCGGTAGTTGGCCTGTACCGGTGCGTTGGCTACCATGACGGTAGCGATGGCTGCGGTTGCGTCTGCGGCAGCTGCCGACTCAAGCTTCAGGTCGACTACCGACGATGCCTTCGGTACCATCAGATACTGCATCGACAGATACTCGTAAGTCGTGCCCTCTTTAACTTCGGGGAATGTTTCGCCTGTGGGGCGCTTCATCAGAGGAAGATTCACAGCTGTTGTCGTGCCTTCCACTACATCGCCCTTGAACATGTCGAACTCTGTGTAGGCCGTGGTGGTAACCTTGGTGTAGAGGTTGGCGTTATCCTGGCCATATACGGGAAGAAGAACCTGGTCGGCAAGGTCGTTGGTACCCCAGTTGATCTGAGCCACAGGACGCACAAGAAGGATGTTGTCCTGGATCGGACCGGTAACCTTTGCGATCTCGTACAGCTTGTAGAAGCAGTCGTAGTCGTCGGTGGAGTTATACTTTGTCATCTTGGTATAGTCCACGGTGATCTTCCTGTCTGCCGTATTGAAGGTATAGGGAGAGTTGTCCTTCTTGCTGGCGAAGAGAGCGATCTTGTAGCTGCGGCCATTGGCGAGCGTAAGGCTTATTTTCGTGCTCAGCGAGTTACCGAATTTATAATCCTGTTTTCTTGCAAGTACAGGATTATCGGCATCTGTCACGTCATAGACAGCCACCTCAAGGTCATCGGCGGTCAGTCCGTCAGAGAAGGCACGTGTGCCGAGATTCCCGGGCAGGTTGACTGTGATGTTGACATTGCCGTCACTTTCCACTACCGGCATCTCTGCCTCGTTCGAGCAGGAAGCCAGTCCCAGCAGCAGCGCTGCCGGCAAAAGCATTATTTTCTTCATAGTCATGTTGTTATTGAATAGTTTGTTTATTTATGTTATTATTGTCTATTCTTTTTTCTTTAGCGCGTCTGCACCGTCTTACTCAATGAGGTTGTTTCAGCTACTTATCTGTCGCGAGCACATTTTAGTCACTCGTCGGCCGGAATAAGAACTCCGTTCCACTTGTAAGCGGCATCGGTATAATCAACAGGGAGTGTATGGTCGCCACAGTTGATGATCTTGCAGTCCTCAAACTCCACATATTTGTTGACATTTCCGCACATCACGCCGAAAAGCTTGTCGTAGATTCCTCCGAACCCGCTGCCGGAGAATTTAACTTCCACATTCTCAACGGTACAGTTCCGGTATCCGAGAGCATCCTTGTTAATTGCACCGGAGAGACCGCCTACACTCCATGAACCGACAAGGCGGACATTCTTGGCAGAGCAATTGATCATCCGTCCTCCGTTGTGAAGACCGACGATTGTGCCGACACGTCCTTCCGAACTTACTATGTCGGCATTCGTAACGTGCACATTCTCGACATTGCCGTAAAGGTTGGCAACAATACCTACTCCTCTGTCATCTGTATTGCCTCTTATATTGTTGATTTTCAGGTTCCTGATATTTCCTGTAAGCGACTTGAAGATACAGGGAGAATTTTTCGTAAACGTGATATTGCTGATAGTGTTGTTATTGCCGTCGATGGTGAGGTAATTCTCCGGATTCCAATAAGTCACCGAAGGAATTTCAACGCCTGCAAAGTCCAGATCGGCTGTGATGTTGATGGTCATGCCGGCGAACTTATTATTATCGGCATTAAGCATCTCTACGAGTGCCACGAAAGATTTGGCAGACGCCACTTCTGTAGTCTTGTCGAGTCGCAACACCAGCACACTGTTGTCCTTGCCTATATTGTTGTCGAGCACTACACCGTTCTGGGCGCCACCGTAAATCTCGCCGGCCTCCGGCTGTTTCACGCCATTGTAGTTCTTGACCGTCATGTCGGCAACAATCTCGCAATTGTTTACACGGTTGCCGCTGACCTCGGTGCTCTCTCGCGGGTTGACGTTGGCATAACCTACCACTCCCCCCACCTTACGGTAAGCCTTCAGCTTAACGCCTGTCACGGTGCAGTTCTTGATGTATGCCGTATTGTTCGACGCCAGATAACCTGCGATACCGCCGCAGTTGTTGCCGTCGTCCATCTTGCCGTCTACGAGTCTGGTCTTGGCTTCGATGGTACCACCTATCACGTGGCAGTTCTCCACATGCGAGAGGTGACCCCAGCCTACTATGCCGGCAGCGTCGCGATAAGCGCTGACATTTACATTTTTAAGAGTCAGGTTCTTGATGACGCCCCATGAATTGTAGAAGAGTCCGGCACCTTCGTCGGCAGTGGATGTCATGTTGGAGATGGTATGGCCACAACCGTCGAACTCTCCCTTGAAGTGCAGCTGAATGTCGCCGCCGGGGAGATAGCTGATGGGAGTCCAGTTGGCAACCGTCGACATGTCGATGTCGGCTACCAACTTTATAGTCTTGCCTTGGAAGTTATTGGGAGTGGCTCCTATCGACTGGTCGCGCAGCCATGTGAGGCCGTTGAGGTTCTCTATAAAAATGTTCTGCGAAAGCTTGTCATACTTAACGCCGTCGACAATAGTCTCCGCATTCAGGGGCACATCGTTTTCTCCTCCCCATTTCTCATCCTTCGTTACGGTGAATACCGTCGGGTTGGTGAGGAGGTCGCCATAGATGTTGGTGCGGTAGTTGGCCTGTACGGGTGCGTTGGCTACATTAACGGTTGCAAGAGCCGGTGCGCCGGCGCTGTTGCGTGCCTCGAGTGTCACGTCAATCAGTGTGCCTCCCTTAGGTATCAGCAGATACTGCATCGACACATATTTATATTTGCCCGGCTCCACGGGGAAGAGCTCCGTCTCTGCAGGACGCGCCTTGTCGCCGAAGGTCACCTCTGTCTCGGTGCCCTCTACAACATCTCCCGTCATCATGTCGAACTGTGTGTACCCCTTGGCCTTCACCGAGCTGACAAGTCTGCCGGCTCCAGCGCCATAGGCATCGGCATCAAGCACGGCTGGATAGCTCAGGTCGCCCGTACCCCAGTTAACCTGGGCTACAGGTCGAACAAGGGTTACATCCTTGTTGACGCCCTTCTCCACATTCTCCACATCCTCCAGCTTGTAGAAGCAGTCGTAGTCCTCGCTGTTGTACTCCGTCATCGCGGAATAGTTCACGTCGATGGTCTTACTGTCGGCGTTGAACGTATATACACTCTGCGACTTCCTGTGGGCAAAGAAGGCTATCTGGTAGCTTTTACCCGTGGCAAGGTTGATGGATACCGTGGTGCTCCTCTTGTCGGCGTCGAAAGTGGCGCTACCCTCGGTAATCATATTCTTGTTGGCTGCGTCGTATACAGCATACTGCAGGTCGGTAGCAGCATATCCGTCGGAGAAGGCACGTGTGCCATAGCTCGACGATGGAAGATTCACCGTTATGTTGACGTTGCCGTCGCCCTGCGGCAGCAGTTCGTCCTGCGAACAGCCGGCCAATGCCATAAGCATCGTCACAGGTACATATCTGAAATATCTCTTCATTGATTCCCTATTGTTTATCTTTAATCTTTTATCGTTTATCTTTAATCGTTAGAGTTCTATATTGAAATCGCCGTTATAGTCTGGATTGATGCCTACGCCGCCCGATGTCTGCGAGGTAAGGAACTTGCCACGGACGATAGTGTTCTGGCCACGCTTGGTGGGCACATTGACGGTATTGGTACGGCCGATGAGGTCACCTTTGGGGTCATACAGCTCCATGGCCACGGCGACACTCGACTCATGGCCGTTGACCATCACATAGTCGAAACCGAGGCGTGCCTCTTCCTGCGAGAGAATATTTATTTTCGCATCGTATGTCATGGCCACACTCGAATCGACAGGACGGTTGAGGATGTTGTCGAACTTGCTGGGCATATAGCCGGTATAAATCATCTTTACGCGGTACTTGCCTATTTCGGGGAGCTTCTGCTCTATCTCGATAGGCGAACCGGTCACGAGAGCACCGGCGAGCTGTTTGTCGCCACGCGTGATCTCACGGCTCACGAAGTCCATGATGTCGGTGGCGCGGAACTCATAGCGGGCGAAAGGACGCTCCAGCACCAGCTCCACATCCTGATGATACTCAGCCATTATGGTGCTGGCCACGCTGAACGACGCCTTGCCGCGGAATGCGTCGCGCAGCTCATTGTTGCCGTTATAAGGCTGCGTGTAGACAACATTTCTGAAATCGGAGGTATCGAAGAAGAACGACTTGCCCGAATGGCCGTCGGCATAGTCGCTCCAGGCGTAGAGGTCATAATCGCCCTCGCTCAGCTGGATAGTGGCCGTAAAGTCGTTACGGTCGAGGTCGCCGGTGGTGAACTCGAACTCCGCAACGGGAATCTCCGCCGTACCTGCAGGGAAAACCTTGAGATGATAGCGGCACAGTGTAGCCTGCTCGCCCTCGCGGGTCACAGTCATCTCCGTATGCGTCCAGTTCTGCAGATGTTTTATGTGAAGCGTTATGTCGCGCTTAGGGAGGTCGTTCTGCGGCCATTCGTGTACACACGACGACAGCGACATGACCATGACAATCAGCATGGCCAGCCTTGCAAGACGGGAAACCGGCGGGAAGAAACTATTCTTTCTCATTTCTTTCCTCCTTTCTTCTTGACGTCAAACATGTAGCATATCGAGAGTGCGGCGTTGTCTATGCCGTAGAAAGTGCGCTGTTTGCGACCTACGAGCAGACCGTTGTGACGGTTCTGGAAGAGGTCGTAGTCGAGCCGGTAAATGCCGAATCCCACGGAGCATTCGAGACGCCAGCGGCCGTTCCGGCTGATGTTGAAGCGGTATCCGGCATTGATACCGCCGCCGATGGCCGGCGTGTTGCCGTCGTGGTCCTGATAACGGTAGGCCCCTTCAAAGGCCACATTGTACCAGCCCAGCCCGAAATGCGGGGCCACGAAGAAGCCTTGGTTGTCGCCACGGAACCAATAGCGTACCTCCGGCATTATCGTGAACGTACGGTATTTGCGTGTGCTCTGGAAATAGTTGAAGCCCGAGTAATAGAGCGAGAGGTTGGCACTCCAGTGCGGGGCTATGTCGATTTCGCCTGCAAGGTTGATCCATAGCAGGAACCATGCCGGCACATTGGTCTTGACGTAAGCGTGACGCTGCCATTCAGGCACCGTCATTGCCACGACAGTATCCTCCGCCACCACCGTCATCAATGGGGTATCCTCCACCGCCCTTTCCGTTTCAACGGGCACGGTGACGGTCTCCATCACGGTACCTTCGTCGGTAAGGGTGGCCTTGTATTCGTTGCGGTCGGAGACTACATGCACCTCGGCACGACGCACGCGGGGAAAGACGTTGGTGGCGAGTTCACGCCACGTGCGGCCGCCATTCAGGGCGCGAAGCTTCGCCTCCCGCCTGTCGCCGTCGCTCTCTCCGTCGATTATCGCCAGCACATTATCCTTGCCGCTGATGTCGCTCTCCGCGATAAGCTCGCGTGTCTTCGCCCAGTCCTCGGCCTCTTTGCTGACGGTTATCGTCTCCATAGGTATGCCCCACGTATGATTGAAATACTTACGCACGGCTCCGGCACGGTCGCCGGCAAGTCGGCTGTTGAACGCATACGGACCGTCGGGCGACGAATATCCGCATATCTCGAATTTCTCCAGACGGCCCTCCTTGTAAAGTCCGGAGGCTTTCCGTCCCAGCTCTTCAAGGCAATCGTCAATCACCAGCCGGCTCTCGTTGATTTTGAAGCCCGTGGCGCACTCCGGCTCTTCCTGGGCATATGCCATGACCCCGATGCCGCCTGTCAGCACCAGTGCCATTATATATGTCTGTATCTTTACTAAGAATTTCTTCATGAGGGAAGGTTACGGGATCTCAGTTATTGTTACTGTTGTTGTATTCCGACAAGGCAGCTTCAGCACTCAAGGCTTCGGCTGCTTCGCCATTGTTGTGCGAGCATTATGCAATTTCTTGCCAAGCTCTTGTTGCGTTAGGCCTGCTTTTGCTGCGTTGTCATGCTCGGTTAACGGGTGCAAATTTAAGAATATTATTTCACACCCACAAATTTTCCAACATTCTTTTTTGGGTCATTTTATCGGATTTATTGTAACAATTGGAGCTTTTCTCCTTCCTATTTACCTCCGAAGTCCTCGCGGCCGCCATCCGAAACCTTCGCGGCCGCCGTCCGAAACCTTCGCAGCTGCCGTGCCGAGAGCGGAAGCTCGCGGTAATTTTAGTCTCCCGCAGGCGTTATATAGAAAGAACCCATAAAGATAACAGGGATGTCGAAAGCGAAGGTAAAGAAGGCTCTCGGAGAGCTTGACCGGGCGGAGCTCATTGAGGTGATCATGGAGATGTACTCCGCACGCAAGGAGGCCCGCGACTATCTGGAGTTCTGGATAGACCCCGACATGGACCGCCAGCTCGATGATCTGAAAGTGAAGCTCAACAAGATATTCTTCATGTCGGTCGACAAGCCCCGCCGCAAACCTGACTATACTGACATATCCGTGATGGTAAAGAACTTCGAATCGCTGGGTCCCTCCCCCGAACAGGTATGCGACCTCTATCTGTCTATCCCCGAGAAAATCGTAGAGTGGCTCGGAGCCAGAAACTGCATAGGAATAAAATCGGCATCCAAAAAGGTATACGCCTGGCTTGAAAAAGCAAAGGAGGCAATAGAAAAGTCTGGTCTCGAGGACATGTTCGGCATGAGACACGACCGGACTCTCGACGCCATCGACCAGTATGTGGAGCTGGCCGAACGTATCGGCACAGGGCGGCGCGGATACCGCCGTTACCTCAGATGGTGACCCCCTCTCGAGCAGGCATGAATTTTTTTTGAAGATTTCTTTTTGATTTTTCAGTCAGATATTGTAATTTTACCGCGACAAAAACACCGGGGGCACCGGCACGGTTCCTGCAGCCGCCGCAACCCCCCTTAAAACACGAATCTTAATATCTGAAACCATGAAGATTGGAATTCCAAAGGAGATCAAGAACAATGAGAACCGGGTAGGATGCACCCCGGCAGGCGTGAAAGAGCTTGTGGCCCATGGCCATGACGTTTATGTTCAGGACCATGCCGGCGAGGGCAGCGGTTTCTCCAACGACGAATACATCAAGGCCGGCGCCAAGATACTCCCCACCATCGAGGACGTATACGCCACCGGCGACATGATCATAAAAGTGAAGGAGCCCATCGAGCCGGAATACGCGCTCATCCGCAAAGGACAGGTTCTCTTCACCTATTTCCATTTTGCTTCGGAGCGTCCGTTACTCGACGCCATGCTCAAGAGCGGTGCCGTATGTATCGCCTATGAGACGGTGACCTATTCGGCAACCGACCGTCGTCTGCCGCTGCTGATACCTATGAGCGAGGTAGCAGGGCGCATGTCGATACAGGAGGGAGCCCGCTTCCTGGAGAAACCGCAGGGAGGCCGTGGCGTCCTGATGGGAGGCGTGCCGGGCGTAAAACCCGCCAAGGTGCTCGTGCTCGGAGCTGGTGTCGTAGGCCGCAACGCCGCCCTCATGGCCGCAGGTCTCGGTGCCGACGTTACCATTACCGACATCAACCTTGACATTCTCCGCCACTGCGCTGAAGTGATGCCCAAGAACGTCAAGACTCTCTATTCCTCGCGCCACAATATCGAGCAGCAGCTCCCCGACACCGACCTCGTGGTAGGTTCCGTGCTCGTACCGGGTGCCAAGACTCCTCACCTCGTGACCCGCGACATGATCAGCCTCATGCGTCCCGGCTCAGTGATGGTTGACGTGGCCATCGACCAGGGCGGATGCTTCGAGACTTCCCACCCCACCACCCACAGCGAGCCCACATTCCTCGTGGACGGCGTAGTGCAGTATGCCGTGGCCAACATCCCCGGCGCCGTGCCCTACACCTCGACGCTCGCCCTGACCAACGCCACCATGCCCTATGCCCTCAAGCTCGCCGACCTCGGATGGGTGGAGGCTTGCAAGAGAAACCCGGGCCTCGCTAACGGCGTCAACGTAGTCGACGGCAAAATCACTTTCAAGGCCGTGGCCGACGCCTTCGACCTCGATTACTCACCCCTCGAACTCTAATAGATTTCATAAGCGATTACCGGAGCCGGCATATCTTTATGCCGACTCCGGCCTTTTTTACCCTTTTATTGGGGGGTATGCCCCATTTTTTGTAACTTTGCGGTCTAATTATCGTTTACGATTATGTCAGAAAACAAGGATACAAAGAAGATAGTGCTGAGCGGCATACGTGCCACCGGCAACCTGCATTTAGGAAATTATTACGGAGCGCTGCGCAATTTCGTGCGTATGCAGGACGACTACGACTGCCGTTATTTCGTGGCCGACCTGCATGCCCTCACCACCCATCCCGACCCCAAAATGCTCCACGAGAATGTCAAGGATATTCTCGCCGAGTATCTCGCCGCCGGTCTCGACCCGGAGAAAAACACCATCTACGTGCAGAGCGACGTGCCTGAAATATCGGAGATGTACCTGCTGATGAACATGCACGTGGGCATCGGCGAGCTCATGCGCACGGCCTCATTCAAGGACAAGGCCCGCAAGGCCCTCGGCATCAAGAGCGACGGCGATGAAATCGAGAAGGAGATTATCGGCAACCAGACCAATCAGCGCGTAAACGCCGGTCTGCTCACATACCCCACTCTCATGGCCGTAGACATTCTCATACACCATGCCGACCTCGTGCCCGTGGGCAAAGACCAGGAACAGCACCTCGAGCTGACCCGCCGATTCGCACGCCGGTTCAACTCCTTCTATAAAACCGACTATTTCGGCGAACCCGTCAACTTCAACTTCGGGGCGGCCGCCGTCAAGGTGCCCGGTCTCGACGGCTCCGGAAAGATGGGCAAGAGCGAGGGCAACTGCATATATCTTGTCGATGACGAGAAGACGCTGCGCAAGAAGGTGATGCGCGCTGTCACCGATGAGGGTCCCAAAGTGCCCGACTCGCCGGTCAGCGAGCCTATCGCCAACCTATTCACACTGATGGACCTCGTGTCGGCTCCTGATGTGGCGGCTCATTTCCGCCAGGCTTACGCCGACTGCTCCATTCGCTACGGCGACCTCAAGAAACAGATTGCCGAGGATATCCTCAAGGTGACTCTCCCGATACGCGAGCGCATCCTCGAGATACGCCGCGACGACGAGTTCCTGTCGAAGGTGGTGCGCCAGGGCGCCGAACGTGCCCGAGAAACCGCCGCCAAGACCCTCGCCGACGTACGACATATCATGGGCATCAGAAAATTCTGACAACCGGCACCCGCTATGGTCCTCAACTGGATATGGATAGCATTCTTTGTCCTGGCATTCATTATGGCGCTGGGACGAACCATATTCCTCGGCGACCTTGAGGTCTGGAGCTCCGTCATGAACGCCTCCTTCGACCAGGCAGCCTTCGCTTTCGAGGTGTCGCTCGGTCTCACCGGTGTGCTTACCCTCTGGCTCGGAATCATGAAGATAGGCGAAAAGGCCGGTGTCATCGAGTTTTTCAGCCGACTGATAAGCCCTTTCTTCTCGCGCCTTTTCCCCGGCATCCCCAAGGGACATCCTGCCATGGGGGCCATATTCATGAACATTTCGGCCAACATGCTGGGCCTCGACAACGCCGCAACACCCATGGGTCTCAAAGCCATGCAGGAGATGCAGACCCTCAACAAGCAAAAGGACACGGCCACCGACGCCATGATAATGTTTCTGGTGCTCAACAGCTCGGGACTCTGTCTGGTGCCCATCAGCATCATGATGTACCGTGCGCAGGGAGGCGCCGCCAACCCTACCGACGTGTTCATACCCATACTCATAGCCACGGCCATAGCCACTCTTGTGGGGCTCACGGCTCTCTGCATCCGTCAGCACATCCGCTTCGACAGGGTGATGTGGGCATGGCTCGGGGGTATCGCCGCCGCGGTGGCTCTCGTCACATGGTTCTTCTCCTCGCTCCCCGACGACAAGGTGGCCATATACAGCACCTTCGGCGCAAACCTGATACTCTTCTCGGTGATCATAGCCTTCATAGCCGGGGGGATACGGCGGCGCATCAAGGTGTACGACGTCTTCATAGAGGGTGCCAAGGAAGGGTTCAAGACTGCCGTCATGATCATCCCCTACCTTGTGGCCATACTTGTGGCCATAGGGATGTTCCGGGCTTCGGGAGCCCTCGACATCATCACAGGCGGCGTGGAACGCCTCGTGGCCGCCATGGGCTTCGACACCCGCTGGGTGGGTGCGTTGCCCACAATGCTCATGAAGCCCCTCAGCGGCAGCGGCTCCTGCGCCATGATGCTCGACGTGATGAACTCCCATGGCCCCGACGCTTTCGTGTCGCGGCTCGCCGCCGCCGTCAGAGGATCCACCGACACCACGTTCTATATCCTCGCCGTATATTTCGGCTCCGTAGGCGTGGCCAAGACAAGGTATGCCGCCGGTTACGCACTCCTCGCCGACATCACCGGTGCCGTGGCCGCCGTGGCAATAGCATATATTTTCTGGCCCTAACCATTTTTATCCCCCGGGGCATTTTATTAACGAAGTATAATTTCCCGATGAAGAATCATTTCCCGAATATGAAAAAATTACTGACCCTTATATCGCTGATGTGCGCGATGCTTGTGCCGATATATGCCGCGCCCACGGAACCGCAGCAACAGGCAGACAAAAATGCTGAACAACCCGACAGGAAAGAGAAGAAGACGGTGAAGAAAGTGCTCTTCATCGGCGATTCCATGACCGGCTGGCTCTCGGAAGCCCTCAACGGCTACGGCAAGGAGAACGGCTTCGAGGTCGCCACCGTGGTATGGGACGGCTCCACAATGCAGAAATGGGCCAACTCGCCGAAACTAAAACAGCTTATCGACGACCAGGATCCCGACGCCGTGTTCATAAGTCTGGGCATGAACAGTCTGTTCGACCCCAAGCCTGCTCATCTTGCTCCTTACGTAACAAAAATCAAGCAGGCCGTGGGTGACCGTGGTCTCGTATGGGTTGGCCCTCCTTCATGGCCCGGACAGAAAAAGGGTGCCGTGCTTACCGACTGGCTCGCCGACCAACTGGGTAGCCGACACTTCTTCAACAGCTTCAACCTGCAGCTCCCGCGCCAAAGCGCCAGAAATCCCCACCCTACCCGCGACGGCATGATCAAATGGGTAGACGCACTCGTGGAATGGCTCCCCAATTCCGACCTCGAGTTCCCCGGCCTCAAAAAGCCTTCCGCTCAGCGCCTCGTCAGAGGGAAGACCTTCATATACAAAAGAATGAAGGAGACTTTATAATCTCTTCCATATAAAATAAACAACTAACCAACTAACCGCCATGAGTCCATTATTCGGCAAAAAAGCCCCAAGATACAATTCCATGCTGGTCAACGGCAAGGACTATATGATGATTATCGTAGGGCTTATGATATATTCCGTAGGCTTCACGTCGTGCATCCTGCCCCACAAGATAGTGATCGGCGGGCTGTCGGGTGTCGGTACGCTCGTATATTTCGCCACCGATGGGATGATACCTGTGGCCGTGACGTCGTATGCATGCAACCTTATGCTGCTGGCCTGCGCCTATAAACTTGTGGGACGCACCTTTGTGCTGCGCACCATCTTCGGCGTGACCGTCTCGGCAATAGGCATCGGCTGCACAGAAGGCTTCTTCATGGGTCTCGGACATCCTCTGATACCCGACCGCGTGGTCAGCGTGGCGCTCGGCGGCATTTGCTGCGGTATCGGCATCGGTACCGCCTTCATTCACAACGGCTCCACCGGAGGCACCGACATCGTGGCCGCCATGGTTTCCAAATTCAGCAACGTAAGCATCGGCCGTACCATGATTGTCGTGGACTTCTGCATAATAAGCTGCTCGATATTCCTCCCCTTCGAGGGCACCCTCGAACAGCGCATCGAAGCACGCATTCCCACTATCGTTTACGGCATCATGGTCACTTTCATAGCTTCCTATCTGACCGATCAGCTCATCAACGGCAACCGCCGCGCAACACAGTTCATGATTTTCTCGCCGAAATGGAAGGAAATAGCCGACCGCATCCTTGCCGACGCCCACCGCGGAGTGACCGTCATGGACGGCAAGGGATGGTACACCAAACATGACCAGAAGGTGCTAATAGTATACTGCCGCAAAATAGAGTCAGTGACCATATTCCGCATCATCAAGAGCATCGACGAGGATGCCTTTGTGACGCAGGGTGCCGTGAACGGCGTCTACGGCAAGGGCTTCGACCATGTAAAAATAAAGATGAAGAAAACAGCGCCCCACGTGGCCATTCCTGCCAACAACGACGCTTCATCCTCGTCGCCTACACGCTCCATCCGCCGCTCATCCGCCGAGGAATAAATCCCTCACCTCCCACCTCTCACCTCTTACCTCTTGTTCCACCACGTCATCTGCTTCTTGGCATACACGCGGGTGTTCTTCTTGATGCGCTCTATGGCCGTGTGGCGGTCCATCGTGCCGTCGAACCAGGCGAACATCTCCTTGAGACCCACGGTATTCAGCGAGTTGAGATGGCGGCGCGGATATACCGCACGGGCCTCTTCCTCAAGTCCGGCGGCAACCATGCGGTCTACACGTCTGTTGATGCGGTCGAAAAGCTCCGCCCGGTCGAGATGGATATGATGCCGCTCTATGGGAAAGCCGCGCTCCTTGCGCCGCCCCGTGCGCAGACTCGTATAGCTCACTCCTGCGGTACGGATTATCTCCACGGCATGAAACACTCTCTTGGTATTGCGGCGGTCAACTTTTTCGTAATATTCGGGGTCGAGACGGCGCAACTCCTCGAGCAACCACGCGGGGCCTTTCTCTTCATGTTCGGTCTTCAGCCCTTCGCGGATATCGGCGGGCACCGTAGGCAACGCGTCAATGCCGTGGCATAACGCATCGACATACATCATCGAGCCGCCGCATACCACCACCGCTCCCGTGCGCTCCATCACATCCCGCGCTATACGCAACGCGTCTTCCTCGAAAAGGGCCGCGCTGTAATATCCCTCCAGCGGCATGAACCCCACCAGATGATGGGGCACCGCCGCCAACTCCTCGGCCGTGGGCTGCGCCGTCACTATCGGTATCTCCCGGTAGATCTGCCGGCTGTCGGCGCTTATTATCTCCGTGCCGAGCCGCAACGCCATCTCTATGGCAAGGGCCGACTTGCCACTGGCAGTCGGCCCCGTGATTACGTGCATTACTCCGCTCACTTCGATGCTACGAGCTTGCAGATGTTGACGATTACTTCCGTGGCCTTCTCCATGGAGCTTATGGGCACGTACTCGAAACGTCCGTGGAAATTCTCGCCGCCGGCGAAGATGTTGGGACACGGCAGACCCTTGAACGACAGCTGGGCGCCATCCGTGCCTCCGCGTATCGGCTGTACCTTGGGCTCTACCCCTGCCTCCCGCATCGCCGTCTCCACATATTCTATAATCTCCATCACGGGCTCTATCTTCTCCCGCATGTTATAGTACTGGTCGCGGATTTCGGCCGTGCAGCAACCCGGATACTCTGTATTGGTCTTGCGTACAAGATGCTCTATCTCGCGCTTGCGGCTCTCGAAGCGGGCACGGTCATGGTCTCGGAGTATATACGTGAGCACCGTCTCCTCAACCGATCCCTGTATGCCTACGAGATGATAGAAGCCTTCATATCCCTCGGTATGCTCGGGGGTCTCCCAGCGCGGCAGCATCTGCATGAAATTGCCGGCAACGCGGATGGAGTTAACCATCTTGTGCTTGGCATAGCCGGGATGTACGTTGCGCCCCTTGATGGTCACCTTGGCCATCGCGGCGTTGAAGTTCTCGTACTCCAGCTCGCCGACGGCGCCGCCGTCCATGGTGTAGGCAAACTTGCAGCCGAACTTCTCCACGTCGAACTTGTGGGCACCCAGGCCTATCTCCTCGTCGGGGTTGAAGGCTATACGTATCTTGCCATGCTTCACCTCCGGATGACGCTGCAGCCAGTCTACTGCCGTTATGATCTCGGCTATGCCCGCCTTGTCGTCGGCGCCAAGAAGTGTGGTGCCGTCGGTGGTTATCAGGTCTTCCCCTATATAGTCAAGCATCTCCGGGAACTCGGCAGGATAGAGGCTGTATTCTTCGTTGAGGCGTATCACGCCCCCCTGATAGTCCTTCACTATCTGCGGGTTCACGTGCTTCCCGGTCATGTCGGGACTCGTGTCCATATGTGCTATGAAACCGATCACCGGTATATCTTTGTCGGTATTGGCCGGCAAGGTGGCCATCAGGTAGCCGTTGTCGTCAAGGTCCACTTCGTCAAGACCCATGCCTAACAATATGGCCTTGAGGTATTTCGCAAACTCCATCTGTCCGGGCGACGACGGGGTCATGTTAGTCTCCTCGTCGCTCTGCGTGTCGTATTTCACGAAGTCTAAAAAACGTTCTGTTACTGTCATATGACGTCGGATTTTTCCGCAAATATAACCTTTTCCCGCCACTTCTGCAATACCTCCCCATCTCCCTTTTGTCCTCACGGAAAATTTAGCTAAATTTGCATTATGAAAAAGTCGGGATATATACTGCTTATAGCTGCCGCGGCCGCATATATGGGCTACGGCATGTACAGGCAACGCCAGTCAAACGCCGAGGCCGTTCGTGAAAATTCTCTCTCTCCGGTTGCCACATCCAGCCGGATTCCCGCCAACGGACCCGCACATTTCGACGGTCTCGACAGGGTGCGAATCTCCGGCGACAACCCCTCGCAGGAAAAGGATTACACAGGTTTCCGCCTCTCTTTCAACAAGGACACACGTACACCCAACTGGGTGGCGTGGGAACTGCTCGGCAACGAGACTTCGGGCGACTCTCCCCGCAACAATAATTTCTGGACCGACGA
The DNA here is from genome assembly GCA_910584525.1 of uncultured Muribaculaceae bacterium. Taxonomy (GTDB): domain Bacteria; phylum Bacteroidota; class Bacteroidia; order Bacteroidales; family Muribaculaceae; genus Lepagella. Next base: position 4,383 of record CAJUAT010000040.1, on the reverse strand, counting down.
CGACATCTACGGCTGTCCCGTAGCCGACGATTACCGCCGCTCAGGCTATGACCGCGGTCACATGTGTCCCGCCGCTGACCAGAAATGGAGCCCCGACGCCATGAACGACTGCTTTGTATTCACCAACATGTGCCCGCAGGATCATTCACTGAACTCCGGCGCCTGGAACACTCTCGAAAACAAGTCGCGCGTCTGGGCTAAACGCGATTCAGCCATAGTGATTGTGGCAGGCCCGATCTACGACACGTCAGACACCAAAACCATCGGGCCAAACGAGGTGAGGGTGCCCGGCGCTTTCTTCAAGGTTATCGCAGCCCCCTATGTGGCTAAGCCAAGGGGTATCGCCTTCATATACCCCAACATGTCGTCGCCCGGAAACATGCAGAATTATGTCACCACCATCGACGAGGTGGAAAAAATCACCGGCTTTGATTTCTTCCACACTCTTCCCGACGATCTGGAAAACGAAATAGAATCCGTATCATCATACCGCGAATGGAACAGCAGGGACTGACCTATAGTCTTGGCGACACGATAGCCGCCATAGCCACTCCTCATGGCCGCGGCGGCATCGCCGTGATCCGCGTGTCGGGCAATGATGCCATAGCCACGGTGAGCCGTCTCTGGAAGGGCAAGGACCTTGACGCGCTGCCATCCCACACCGCACACCTCGGCAAAATCACCGATATCAACGGCTATGTGATTGACCAGGCCGTGGCCACCATTTTCCGCAGGCCGCGCTCGTTCACCGGCGAGGATACCGTGGAGCTGGCTCTCCATGGCTCGGTATGGATTCAGCGCCAGACCCTCGACGCTCTTGTACAGGCCGGCGCAAGGATTGCCGGTCCCGGCGAGTTCTCCCGCCGAGCATTCATCAACGGACGTATGGACCTCGCCCAGACCGAGGCCGTGGCCGACATTATCGCCGCCGATTCCCGCGCCGCCCACAACCTCGCCATGAGGCAGATGTCAGGCGCTTTCTCCCGCAAACTCAACGACCTGCGCGACAGACTCGTGAACTTCGCTTCTCTGCTCGAACTCGAACTCGACTTCTCGGAGGAGGATGTCGAGTTTGTGGACCGCGCACAGCTTATCGCCACTGCCGAAGAGACATTGGCGGTGGTGCGGCGCCTGACGCAATCCTACAGCGCGGGCCGCGTATTCAAGGAGGGCATTCCCGTGGCCATTGCCGGAGCCCCAAACGTTGGTAAGTCAACTCTTCTGAATCATCTCCTCGGCGACGACAAAGCCATTGTGAGCGACATCCCCGGCACCACCCGCGACGTCATTGAAGGCACCTGTGAAATCAACGGCATACTCTTCCGTTTTATCGACACTGCCGGACTTCGCGACACCACCGACGTTGTGGAGCGAATGGGCATCAAACGCGCACGCCACCATATCAGCCGCGCCGCCATAATCCTCTGGCTCACCGACGCCACCGCTATGTCAGATGATACCGACGCCCCGGCCTTCTCCGATAACACCGCCGACTCAGCCCCCAGAATATTCCACCTCCTAAACAAAGCCGACAAGCTCCCCGGCGCAAACACTCCCGTTGATAATTCCAATTCTCGCATACCCACCTATTTGGTCAGCGCCAAGACGGGAGAAGGCATAGAGGAGGTAATCGCGGCCATTACCAAAGAGGCATTACGAGGCCACAACCCCGACGAAGAGCTGATAGTGACTAATGCCCGGCACCATGCCGCATTGCAGGCAGGAGCCGACAGCCTGAGCCGAGCGATTGCCGCCCTGCGCGACGGCCTCCCCGCCGACCTCGTAGCCCAGGACGTCCGCGAAGCCCTCCACCACCTCGGCCTCGTCACCGGCGCCGTCACCACCGACGCCCTCCTCTCCCACATCTTCTCTTCCTTCTGCGTCGGCAAATGACGTAATTGTCACAATCCGTCACAATCCGTCACAATCCATTAGTATAGCGTGCTTTACGGCACGCTTTTTTAATGCCCTTACTGACGGATTCTAACGGATTCTGACCCCTTTTTCGCCCATTTTTGTATCCCGGTTGTATCTCGCTCGCAGCCGGGATAAAATCGTCCGAAAGGTGGTGGACAATCTTTACGCCATTTTACGCCATTTTACGGGATTTTACATTTTTCGGGCGAAATAAAGCGAAATAACGATGAGCAGCAACATCAATCTTAAGAAGATTTGTGCGTTCTGTGGCATGGAGTTCATCGCCCACAAAACCACAACCACATGTTGCTCTCACAGATGTTCAAGCCTCCTATACAAGCAAAGGAAAAGGGAGGCTAAGGTGAGAGCGCATGATGCCGTGACCGAGAAGGTAATGGCGGAGAAACCGATTGAGAAAATCAAGGAAAAGCCGTTTATCTCAATCACTGAGGCAGCCCTCTATATCGGTGTGAGCCGTCCCACAATCTACTTATACCTGCGCAACGGTGAAATTTCAGCCAAGCGCATGGGGTCGAAGTATCTAATAGCACGAGAGGATATTGAAAACCTGTTCAATACTCCTGACAAATTCGAGCCTGTCAGAATTGAGCGAAAAGCCATCACGGAGTTCTATACCACCCAAGAAATCCTGAAGCGTTATGGAATTTCAAATTCGGGTCTTTACAAAATCGCACAGACTCAGAACTTCCCCAAGACCCAGAGCCGTGGCAAAACTTTATGGAGCAAACCTCATATCGACAAATATTTCGAGAAACGAAATCCATCGGAAGAGATAACCGAGTGGTACACTGTCGCAGAGATTCAAGAGAAGTTCGGAATGACTCTATCAGCGATATATTCGCTCGTGTCGAAGGAAGGAATACCAAAGATTAAAGTAGGTATAGAGGCTCGATATTCAAAGAAACATTTTGACATTGCCAAGGGCATTGCCGAGCCTGAGCCTCCAAAAGAATATTCCATCGCTGAGGCTATGGAGAAATACGGGATGACAAGAGACCAGCTCTATCATTACGTCAAGACCTACAAGATACCCCGTACCAAGAGAGGCAAATACACTTACATCTCGCGCAAAGAACTGGATGATCTGCTTGCGCCGCCTACGATTTGACCCGAATCGACGATGGTGGCGCTTTGGTGGCCGATTCCACCATGCAATCACTACCGAACTTTGCACCAAACTTTTAACTCTGACAAGATACAATGAATACCTGCACAAAAGTATTCCTCCGCAAGAAGGAAATATCGGGCGACCGCATATCGCTCTACCTCGACTTCTACCCGCCCATCCGCAACCCTCACACCAACCGTCTGAGTCGCCGCGAGACTCTGGGCATATATCTCTACGGGCATCCGGCAAACACCCGTGAGCGTGAGTTCAACGCCTCGATGATTGAAAAGGCTGAGGCTATTCGCTGCCGCCGCTTCGAGCAGTTGCTCAACGAGTAGTTCGGGTTTCTCGACAAAGAGAAACTCCGCATCGACTTCCTCGAATACTTCCGGAAGAAGTGTTTCAAGAAATATCAGAAGTGGAAAATCGTCTATGAGCATTTCTCCGATTTCTGCGAGGGTAAATGCACCGTCGGCGAGATCAACGAGGAGTTTTGCAAGAAATTTCAGGCTTACCTCCTTAAAGGTGGTCGTCGTGATGGAAGAAAGAGCAAACTCGCCCACAACTCCATCGCCGGATACTGGTCCACGTTCCGGGCGTTGCTCAAAGAGGCGTATCAGGAGAAACTCCTGCGGGAGAACATCAACGACTTCCTCGAAAAAATCGAATGGAAGGACACCAAGATTGAGTTTCTCACTCTTGAAGAAGTGAAGAAACTCGCCGCCACTCCATGCAAGCATGAGGTGCTCCGTCAGGCGTCGCTGTTCTCCTGCATGACCGGGCTGCGCATCAGCGACATCCAGCAACTGCGCTGGGAGCATATCGTCAAGACGCAGGACGGTTATGTGATGCGTATCCGTACTGAGAAAACCGATGATGAAGCGACACTGCCGATAAGCGAGGAGGCACTCGAATTATGCGGAGAGCGCGGAGAAGGACTCGTGTTCAAGACGCTCAAACGCTCGATGATCAACTATCCGCTGAGAGCATGGATAAAAGAGGCCGGAATCACCCGACGGATTACATTCCACTGCTTCCGCCACACCTATGCCACGCTCCTGTCTTCGGCCGGAGTGCCCATCTATACTATCGCAAAGATGCTCACGCATCGCAATGTCAAGAACACGCAGATTTACGCCGAGGTGCTCGACCCCAACAAGCGCGAAGCCGCCAACGTAATCTCCCTGAAGTAAACCTCAATCCCCTGAGGCGCAGAGCCTCGATACCAACGGAATCCCTGTGCGAACTTTCGCATGGGGATTTCATCGTTTGTCAGTTAATCATTTAAGTTTCGCAAGTTCAACTTGCTGATTTCAGATTGTAAAATTTAGCGATAT
>CAJUAT010000039.1 GCA_910584525.1 uncultured Muribaculaceae bacterium | reverse complement strand
CGCTGTGGTTTTCCTTAAAAAAATTCACAAATCACAAAAGTTTAAATGAGTTCAACAGGATAAATTTTATTTTTTGTATTTTTGCATTCGGAAAATCGACATACGTCATGACCCGTTTGTCAAGATTCAGAGCCGCGACGACGGCACCGAAAGCAAAAACCTAAAATGAATACAGAAAAGCCAACCTACAGTTACGGCGAGGCCTATGAGGCCACGCTACGCTATTTCGACGGCGACGAGCTTGCCGCCCGCGTATGGGTGAGCAAATATGCCCTCAAGGACAGCGACGGCAACATCTACGAACAGACGCCCGCCGACATGCACCACCGTATCGCCGGTGAAATAGCACGCATCGAAAAGAAGTATCCCAATCCCATGTCAGAAGAGGAAGTGTTCGGACTCCTCGACCATTTCCGCTATGTGGTGCCTCAGGGAAGTCCCATGGCCGGCATCGGCAACAACCTTCAGGTAGGGTCGCTGTCGAACTGCTTCGTGATAGGACTCGACGGCCACCCCGACTCATATGGAGGCATAATTCTTATCGATGAAGAGCAGGTGCAGCTTATGAAACGCCGTGGCGGCGTGGGTCACGACCTGTCGCATATCCGCCCCAAGGGGAGCCCTGTCAAGAACTCGGCACTCACCTCCACGGGGCTTGTGCCTTTCATGGAACGCTATTCCAACTCCACCCGCGAGGTGGCGCAGGATGGCCGTCGCGGCGCCCTGATGATGACCGTCGGCATCAAGCATCCGGATGCCGAAGACTTCATCGATGCCAAGATGGAAAGCGGCAAGATCACTGGCGCTAACGTATCGGTAAAAATCGACGACGACTTCATGCGGTGCGCCGTAGACCATGTGCCCTACCGCCAGCAATTCCCCATCAAGAGCGACAACCCTCTCTATGCCAAGGATATCGACGCCTCGGCCCTATGGGAGAAGATAGTGCATAACGCATGGCGTAGCGCCGAACCGGGCGTACTCTTCTGGGACACCATACAGCGCGAGTCGGTGCCCGACTGCTACGCCGACCTCGGCTTCGAGACCGTCTCCACCAACCCCTGCGGCGAAATTCCCCTATGTCCCTACGACAGCTGCCGTCTCGTGGCCATCAACCTTTACAGCTATGTTAAGAATCCCTTCACGCCGGAAGCATCCTTCGACTTCGAGCTTTTCCGCAAACACGTGGGCATGACGCAGCGTATCCTCGACGATATCATCGACCTGGAGATGGAGAAAATCGACACCATCATAGCCAAAATCGCCAACGACCCCGAGACCGCCGAAGTCAAGGATGCCGAGCTGAACCTCTGGCGCAAGATACGCGAAAAGACTCTCAAGGGACGTCGCACGGGCTGCGGCACAACCGGCGAGGGCGACATGATAGCCGCCATGGGCCTTCGTTACGGCACCGAAGAGGCTACCTCCTTCTCGGTGAATGTACACAAGGAACTTGCTCTGGCATATTACCGTGCGTCGGTGCAGATGGCTGCCGAACGAGGCGCCTTCGAAATCTACGACAGCGAACGTGAGAAAGACAATCCCTACATAAACCGTCTGCGGGAGGCCGACCCGGCTCTCTACGAGGATATGCTCCGCAACGGGCGCCGAAACATCGCGTGCCTCACCATAGCCCCCACCGGCACCACTTCAATCATGACCCAGACATCGTCGGGAATCGAGCCGGTGTTCATGCCCGTATACAAACGCCGCCGCAAGGTCAACCCCAACGATGTGGATGCCCATATCGACTTTACCGACGAATCGGGCGACTCCTTCGAGGAATACATCGTATACCATCCCAAATTCCTGGAATGGATGAAGGTAAACGGCCTTGAGCGCAAAAAGAACATGACCGCCGAGGAGATTGACGAGCTTGTGGCCAAGTCACCTTATTACAAGGCCACCGCCAACGAGATCGACTGGCTCGAGAAGGTGCACATGCAGGGCGCCGTGCAGAAATGGGTAGACCACAGCATCAGCGTCACCATCAACCTTCCCGCCGACATCACCGAGGATGTGGTCAACAGCCTGTACGTGGAAGCCTGGAAGTCGGGATGCAAGGGCTGCACCGTATATCGCGACGGCTCGCGCAACAACGTGCTCGCCTCCGTAAAACCGGAGAAAAAGGAGCTCTCGCTCATAGCCACTCCCGAACATATCTCCAAGCGTCCTACTGAGCTGGAGGCCGACGTGGTGAGATTCCAGAACAACAAGGAAAAATGGATAGCATTCGTAGGCCTTGTGGACGGTAAGCCTTACGAGATATTCACCGGACTTGCCGACGATGAGGACGGCATATTCTGTCCCAAAAGCGTTACCCACGGCAAAATCATAAAGACCGTCGACGACAAGGGCAACAAACGCTATGACTTCCAGTTTATCAACAAACGCGGATACAAGACCACCATCGAAGGTCTCAGCGAGAAGTTCAACCCAGAGTTCTGGAACTACGCCAAGCTCATCTCAGGCGTTCTGCGTTACGGAATGCCTATCGACCAGGTCCTGAAGCTTGTGGGAGGTCTTGACCTCGACTCCACGAGCATCAACACATGGAAGATGGGAGTGGAACGCGCACTCAAGAAATATCTGCCGTCGGGCACTGTGGCCGCCGGCCAGAAATGCCCCAAATGCGGCGCCGAAACACTCATATACCAGGAAGGATGCCTTATCTGCACCTCCTGCGGCACCAGCAAATGCGGCTGAAAACACCTCAAGAATCTAATAAACTACCGATATGAAAATAGTATTCAACATCAACTACCACACCAACTGGGGCGAGAGCCTCTACGTGTGCGGCGACATCGCCGAGCTGGGCAAGGGCGACGGCCGCAAGGCTCTGGAGATGAAGCTGATAAGCCCCGACACATGGCAGGTGTCGCTGAATCTCGACAACGACCCCGGCGACTTCAATTACTGGTTTATCGTCAAGGCTCCCGAGCAGGCATGGCGTTTCGAATGGGGCAAGGCCCATCGCTATACTGCCGGTTGCGGCATCAGGGTATGCAGCATATACGACTCCTGGCATGAGCTGCCCCAGGACAAGCCCTTTTATTCATCGGCTTTCATCGACGGCATCTTCCGCCGCGAGCACCGCGACGAACCCCTCAAGGCTCTTCCCGGCTCTGTCAACATCCGCGTGGACGCTCCAATGATCCGCCCGTCGGAACGCCTCGCAATATGCGGCGAAGGCGACCTCCTCGGCAACTGGGACCCCGCAAAGGCTATCGTCCTAAACGATGCCAACTATCCCACCTGGGAGGTGAATCTTCCTTTCGACAAGCTTCAGCCTCCTTTCGAGTACAAGTTCATCATCCTCAACGCCGACAATGAATGCATAGGCTGGGAGGCCATGAACAACAGGGTATTCGGCATCACTCCCGAGAGCTTCGACCAGCAGATAGTGATCGACGGCACCCGCTTCGCCAACCCGATGCCGGGATGGAAAGGCGCCGGCACGGCGATTCCTGTATTCTCCATCCGCTCTGAGGAAGACTTCGGAGCCGGCGACTTCATCGACATTAAGAAGATGGTCGACTGGTGTCACCTCACAGGTCAGAACATCCTTCAGATCCTGCCTATCAACGACACCACCATGACCCATACATGGGTCGACTCCTATCCCTATAAGGCCAACTCGATATTCGCCCTTCATCCCATGTTCCTTCGTCTTCAGGAGGCAGGCACACTTGCCGACAAGAGCCGCGAGGAATATTTCGAGACACGTCGCCGCGAACTCAACAGCCTTGATACCGTGGACTACGAGCAGGTCAACAACCTCAAGCATGAGTATATGCGCCTTCTCTATGCCCAGGACTTCTTCAAGACCTCCGCTACCGAGGAATACCAGGAGTTCTTAAAGGCCAACGAATACTGGCTCAGACCATACTCCGCATGGTGCGTGCTTCGCGACATGTACAACACCCCCGACAACAATGCCTGGGGAGAATATGCCGTATATGACGCCGTCAAGGTGAATGAATTCATCGCCGCACACAAAGAGGATACCGACTACTGGTGCTTCGTACAGTATCATCTGGACCGTCAGCTGCGCATGGCCCGCGACTATGCCCATTCGCAAGGCGTGGTGCTCAAAGGCGACATACCAATCGGCATAAGCCGGTTCAGCGTCGACGCATGGACCGACCCCGAGCTCTTCAATATTGACACCTCCGCAGGAGCTCCACCGGACGATTTCTCCGTACTCGGCCAGAACTGGGGACTCCCGACATATAACTGGGACCGGATGGCAGCCGACGGCTTCCAGTGGTGGAAAGACCGCTTCCGCAAGATGTCGGAATATTTCGACGCATACCGCATAGACCACATCCTCGGATTCTTCCGCATATGGCAGATACCTATGGATGCCGTGCACGGCCTGCTGGGATACTTCAATCCGGCAATGCCTTTCAGCCCTGATGAACTCCGCAACAGCTACGACTTCTGGATCGACGCCGACGTAATGACGCATCCTCTGATTCTCGACTGGATGCTCGACGACTTCTTCGGCGAATACAAGGAGGAAGTGAGCAGCACGATGCTCGACCACATCGGCGGCGACCGTTACGCTCTCAAACCCTTCATCAACACCCAGAAGAAGGTGGAGGAATACTTCGCCGACAAAGGCAATGGCGAGAAAGAACAACGCATCAAGAATGCCCTCCTCGGCATTATCGACGATGTTCTCTTCATCGAAGACCCATACCAGAAAGGAATGTACCATCCGCGTATCGCCGCTCAGTACACCTACCAGTTCCGCGTACTGTCGGACTATGCCAAATGGAACTTCAACCGCCTGTACAACGACTTCTTCTACCACCGTCACAATGACTTCTGGTATGGCAAGGCCATGTGGAAGCTTCCGCCCCTTCTCGATTCCACGGGCATGCTCGCCTGCGGCGAGGACCTCGGCATGATTCCAGACTGCGTTCCCGAAGTGATGAACCAGCTCAAGATACTGAGCCTCGAGATTCAGCGTATGCCCAAGGATCCGCACGCTCAGTTCGGCGACACATGGCATTATCCCTACTATTCGGTATGCACCACCTCCACCCACGACATGGGAGGCATACGCCATTGGTGGGAAGCCGACCATGGCGTGTCGCAGCGTTTCTACAACAATGTGCTCCATGAGGGAGGTCCGGCTCCTCATTTCGCCGAGCCCTGGATTTGTGAGAAGATTGTGAACCTGCAGCTGGCAAGCCCCTCGATGCTGGTAATCCTGCCCTTGCAGGACTGGCTTGCCTGCGACGGCGGCCTGCGTCGCGAAAACCCCAGTGATGAAATAATCAACGTGCCCGCAAACCCCAGACACTACTGGCGTTACCGCATGCACCTCACCGTGGAGAACCTCATCTCGCAGGATGCCTTCAACAAGGCTTTGACTCTCCAGATCAAGAATACAAACCGCTGATACCGACAATCGGGATTAATCCTGCCGATGCTCGATTAATCCCGATAATTCTCGATTAATCTCGATAAATCCTGATTAATCCCGATAATTCTCGATTAATCCCGATTAATCCCGATAAACCCCGATAATTCAGCCGGGATAATCCGAATCAACGGATTATCCCGGTTTTTTACATCATTTTTGCAAGCTGTTCCGGCGTAAGAGTTATAAACACCGGGTTCCCGTTGGGAGTAAGAGCCGGGTCCGGAAGGCTGAAGAGTTTCGCTATTATCTCCTCCATCTCTTTCTGGGAGAGTCTAACGCCTCGACGGATTGCCGTGGAACGGGCCATCACCAGCGAAATCTGCCGGTGCATAGTATCCTGTGGCCTCTGTTCATTGCCATAGTTCACCGAATCCTCCGTGATGGAATCGAGGATTCTCAGAAGCACTTCTTTCACATCGTGTTGCTGCAGCTGAGCGGGAATGGCGGTCACCTGCCACTCGTTGTCCTGCTGATATTCCAGCGCGAAACCATAGCGGACAAGGTCGGCCTCCACTTCGCCGAGAGCCGCCTGCTGCGACATGTCGAGCACCACCGTCTCCGGGAACATCAGCCGACGGCTCACCACTTCCGAATGCGTGTTGCGCTCAAGATACTCGCTGTACAGTATCTTCAGATGGGCGCGGTGCTGGTCTATCACCATAAGGCCTTCGGCGGTTGTGGTCACTATATACTTCAAGGCGAACTGCAGACACATGGGAGCTATGCCACCCTCCGCCTCTCTAGCCGTGTACAGCGACTCCCAGTCGGTATCCACCCTCTTTTCGGGTTCCCGACGCACTATCGGAGATTCGCCCCCGAGGTGCATACGCGCCGACTGGAAAGGGTTGTAATTGCTCTTGAATCCCATGGTAGGCGCTTCCGGCATCTCCCCGGGCGACAATGGACGAACCTCTATGGCATCAGAGTTGAAGTCGATACTCGGCACCGCCGAATACCTCCCCAGCGACGTCTTTACCGCCGATGCCAGCAACGGCCATATCTGCTGCTCGTTCTCGAACTTTATCTCGTTTTTCGTGGGATGGATATTCACATCAATCTGCGCCGGATCCACCTCGAACACCAGAAAATAACATGGCTGTGTACCCTGGGCTATCAGCGATTGATAACAGCTCATCACCGCCTTGTGGAAATAGGGATGGCGCATGTTGCGGCCGTTCACTATCATATATTGCAGAGGATTCTGCCGACGCGCATATTCGGGACGCGCCACAAAGCCGCTGATTTTCACTATCGGCGTATCCATCTCCACAGGGAGAAGCTGCTCCTTTTTGAGCTGTCCTTTCCAAATGTCCTCGATACGCTGCCGCAGTGTGCCGCCACGCAGTTCCACACGATGTGTGCCGGTATCGATGCTCATGCGCAGATGATTGTTGACGAGTGCCAGACGCTCGAACTCCCTCATGATATTGCTTTCCTCCACCCTGTCGCTCTTGAGGAAGCGGCGCCGTGCCGGCACATTGAAGAAGAGCCTCTTGACACTTATCACTGTTCCGGTCTCCGCCACGGCCGCCTCCTGGCTCTTGACCTTGGAAGCCTCTATCACCAGCCGCGTACCTATGGCGCTCCCTTTGGCCCGTGTCTTGAGCTCAACCTCCGATATGGCGCATATCGAAGGAAGAGCTTCTCCGCGGAAGCCCATGCTGTGAAGCTTGAAAAGGTCCGACACATCGCGTATCTTGGATGTGGCATGACGCTCGAAAGCCATGCGCGCATCCAGATCGCTCATCCCCGAACCATTGTCGGCCACCTGTATAAGCGTCTTGCCGGCGTCTACCACAGTCACGCTTATGTCGGTGGCTCCGGCATCTACGGCATTCTCCACAAGCTCCTTGATTACCGAGGCCGGCCGCTGTATCACCTCTCCGGCAGCTATCTGGTTGGCAACCGAATCCGGCAGCAGTTTTATTATGTCACTCATGGCTTGCCAATACTATATTATCCATTGTAAATATCAACTGTGCCAATCCTTACCGGTTGATACGCATCTTCTCCTTATAATCGGCAGGACTAAGAGGCTGGCGTTTGGCCTGTTCCGGCTCATTGAACCATATCTCGAGCTCATCGGGCACCTCGCCGAGGTCGTCGATCCATCGCACCCTGTCACCGTACCACTGCCGACGGGGACGAAGCATGTCGAGCCATCTGAATCCGGGCAGATACTTCTGGGCCATCTTGACCATCCCCACGGGGCTGACCTGTCCCGTGACCTCCGGCCACATCTTCAGATGCTCCATCACTCCCTTGTCGAAGTCCACGGCAAGATGCGAGCTCTCCGCATTTACCAGCTTGTTGAACGTGGAATCGTTCTCCTGAGGAAGCATCACCACCTGCACGTTGCCGTCGACAGTCATACGCCGTATTTTCTGATTCTCTATCCACGCCTTCATCACAGAACCCATGATCTGGTTATAGAAATCCTCGTCGACATGTTCGGCAAGCATCCCGTTGTCGGGCAGATATGCCCAGTCAGCTGTGGAATCATTGAGATGCACAAGGATGATGTTGCCCATGGCCTGCCTTTCGCCGCTCCAGACTATGGGCTTGCGTATCATGTACAGCAAGGAGTCGTACTCACGGTAAAGCAGGGTATCGGCCACACCCTGGATATCCTTGTTGAAGAACCGTGCTCTCCCTATGGCTCTTGCCACATGGAAGTCCTTCGGCACCATCAGAGCGGAGTCCCTGCCGAGGGCGTCAAGCCTACGCACCGGCGCACCGGCGGCGGTATCCCGAGGCGTCTCTACCGAAAGGCTTCTGTCGTCGGGTACGTCGCGGTCGTCGTATGTGACATCCGGCATGGGTCTCCCAGGCACTTTGTTCTCTGAACGCGCCGGTGCCCCGGGCGACAACGACGGCATGTCGATTACCGTCGGAATCGACGCCGGATAGAGGTACAGTTCCACATCCACACCCTTGGCGAGGTCGAGGATACTCTCCATTGCCGCGAAACGCCGTCGTGTGGCTGCGCTGAAATTGTTGTCGAGAGTGTCGGGCCATACCAACTCCGGCTGTATCAGCGAGATGATGGTATCGGCACGCAGGAACAGGGAGTCGGGCCGCGAATATTCTATGAGCAACGGATATTCCGTGGCCATGGCTCGCCGCGTCCTGTCGTCATACTCGCCATAGCCGCCGATAAGCTGCACTTTCCGCGCCGTGTCGGTAATCACCATGGGCTGCTGGTCGCGCATAGGGTTGCGGAACATATATGCACGGCTGATACCTGTGGCCTTGTCGTAGATGATGGAATCCCCTTCAAGCCATGTCACATTGTCGAGGGAGTCGCGGTGCGTGATTGTCGACCTTGCCGTGAGCTGTGCGTGGTCGGTCGACGTGTTGTAGGTGCCCTGTGTGGTCACGATTGTATCGTTGGCACCTTCTATGACTGTCTTCGTGTTTATGTCGGCGATATGGGTGGCGGTATTGTAGTCGAGCTCCTCGGTGATGAGCCGGTATCCGTCCTTGTTGTTGACCAGCAACACATTGTCGCGGAATTTTGCCTCCTTGGTGTTGGGAGAGTACTCACCGTAAACGGATGTAAGGGTGTTGACCCCATCGTCGAGCACACCGCCGGTGGTATACCATCCCGTTTCGGTAGCCACGCTGTAGTTGAGGCTGTCGGTGGTAAGCGTCACCTTCCTGTTGCGCAGCTCCACCTTGCTTCGCGATGGGCCGTTGACAAGCGTGGCCAGCTTCTCGAAGCCGTCATAATACAGCCGGTCGGAATAGACGAACAGCGTGTCGCCCTGCTGCATCTCCACATGTCCGAAAGCATCCATCGAGTTCTTCTGCGGATAATAATACGCCGAGTCGCAGAACATCCACATGTTGCCCTGACGGAACTTCACCTTCCCTTTCACAATCTGATATTCCTCATACTCGTTTGCCGGGCGGTAAAGGGAGTCGGCATTCTCGAGAAACACCTTGTCGTCCTGGAATCTATTGACAGAGGGAATCTGCGGTTTTATCGGTTCGCGGGGCTTTGGCCGGGTATAAGTCTCGGCAGTCTTTGGTTTTGTCTGCTTCTTCTGGGCATACACATCGGAGAGCCATGACAATGCAAACATCGCCACTGCCATGGCCACCATCGCCAGCACCAGTTTCCGCGTCCTCAACATATCACTTCAGGTATATTGACTCAGGGTTTTATCCAGCCGTCGTAGGTGAACTCGCAGGCATCCCATCCCTCGCCTATCTTCACGTAGGTATCCTTGATTTTTTTCTCCACCCACTCCTTGATGATGGCCTGACGGGTACTGTTCTCGTACATCTGCTTGAGCTGGTTGAAGTCGTCCGACAGATTGGCCTTATGTCCCGGTATACGGTTGGTAAGCTTGACCACAGCCACCACATCCCTGTTTTTCTGGGGGTCTTTCATGATGAAGGCCTCGGAGATGTCGCCGGGCTGCATCAGCTCGATTTTGGCGGCAGCCTCTGCGGGAAGATCCTGCATCTCGAAACGGGTGTTGCCGGTCTTCTGGTTCACCATTATACCCTTATTGTTCTTGGTATCCTTGTCCTGCGACACGAACCTGGCAGCCTCCTCGAAGGTGAAATTGCCGGCTACAATCTCTTTACGCATGGAGTCGAGTTTCACCACGGCATTGGCCAGTTCCTTGTCGTCGACCTTCGGGCGCAAGAGGATATGGCGCACGTTGACCTGGTCGCCGCGCTTGCCTATGAGCTGTATGATATGGAAGCCGTATTCAGTCTCCACAATTCTCGACACCTTCTTGGGGTCGTTGAGGTTGAAGGCCACATTAGAGAACTCCGGCACGAAATCGGCGCGTGAATGATAGCCGAGTTCACCGCCCTGCATGGCCGAGCCATCCTCGCTGTTGATTATGGCAAGCGTGGAGAAGTCGGCCTCCCCCTTGTTGACACGGTCGGCATAATCTCGCAGACGTGCCTTGACGTCGTCAATCTCCTGCTGGTGTATCACCGGGTTAACCGTTATGATCTGAGCCTCCACCATCATGGGCACGTAGGGGATGCTGTCGGCGGGAAGGTTCTGGTAATATTTGCGCACGTCGTTGGGCGTGGCCTTAACATCCTTTACCAGACTGTTCTGCACCTGCTCTATGATATAGCTGTTGCGCATGAGGTCCATCAGCTGCACTCGCAGCGACGGTAGACTCTTATGGAAATACTCTTCCACCTTTTCGCGCGATCCAAGGTTCTGGATAAAGAAATCAATACGCTTGTCCACTTGCGAGGCCACCTGGTTTTCCGGGGCTGTCACCGTATCGATCTTTGCCTGATGGAGAAAGAGTTTCTCCACGGCGAGCTGCTCCGGAATCACGCAGTAAGGGTCGCCGTTCACCGGGCGTCCCTCGCTCCTCATCTGGGCATATTGTTCTTCCACATCGCTGCGGAAGATGGCTTCGTCGCCTACAATCCATGCCACTTCATCCACGGCGTTCTTCTTCACCGGAGCGGCTATCGAGCAGAAGCCTGCCACCAGCATGCCTGTTATCGCTATAGCTGTAACTCGTCTATTTTTCATTGTCATTCTTTTTTCTTGTCCGTTTGTCGGAGTTTTCCGGTCTCCGGGTCATAGAGGCCGCCTCGCAGCCTACCTTCGTCCACTTCCCTGCGGTATATGTCGGTGATCAGCTTGCGCCGCCCCGCCGCCACATTCGACCGCCGGATCATCTCCTCGATATTGGCCTTGGCATAATCGGCCGGCATCTTCTCCCCCGTCCCCACATATTCGGCGATGTGTATGATGTACACCGAGCCGCCGTAGGATGTCTCGAAATCTTTCGTCGACTGCAGGAAGGCGTCGGCATCGAAGAATCGGTAGGGCACCAGATCGGCAACCTCATGCCAGGCATGCCACCTGTCCTGGAAATACTCATACTGGGTAGCTTCGCGAAGGCCGGTGACCTCCAGATTGTCGACGGCCTCCTCGTCGGCCTCCCGCATCCATTGACGCAGCTTGTCAATATTGGGATCCTTCTCGTTGACCTTCAGGAATATACCCTTCACCACCGGCTCCTCGAGAATCATCGAATCGGCGTTGGCGCGGTAATACTGCTCTACCTGGCGGTTGTCGGGACGGTTGTTGCGTTCTCCCAGAATCGAGAGATAGCGACCCAGTATGAGGTCGGTGCGGTAATTATCAACCATCCTGTCGATTTCCGACATGTCGGGGATATTGTTGACGGCCACCGACATCAGCACCTGCCTTTGCAGCCATGTTTCCACAATTGCGCGAAACATCGCCAGGCTGTCGGCAGGCTCGAGTCCACGGGGTATCTGCTGCAACACCTCGCTGAGGTTCAGCACCGAATCGCCCAGTGCGACAACCATGGTGTCGCCGCTCTCCTCTTTCTTGCCGTCGCCACACGAACTGACGGCCGTCATAGCCAGCATCGTTATTGCCGCCAGCATCCCCGCAACCCTGCGTGTAGCTCCCGATATGTCTCCGACACTATATCCCATATCAAGCTACAAAGATAACACTTTTTCACCGATTTAGGAAATCGCAAAAGAGGATGCCCACCGTGGGACATCCTCCTCGCAACTAAAATGAAAATGTATGTATTACTATTACTGTCTCTTAACTGTCTTGAGCTCCTTGGCTTACTTACGCTTTACTGTCTTGAGCACCTTGGCATTGACGGTAACGGGGTATTTCTTGCGCAGCTCGTTTTCCCATTCCTGCTGGAACATGTTCTGGTAGTCGGTAATCACGAGTCCCTTGACATCGCTGTATTCCTCGGGTTCGGTGAGGATACGCTCGTTGACCATGAAGTATACGGGGAATTTGGCAGTCTGTCCTTCCACCTTGGGGCCGTTGAATGCCACGTGATCCACCATGGCGTTGGCACCCTGCGATACGAGGACTCTCTCCACGCCTATGTTTCCGCTGAACTCCTGACGGAGAGCGTTGACCATCTCGGCTTCCGGCAACTGTGCCGCACGCTTCTTGATAAGGTCGGCCACGGAATCGTTGACGGTCTGTATGAAGAATCCCTTCACATAAGGTTTGTCCCATTTGTATTCGCTGCGGTGAGCCTTGAAATAAGCGTCCTGACCCTCGGTGTCCTTGGCGGCCTTGTCCCACACTTTGCGCACGCTTACCTCATAGAGGAGGCTGCCGTCGATATATTCGCGCAGCAGGTTGCGGTATTCGGGTGTGGTCTTTTCAAGCCGGGCTTCCTCGGCGGTGGTCACTATCTCGTTGAAGAAAGCGGCGAGTCGCTCGTCGAGCACTTCCTTGGCACCCTCGGCATCAGGGATGATGTGATTGTTGAGAGTGGCCATGAAGTCGGCGGCCTTCGTATTCTTACCGTCGCATACAGCTATATCCATTCGGGAATTGGCTCCGGAAGTCCACGAGGCATAGAAAGCCGAGTCGAGACCGTTGGTGGCTGCCGATGCGTAGATGGCCTTTACGGTATTGTCGTTAAGTTTGGCCTTGTGTGCGGGCGCCAGACGTGCTGTCTGATGGTCGCGTATCATGCGGTGACGTACATCGCCGGCCATGTTGAGCTTGGGAAGCGTCTGACGTTTAACTATGTCGTAAGTCAACGGGGGACGCGACTCCTGACGGTAAACGATATGATAACCGTAGGATGTGGGGAAAGGCTTGCTGATCTCGCCATCCTTGAGGGCGAACGACACAGAATCGAACTCGGCAACCATCTCGCCGGCGCCGAAGAAAGGAAGAGCGCCGCCCTGGCGTGCCGACCCCGGATCTTCGGAGTTGAGCGTAGCAGTCTCCGCAAATATCGAGGGATTATCCTTGACCACGTTGTAAAGACTGTCAATCTGCTTTTTTGCCAAAGCTATACCAGCCTCGTCCTTACCCTGGGTAAGTTTGAGGATATGCGACACCTTCACCTTTCCGCGGGCCTCGCGGCTACGGCCTCCTTTGAGGAGGTGATATCCCATGGGGCTTTCCACGATTTCGGAAATCTTGCCTTCCGGCAGCGACCATGCAGCCTCTTCGAAGGCATAAGGGAAATTGCCGGCCACTATGAAGCCCATGTTGCCGCCGCGCTGAGAGCTGCCGCGGTCCTGGCTGTACTGGCGCGCCAGCTCCTCGAAATCTCCGCCGTTGACGATTACGCCGCGAAGGCTGTCGAGTCGCGCTTTCATAGCGGCGTTCTCTGCGGCTCCTCGGGTCTTGAAGAACATGATGTGCTTTGCCTCCACCTCTCGCTGCGAACGGGCATAGGCTTCGTCGACAAGCTTGTTGATATATGCTGAATCGGCAAGGTAAGGCGCAGCCAGATCATGCCTGTACTGGCTTGTCTCCTTCAGAAAAGATTCCAGCGTGTCCAGTCCCTCGGCCTTGGCGTCGGCCACCTTCATCTTATAGAGCTTGAACATCTCCACATACTCCTCCAGAGTCTGCGGATTGATCTGCTGCTGGCTGTTCTTGTTATATAGATATTCGAACTCCGACTTGGGGACGTCAACGCCGTTGACTGTCATTATCACCGGATCCTTAGCGGCGAAAGCCATGGCCACCGCAATCAGGCATGTTCCGCCTGCTATAGCTTTTTTCATCGTCGTTTTTGATGTTGTTTCAATTCACAGAGTCCATCCGACGACAGAAATATGCTCTCTTGCCGCCCGATATTCCGTACTTTATTAAAAACGTTGCTCTCCGAAAAAAATTATTGTGATTCCTGCGACAATTACAAATTAGTTGCCCATGTCGGAAATGAATTTCACCCTTACCAAGCGTATGTCGTCCTCGTCATAGTCTGACCCGAGTTCCTTTATGGCCTTTTCAGGATTATCCTCCGTGCACGACTTGAAATAGTCGATCATATCTTCAAGCTGCTCCTCATCGAGGATATCGTTGATGAAATAATTGATATCGATTTTGGTTCCGGCTTCCACGATAGTCTCGAGTTCGGATATGAAGTCGGGGAAATCGAGTCCGAGGCTGTCGGCAAGGTCATCGAGATCCACCTGCCTGTCGATGGCCTGGATAATAAGAATCTTGGTGTTGCTCTTGCGTGCCAGACTGCGCACTCTGAAATCCATGGGTCGCTCAATCTCGTTTTCCTCCACATATTTCTTGATTATGTCGAGGAAAGGCTTTCCGAATTTGGCTGCCTTGCCTGCTCCCACTCCCGGAATGTTGAGGAGTTCCTCGTTGGTGACGGGATAAGTTGTGGCCATTGCTTCTAGGCTCGACTCGCGGAACACGAGATACGGAGCCACGCCGCGTTTGCGTGCCACATCCTTGTTGAGCTGGTCGAGTATGGCGTAGAGTTCCATGTCGGATGCCGAGCACCCTTTCCCCTGCGGCAGCTCATCGTCGCATTCAGAATAGTCTATATCCTCCACAATCTCGAACTTGCCGGGCTTGTCCATGAATTTACGCGCCTGGGGAGTGAGCTTGAGAATACCGTAATTCTCGAGGTCTCTCTCGAGATAGCCTGCCACTACGGCCTGATGCACCAGCGTGGCCACCAGCTTCTCCTCCGTATCGTCGAGCACTCCGAACTCTTCAAGCGAATCATGGCCGTTGCGTTTTATCTCGTCGGTGGCGCGGCCTATCAGCACGTTTACCACATATTCCGACTTATGACATTGTTCCACGGCAAGCACCGCCTCAAGAACCGACAGCAGCTCCTGACCCATCTCCACCTTGCGGCGAGGCCGCCGACAGTTGTCGCACATCCCGCAATTGTCTTCCTCGTAGACTTCGCCGAAATAATGGAGCAGAATCTTCCGGCGGCATACCGACGACTCTGCATAGCTCGCCGTCTCCTTGAGGAGCTGATGACCTATTTCCTGTTCCTGCACCGACTTGCTCTGCATGAGCTTCTCAAGTTTCTGCAGGTCCTTGCGGCCATAGAAGGTGATGCAGTTGCCCGTGCCGCCGTCGCGTCCCGCACGACCTGTCTCCTGATAATAGCCCTCAAGACTCTTGGGCATGTCGTAATGTATCACAAACCTTACGTCGGGCTTGTCGATACCCATGCCGAAGGCTATCGTGGCCACTATCACCTTCACCTTCTCCTGAAGGAATGCATCCTGGTTGGCGGCCCGTTGCCCCGTATCCATGCCCGCATGATAGGGCAGCGCCGATATACCGTTGATGTTTAGAGTCTCCGCAAATTCCTCCACCTTCTTGCGGCTCAGACAGTACACGATACCCGACTCTCCGGGATGCTCCTTTATATATCTTATTATGTCGCGGTCTATGTCTTTGGTCTTGGGCCGCACCTCGTAATAGAGATTCTTTCTGTTGAAACTCGACTTGAACACCTTTGCGTCGAGTATTCCGAGGTTTTTCTGCACGTCGTGCTGCACCTTTGGGGGCGCCGTGGCTGTAAGGGCTATCACCGGCAGGTTGCCTATCTCGGAAATCATGGGACGTATCCTGCGGTACTCCGGGCGGAAATCATGCCCCCATTCCGAGATGCAGTGTGCCTCATCGACGGCAAAGAAAGAGACTTTCACCGACTTGAGGAACTCTATGTTTTCCTCTTTGGCGAGCGATTCGGGAGCCACATACAGTAGCTTCGTGCGCCCTGAGCGCACATCCTTGCGGACCTGTTCGGCTGCGCCCTTGGTAAGGGAGGAATTGAGGAAATGCGCCACACGGTCGCGGTCGGCATAGCCTCGCATGGCGTCGACCTGATTCTTCATCAGCGCTATCAACGGCGAGATAATCACTGCCGTGCCCTCAAGCATCAGTGCCGGCAGCTGGTAGCATAACGACTTGCCGCCTCCTGTGGGCATCAACACGAACACATCATGCCCCGACACAAGATTCTCTATCACTTCCAGCTGACCATCCTTGAATGTGTCGAAGCCAAAGTAATATTTAAGTGTCTCGTATATCTTGGCTCGCTGAGCCGGTGCCATGTAATTGTTCATGCGTTGTAATTGAGGAGATACGGCCTGTCTTGTCGACCTTGGGCCTTCCGGTTTCTTTCTTCAATTACAAATTTAATAAAAATTCCCCAATCTGCAAACAGTATACGGCAAAGGCCACAATTTTTTTTGTAGCCTTTGCCGTATTTATGATATCAGCTCCGATATGCAGAGCGTATTCCTTAAAATTTCGGGGGAGGTCTATTGATTCTGGATCAATTCGCCGAAATGGGCTTTGTCGAGCTGACGGGTCACATATTCGGCATCCACTGTGAATTTCTTGTCCTTGAGCGATGGGATGTCGAACATGGCGTCTACCATCACCGTCTCCACAATAGAACGCAGTCCGCGCGCACCCAGCTTGTATTCCACGGCCTTGTCCACGATTGTGTCGAGCGCGTCGTCGGTAAACTCCAGCTCCACGCCGTCGAGCTTCATAAGCTTGGCGTACTGGCGGATTATCGCATTCTTGGGTTCGGTCAGTATTCGCCTCAATGCCGGCTTGTCGAGAGGGTCAAGACTTGTCAGGATAGGGAGTCGTCCTATGATTTCGGGAATCATGCCGAACGATTTCAAATCCTGGGGCATAACGTAGCGCATCAGATTGTCGCGCTGCCGCTTCTTGTTCTTCTCATCGTGGCCGTAACCTACTATGTGGGTGTTGAGACGCGCGGCAATCTTACGCTCTATACCGTCGAAGGCTCCTCCGCATATGAAGAGGATGTTCTTGGTATTCACGGGAATCATCTTCTGCTCTGGATGCTTTCGTCCGCCATTCGGAGGCACGAGAGCCACAGTGCCCTCAAGGAGTTTGAGCAGACCTTGCTGCACGCCTTCGCCGCTGACATCGCGCGTAATCGACGGATTGTCGCTCTTGCGGGCTATCTTGTCGATCTCGTCGATGAAAATGATGCCTCGTTCGGCCTTCTCCACATCGTAGTCGCAGCTCTGCAGCAACCGTGTCAGCAACGACTCTATATCCTCGCCTACATAGCCGGCCTCGGTGAGGACCGTGGCGTCGACTATCGTGAAGGGAACGTCGAGGAGACGCGCTATCGACTTGGCGAGAAGCGTCTTGCCGGTACCAGTGGGACCCACAAGCACCACATTGGATTTCTCTATGTCGACATCGTCGGCATCCTTGGCCTCAGGCTGGTTGATGCGCTTGTAATGGTTATAGACCGCCACCGACAGGTATTTCTTGGCCTCGTCCTGCCCTATCACGTACTGGTCAAGGAATTCCTTGATTTCATGAGGAGTGGGGATAGACTTTATCTCAGCGCCCTTGCCGGCATTGCTTTTTTTCTTGCGCTTGGCCAGCTCGGTATCGCGGGCCGTATCTATGAAGTCGATGCAGTCGGTGCAGAGGTTCAAGCCGGGCACGACCTCCACCACCGGAGTGTCGGCACTGTCGTAGCGGCCGCACATCATGCACCGCATCTCACTGTTTTTCTTTGCCATCGCCTGCTGTCAGTCTTTCTTCGACGGGTTACGGAGCACTTTGTCGATCATGCCATATTCCTTGGCCTCGGGAGCTATCATCCAGTAGTCGCGGTCGGAGTCGGCCTCAACCTTCGAGAAGGGCTGACCGGAGTGGTCGGAGATGATGCGGTAGAGCTCTTCCTTGAGTTTGAGGATTTCCCTGGCGGTGATCTCTATATCGGAAGCCTGTCCCTGGATACCGCCCATAGGCTGATGGATCATCACCCGGCTGTGAGGCAGCGCGTAACGCTTCCCTTTCTCGCCGCTTACCAGCAGCACGGCAGCCATCGACGCCGCCATGCCGGTACATATCGTCGACACGTCGGAATTGATATACTGCATGGTGTCATAGATGCCCAGACCGGCATATACCGACCCGCCGGGGCTGTTGATGTAGAGGCTTATATCCTTCTCGGGGTCTACCGAGTCGAGATAGAGGAGCTGCGCCTGGATGATGTTGGCGCTCTGGTCGGTCACCTGCGTGCCGAGGAAGATGATGCGGTCCATCATCAGTCGGGAGAACACATCCATCTGTGTCACGTTGAGCTGACGCTCCTCAAGTATATAAGGATTCATATAGTCGGCTGT
This sequence comes from uncultured Muribaculaceae bacterium, assembly GCA_910584525.1. Taxonomy (GTDB): domain Bacteria; phylum Bacteroidota; class Bacteroidia; order Bacteroidales; family Muribaculaceae; genus Lepagella. The sequence goes on along the minus strand of CAJUAT010000039.1, from coordinate 8,394 downwards.
CGGAGCCGTCACGCCCATCCTGTCGACGGCACGCGCATATGAGTCCAGTGTGTTGCCGCTCATACCAAGATGGTGCACGGCATAATTCCTAAAATCATTCTTCATATATTCACTGTTTTCGGGGAGCGCTCCTTTTAGGATCTCCATATCTAAATGATTTCGCGGGACCCAGCGACCTGTGTCCCGCGAAGTCTATATTACGATAACAAATTCCTCGCCAAATTACTCGGCAACCTCTTCATCCTTGAAAAGGGCGTTGAACTCCTCGGCCGAAACGGTCTTCTCGTCGAGGGTCACGGCCTGCATCAGGGCGTTGAAGAACTTCATGTCGGCAGTGCGTGCCTTGATCTGGTCGATGCTCTTCTTGTCCTTCAGGATATCGTCGGCGAAGCGCTCCACGGCATCATCAGGCACGTTGGCCATGCCATACTGCGCGAACTGCTGACGGGCAAGCGTTCGGGCTGTCTGCTTGTAATCCTCATCGGTAACCTCCACGCCAAGCTGCTTGGCAAGGGTCTCCTTGGCAAGATCCCACAGCAGGCTCTTCTTCATGCCGTTGTATATCTCGTCAACGTTGTCGGCGTCTATGTCGTCGTTGTTCATCACGAGGTATTCCTTCAGCACCTCGTCGGGGAGCTGCGTATCCTTCACCTTGCCGCCGATAATCTCGCGTGCGTCGATGGTGAACCGATAGTTGGTCTCGGGAGCCATGGCATTGGCCAGCATGTTCTTCAACGCCTCGCGGTAGCTCTTCTCGTCGGTCACATTGCCGTTCTCGCCGAAGGCCTCCTTATAATACTCCTCGCCCTGCTCGGCTTTCTTCAGCACGATGATCTCCTTGATATCGAACTCGAAGTCGCCCTTATAGCTGTCGACATCCTTCTTGTCGACATTGAGCATTGACGACATCTCCGTGGCATTGCCGTTGCAGGTCTTCCAGGGGTTGAACACCACCTTGTCGCCCACGTGCTTGCCTATAAAGAGCTTTGTCTGCTCCTCATCCTTGAAGTACTGCGGAGCCACAATACCATTCTCCACCTTCACGCCGTCCTCCTTAACTTTGCCGTCGGCGTCAAGCTCAGAGATTTCTCCCTTGACGAGAGCCGTGGCATCCACCTCGTCGCCGGGCACCTGCTTGCCGAAGCGTGTACGCATGTGGTCATCCTGCTTGTCGATCATCTCGTCGGTGATCTCTATATGGTAGTAAGGCAGATGCATCTCCTTGTCGGCCTTTATGCCGAGTTCGGGAGCCAGTCCTACCTTGAAGGTCAGCTTATAGCTGGTTTCCTCGGGATTGAGGTCGTTCTCCTTGCCGGGAAGCGGCTGGCCAAGCACCGGCAGCTTGTTGTCGGCTATATATTTGTATAGCTCGTTGCCGACGGCTTTGCTCACCACATCATATTTCACGGCTTTGCCGTATTTCTTCTCGATGATGCCGAAAGGCACCTTGCCGGCGCGGAAGCCCGGCTCGCTGTGGGTCTTGCTTACCTTCTTGAGCTCTTTCTTTACATCTTCCGCATAATCCTTCTCGTCGACCTCTACGGTAATCACACCGTTGACTTCGTCGAGCTTCTCGAATTCTATCTTCATTTTTATAGTCTTTGTTTTCCTGTAATCTGTCTCGGGCAGGGCATACGTTCCCCTATCCGTTTGCAAAATTAACAAAAAAATCCGAAACTCTGTTTATCCGTTAACATTCCTTATATCAGCGGAAGAATTCCCGGAGAGCGAGCACCATAGAGAGCTGGTCGTCGACGGCTGCCGTCTCGGCGGCGGAATGCATGGCCCAGATGGGATTCCCCACATCTACGCCCTCTATGTCGAGCTGTACGGTGGCGATGTTGCCGAGGGTGCTGCCGCCGGCCACATCGGAATGGTTCACGAAGTACTGGCACTTCACGCCCGCTTTGCGGCATAGCTCGCCGAAGACGGCAGCCCCGCGGCTGTCGGTCATGTACTTGCAGTTGGCATTGATCTTGATAGCCGGTCCTCCTCCCATCACAGGATGGTTCGTCGGGTCGTACTTGGAGTCATAGTTTGGATGCCATGCGTGGGCGTCGTCGGCAGATATCATGAAGCTGTTGGCCACCGCACGGTAGAAATCCTCCGGATCCCCGCTCAGCTGCCGGCATATGCGCTCCAGGATGTTTCTCATCACCGGCGAATGCGCTCCCTGCTTTGTGCCCGAGCCGGTCTCCTCGTTGTCGAACACCGCCAGAATACGCGTGGCCCCCGTCTGAACGCTGTGCTCGTCAAGCAGTGCCTGGAAACCTGCATATGCCATCGACAGGTCATCGATGCGCCCAGACTGAAAATACTGTCCCTCGGCGCCTATCACCTGCGCCTTCTCCACAGGATAGAGACAGAGCTCATAATCTATGATATCCTCAGGCTCGATACCCAGCTCGCGGGCCACCATGATTCTCACCAGTCCCCCACGATGCTTCTGTTCCTCTATCTCCTCAGGCTTGTAATACCCCAGTACCGGCGACATGTCTTTCTGTACGGATATGGGGTTACCTTCATTGACGCCTCGGTTGAAATGAATGGCCAGATGTGGAATCACGGCCACGGGGCTCTTTATATCCACCACATACTCGCGGGGATGCAGCCAGTCGGTACCGCGCACAGCCACACGGCCGGCTATCGACAGCGGACGGTCAAACCATGTGTACAGGATGCCGCCGCCATATTTCTCCACATTGAGGCGCACCACGCCGCCATCGCCGTAGATTTCGGCGTTAGGCTTGATTTTGAAGCAGGGACTGTCGCTATGGGCCGACACGATGCGGAAGCCATTGTCGCCCACAGGCCCTTCACCTACGATGAATGCGAAAAGAGCACTCCCGTTCTTGGTCATATAATACTTTCCGCCGGCGCGGATATCCCAACGGGCATTCTCGTCGAGACGCTGGAAACCGAGCTCGTCGAGCGACGTGCTCATCGTGCGCACAGCCGTGAAATTGCATGTCGACTTGTCCATCCAGTCAAGCAGATTGCCCATTACATAATCTGTACTCATAATATCTTGGTTTTTTCTTTTTCTGTTAAAGCCACCAGGGCGCCAGGGCTATGTGGCTGCTGTAGCTTATGTGGTCTGCACTGTGGTGAGCCGTCAGGCGAACCGCAGATGATTCAGCGCCCTGAGCACATTGCACAGCGTCTGGCTCCAATAGCCGGCGAAGTTCTCCCGGCATTCCGCATATGCGCCGGCCGTATCCTCACCCTCGCTCTCCTTTACGGTCATAACCATGTTATACAAGGCCTGGAATATATCCGCCAGTCCCTCCGATATCGAAGCCGCTATCGGAGTGTCGCTATATTTCATATCTTCCTCGAAAGTCTCCAGAAAGATATCGTCGGGACCAAGCACATTCTCCACATTGCGCCGCACCGTCTCGTACCATTGCTCATCGACATAGGTAGGATAATATCTCTCGTCGATAAGCCCGAGTTCTTCGGAATCCAGCATGAGAAAATCACTGTAAATCACCGGCAGCAACTCGGTGACCTTCTTTACAAATTCATCCTTGTCGTATTGCCGCGCCTCTTCTATCAGCTTGCAATATCGCGCACTGTCGGCCGTGGTCTTCAGCAGCTTGCGGGTTATCTCCTGATCTTCTGTCATGTTCTCAATCCTTATAAAGATGATGTTTCTCTATATAACCGATAACTTTTGCCGGGAGCAAAAAGTTGACATTAAGGCCCTCGGCTATTGCCCTCCGCAGATATGTGGATGAAATCTCCATCTGCGGCACGCTGTCGGCAAGCGTCACATTGTCGGGCAACGCCTCCCCTATTTCGAACCCGGGCCGCGGATAGACTATCACACCGAACTCCCTGATTATCTTCTCCGGATTACGCCAGCGGCCAAAAGCCTGCCAGTTGTCGGAACCTATGATTATTCTGAAATCCTTGTCGGGCCAACGCCGGCGTAACTCGCATAAAGTCTCATACGTATACGACGGCTCCGGCAGCTGCATCTCAACATCCGACACACTCACGGCATGGCAATCCTCGGCCACTATCCGGCACATGTCGAGGCGCAACGCCGGATCGGCAGGCCGGGGTCCGTCGGTCTTCAGCGGATTTATACGGCCGGGCATCAGCCACACCTCATCCACAAGCCCGCTCTGCGACAGCATGTTGGCGACCATGGCATGTCCCGTATGCACGGGGTTGAAACTTCCCCCGAACACTCCGATAACCCTCCGGCGTTTCCCGGCCGGCATGCCGCTCTCCCCTGTCACGCTTCCTTCCTTGTGAACTCCCTTATCTCTTCGGCCACGTCGGCCACCGCCTTGTCGAGCGAATCATTTACAATCTCGCGGTCATAAGCCGAAGCGAATCCCATCTCGTACTCGGCCTTGCCGAGACGCCGGGCTATCGAGTCGGCATCATCGGTGCCGCGACCTGTAAGCCGCTCCTTCAGCACCTCCAGCGACGGCGGCTCTATGAAGATGGTCAGCGCACGGCTGCCATACATCTTCTTGACATTTTCAGCCCCGGCCACGTCTATGTCCATGATCACATTGCGTCCCGACGACGTGATACGCTCTATCTCCGAAGCCAGGGTACCGTAATAGGTGCCCGCATATACCTCGGCCCACTCCACAAACTCGTCGGCAGCTATGCGACGCTCGAACTCCTCCTGAGTCAGAAAATAATAATTCACGCCATCCTTCTCGCCCTCACGAGGACGTCGGCTCGTGGCCGACACCGAGAATGACAGCCCTAAGGTGGAATCCTTCATCAACTCATTGATGATTGTCGATTTTCCCGTGCCAGACGGTGCCGACAGGACTATAAGCTTACCTTTGCTCATAACACATTAAGCACCTGTTCCTTGATTTGTTCCAGCTCATCCTTCATTCTCACCACGACCTTCTGCATCTCGGCATGGTTCGACTTGGAGCCGAGGGTATTGATCTCGCGGCCCATCTCCTGCGCTATGAAGCCCAGTTTCTTGCCGCAACCCTGAGGATCGTAGCCATCTTCTCCACCCATCGTCTCAAGGAAATAGTTGAGATGCGCGTTGAGCCTGGTCTTCTCCTCGGTCACATCAAGCTTCTCTATGTAGAACACGAGTTCCTGCTCAAGACGACCCTTGTCGTATTCTATACTGTCAAGACGTGTGAGCTGTTCCTCCAGACGGGCCTTGATCTTGGGCACTCTCTCCGCCTCATAGGGCTCCACTTCGGCAAGCAGACCGTAAAGGGCAGCGATTTTAGCCTTGAAAAAGGCATACAGTTTTTTCCCTTCGGTAAGGCGGAAGCCCTTTATCTCGTCGAGGGCCATATTCAAAGCATCATACAAAGCCTTTCGGTCGTTGTCGTCAAACTCAAGAGGGCGAGCATGCAGCACATCGGGCAGCCGCAGCAGCACGGAGTACCAGTCGGCAGGCTGCGGCAGGCCGCACTCTTCTCCCAGCGCCTCTATCTGAGCCTTGTAAACACTCACAGCCCCGGCATCTATGCTCACGGCTGTCTCGCCGCTGGCAAGCTCCTCGGTAACTGTCAGCTCCACCTTGCCGCGGGCAAGCTCCGAACCTACCCTGGTGCGCATCTCCACTTCCATATCCCGCATCACCTGCGGCATACGTGTCTGCATGTCCAGCTGCTTGCTGTTCAGCGACTTTATCTCTATCGTGAGCGTCCGCCTTCCGCTTTTGCCCACGCCCCGGCCATACCCGGTCATCGACATTATCATGGCTTTCCTTTTCGTATTTTCTCTACCGTCTTCCCCCCTCGCAAATTTACTGCTTTTTTCCCATTTTTCATAATCCACACGGCAAATAGCGGTCTCGGCTGGTTATTTCCGTGATTTGCCTTCGCCCTGGACAGAGAAACCGAATTTGCCAATCACCGGTCCTAACGAGTGGTAATACCCGTGGCTATAGGCCAGCAGATTGGCTTTCTCAAGCTCGAAACGCCCCGTCGAGGCATCCATAAACCTGTCATCGGCCCTGACATTCACAACCTCCGCAATGAACATCGTATGGCTTCCCAGATCCATCGTCTCCTTGACCCTGCACTCTATGCTCAACGGGCTTTCCTCCACCGTGGGCGACTTGACTTTCTCGCCGGCCAACGGCGTAAGTCCCGTCTCTTTCCATTTGTCATACTTTGCGCCCGAACGGACACCGCACCAGTCAACGGCCTTCGCCATCCCCACAGTGGTGAGATTGACCGTAAACTCCATCTCCCTAATTATGATCGGAAATGAATGCCTCTCCTTGCGCACCGAAATGCTGAGCATTGCCGGATCCGAACATATAGTACCCAGCCATGCCACTGTCAGCACGTTCCATTCCTCCCGAGTGGCACCGCATGTTACCAACGCCGCCGGTACCGGATAGACCATCGTCCCCGGACGCCATGATATCTTTCCCATTTTCTTTCTTTATTAATACAGGCATCAGACTTCCGTCCGATGCCTGCATCCCTTATTACTTATTGTCTATTACTTATGACTTATGACCTCTGACCTCTGACTTACTTAACTCCCAGGTCCTCGAGCACCTTGTCGATATGCTTTTCAGCAATCTGCACGTACTTCTCATAATCGGCCTTATCCTTCATATCCTCGCGCACCTCCACATAGAACTTTATCTTCGGTTCCGTGCCCGAGGGGCGTACCGACACCTTGTCGCCGGCTTCGGTGAAGAACTGCAGCACATTCGAGGTGGTGGGGAAGTTCATCTTCTCCACATCTCCCGTCTTGAGGTTGCGGCAGTTGAGGTCGCTGTAGTCCTTGATGCATGTCACGGGACTTCCGGCGAGGGTCTTGGGAGGATTCTCGCGGAAATTCTTCATCATGGCCACGATCTCCTCGGCGCCGGTCTTGCCGGGACGCACCACGCTCACTCCACGCTCACGCGAGAAGCCATATTGAGCATATATGTCCACGAGCACCTCGTAGAGGTTCATACCCTTGTCGGCCGCCCATGCCGCGCACTCGGCTATCAGCGAGTTGGCCGATATCGAATCCTTGTCACGCACGAATGTCTCTGCGAGGAAACCGTAGCTCTCCTCGCCGCCACCAAGATAGCGTCCTTCGTTCTCCATGTTGCGCATCACGTCGGCTATCCATTTGAAGCCCGTGAAGCAGTCGTAGCACTGTACCTTGTTGGCATCGGCGATACGCTTGATGGTCTCCGTGGTAACTATCGTCTTCACCACATACTCATTACCCGTGAGAAGCTTGTTCTCCACATTCTTGGTGATGATGTAATATATAAGGAGCATGCATATCTGATTGCCGTTGACGAGCTGGTAGTTGCCCTGCTTGTCGCGGACCACGAGGCCCACGCGGTCGGCGTCGGGGTCGGATGCCAGCACAAGGCTCGCCCCAGTCTCCTTGGCCTTCTCCACAGCCATGGCCATAGCCTCGGAGTTCTCCGGATTCGGCGATGCCACCGTCGGGAAGTCGCCATCCTGGATATCCTGTGCCGGTACGTGTATCACATTCTCGAAGCCCCAGAGCTTCAGCGAATCGTACATAAGCCGTTTGCCCGTGCCATGTATCGGCGTGTAGACAATCTTCATGTCCTTATGACGCTTGTCGGCTTCCGGGTCGAGGCTCAGCTTGTGTATGTCGGCCAGGAACTGGTCGTCGATATCCTTGCCGATGGTCTGTATCAGCGATGCGTCGGCATTCCACTTTATCTGGTCGTTCGACTTTATCTGATTCACATACTCGATGGTCTTGACATCGTGAGGGGCAATCATCTGGGCGCCGTCGCTCCAGTAAGCCTTGTAGCCGTTGTACTCCTTGGGGTTATGGCTTGCGGTGACCATAACGCCGCTCTGGCATCCCAACTTACGTATGGCATACGACACCTCCGGCGTGGGGCACGGACCGTCGAACAGATATACCTTGATGCCGTTGGCCGAGAAAATATCGGCGGTAAGCTCGGCGAACTTGCGGCTGTTGTGGCGCACGTCATGACCTACGGCCACGCAAATCTGCGGAAGCTCCTTGAAGCAGTCCTTAAGATAATTGGCCAATCCCTGGGTGGCCGCACCTACCGTGTAGCGGTTCATCCTGTTGGTGCCCGCGCCCATTATGCCGCGCAGCCCTCCCGTACCGAACTCCAGGTCTTTGTAAAACGACTCTATCAACAGAGTCTTGTCGTCGGCCGAAAGCATAGCCTCTACTTCCCGGCGTGTCTCTTCGTCATATTCCGGACCCAGCCATCTCTCGGCCCGCTCCGTGACTTGCTTCAATAATGTCTCGTTACTCATATCTTGGGTTATAGCGGGCTCTCCACGTATGCTGACGGAGCCTTTTCTCCTCTCTCCGTGTGAACCCCTGTTTATTTGTTCCTGTAAGGGAAACACAAATTTAGATAAAAATCTTGAGATTTTTACACCGGCAGTATAAAAAATCAAG
>CAJUAT010000038.1 GCA_910584525.1 uncultured Muribaculaceae bacterium | reverse complement strand
TCGTTTTTTTATGCCCGTATCTCTGAAATTACATACTTGCGAAACTTAAATTAATTATTATATCGACGGGTCGTTTGAGTATGATGGAAAAACATATTTGAAGGTCTTTTGGAATAATAGGGGCACGGAGGAGTTTATTTTTGGTTTGAATGCTGAGGGGAGTATTCTTACCTTTGCCTTAGAGCTTCCGATTCCTGCTCCGAATGCCGGCGAGATGATATCATTCCCATACTGTGATTTCAGCAAGCTGAAGGTCGGGGAATGTTATGTTACCTCCGGTCTCCTTTTCAAAACGGACACCAAAGAGGCGTATATTTATGATATGGAAAGACCTGTGATGAAATCCAATTTATCAATGCCATGTCCCGATAGGTCAGACAGATGTCTGGAGATATATTCAAGCGAAGATGACGTATATAACAAATGGAATCCATATAAGACGAAATTAGTAGTAAGTGGTCTTGGATATGTGGGAGGATGGTTTCCGATGGTATTCCCGTATGCGAATACCTCTCTTCCGGGATGTAATTATGCAGAGGAGACATTGTTTTTTAGGGATGGTGAAGGAAGGGAGATTTATCGGCACCCGCATTATGATCTGGTGATGAGCAGGGTAAGCGGAATTAAAAATATAGCAAAAGACAAAGAGGAGGGTATGGCACTCTACACCATATCGGGCAATAAGGTCATGACGGAAGCGACACCGGAGCATGTTTCCCGTCTCCCCAAAGGAATATACATAATCAGGAACGGCGACAGAACCCCGAGAATATTAATACGGTAAGAACTGATATGAGGCTAATTTACAGGTGGGCCTCAGAAGCGACATAAAATTCAACATTCCACAATTCAATATAATCTACTACCTGCCGCTTCTGTGAACAGTCTGAAAATTAGTGTAGCTGAATGTTCTGTGAACCATCAGTGTAGTTCCGGATTAGTTCTGTGATTCCCCCAAACGTGGGCTGTGCAGTAGTATGGAAATCGTGGATAGGGTTCAATTCTGAGATTCGGCAAAATTAGTTTGGCTGGCGGCTTGGCTATGATGCAGTTTTTTCTTAATTTTGCATTCCGTGAATGCGCGGCGGCGAAAGCCTATGGATAGCATGGGCAATCAGTTGTCGCGTTGATAATTATTCTGTCAATGCAATCTAAGAATATATATAATTACAACGACTATACGCCGGATGTGTCGTCGCTTGACTCGCTGCCTACAGCTGAGGAGCTTGGGCAGCAAGAGAGTGCGGCGGGGCGACGCGCGGAGCCGCGTCGCGTAAGGGCCGCGCGCAAGACAACACGCGGCAAGACGGCTCCCAAACCTCAGCAGCCCGTCAAAACCGAGGGAACTCCCTTCATGAAGAAACTTGTCGAAGCATTCACCGGCACCTCGGCCAGAATGCTTTTCGGCATTTTCTTGTGTTGCCTCGCCGTCTACCTGCTGGTTTCATTCGTATCATATTTCACGGCCTGCGTCAAAGATCAGTCGCTAATCAACAGTATGTCCATAGGCACAGTGAAGCAGATAAGCAATGCCGGAGGGGAAGGCGGAGCCAGACTGTCGGAGTTCCTTATAAACGAGAGTTTTGGCGTGGGGTCGCTTGTGATTATAGCATGGCTCTTCTGCATAAGCCTGAAACTGCTGATAGGCAAGCCGCATTTCAAGACGGTGGATTTCACCATCAAATGCCTTATAGTACTCGTCACGGCCTCTCTGATAATAGGGTTGCTGACTATCAGCGCCCATACGCCTGTCAACTGGGGCGGCTATCACGGCAGGTATGTCAATGAGTTTGTCGTCAACTTCGTGGGATGGACAGGAGCGGTGCTGTTGTCGATATTCATGCTGTCGGTCTTTGTGGTGATATGCCTCAGGGATGTGGTGAAATGGATTATGAAGAAGCGTCATGCCTATCTCGAGCGTCGTCGCAAGGCCGCCGAGGAGCGCGCCGAGCGTAAAGCCCGCGAAGAAGAGATAAGAAGGATGCAGCAGCAGGAGGTGATCGACGACATAAAGGCGGGCGAGACTACCGTTTTGAAGACCGATGACCTGGCCACGGTGATGGACCATGACACGCAGGTGGATTTCGCCGGTAGCGAAATGCCCATATATAGTGTGGACAGCACGGCCACAGCTGGTGACAGTGAGGTGTCTGAGTCGCCAGAGACCAGTGACCGCTCCGATGCAGACGATAATGCCGATAATTTATCGGAAGAAAACATCCGCGAACCGGAACCTGCCGACAATACAGCAACTGACGAGGAGCAGCCGGCACACGACACCAATGAATCTGACAAGATGGTGGTGAATGTCAACGCCATCGGCCAGACCGACAAACCCAAACTCCGTTCGCAGATAGATTCATTCAAGGACCTCAATTACAAGTTCCCGCCCTTCGATCTCCTCAATCCGGGCAGTGAGCGCGTGAGCATAGATGCTGACGAGCAGATGGAGAACAAGGCGAAAATCGAGAAGACTCTCCTGAATTTCGGAATCCCCATCAAAAAAATCGAGGCCACGGTAGGTCCCACGGTCACGCTCTATGAGATAGTGCCCGACCAGGGAGTGAAGATAGCGCGAATCAGGAGTCTTGTCGACGACATAGCCCTCAGTCTTGCGGCGCGGGGTGTGCGTATCATCGCACCAATCCCCGGCAAAGGTACCGTGGGCATTGAGGTGGCCAACAAGGATCCGCAGACAGTGTCGATGCAGACTATCCTGAAGTCGAAGAAATATCACGACAGCAAGTATCACCTGCCCGTGGCGCTGGGTTCAACAATATCCAACGAGGTTTACATTGCCGACCTTGCCAAGATGCCGCATCTGCTGGTGGCCGGCGCTACAGGTCAAGGTAAGTCGGTGGGACTCAATGCCATAATAGCTTCGCTGCTGTACAGCAAAGCGCCATGGGAACTGAAGTTCGTGCTCATTGACCCGAAACAGGTGGAGTTCAGCCTGTATAACAAGTTGAAAAACCATTATATGGCTGTCATACCGGGCGAGGAGGACAATGAGCCGGTGATTACGGAGATGGACCGCGTGGAGGCTACGCTCAATTCGCTGTGCATCGAGATGGAGGATCGCTACAGTCTGCTGAAAGCTGCGCATACCCGCAATATCGAGGAGTATAACGCCAAGATCGGGGCATGTCTGCTGAATCCCGAGGAAGGGCACCGTTACCTGCCCTATATCGTGGTGGTGGTGGATGAGTTCGGCGACCTGGTGATGATCAAGGGTAAGAGTGTAGAGATGCCGATAGCGCGTCTGGCGCAGAAGGCGCGGGCCGTGGGCATGCACGTGATAATAGCCACGCAGCGTCCGTCGGTCAACGTGATTACCGGTATCATCAAGGCCAACTTCCCGGCACGGGTGTCGTTCAAGGTCACGGCTGTGGCCGACAGCAAGACCATCCTCGACGCCACAGGAGCGCAGCAGCTTATAGGCCGCGGCGACATGCTCATTTTCAACAATTCGGAGATGGTGCGTGTGCAGTGTGCCTTCATAGACACTCCGGAGGTGGAGAACATTTGCGATTATATAGAGCGGCAGCCTGGCGCACAAGGCCCGTATGAGCTTCCGGAGCCGGCCATGCCCAATGGCGAGGAATCGAAAGGTATAGGCGAAGTGTCGATGAAGGACCGTGACCCGCTCTTCGATGAGGTGGCGCGGCTGGTGGTTTCGAAAAATCAGGCATCCACATCTTCGATACAGCGCATCTACTCCTTGGGATATACGCGTGCCGGACGAATCATGGACCAGCTGGAGAGTGCCGGCATCGTCGGCCCCACACAGGGCGGCAAGCCGCGTTCCGTCCTCGTCGACCCTGCAGAACTTGAGAATATTCTCGCATCGTTATAAAATTCTCGTTAAGGAGAGTGATGTAAAACTCTTGGACTGGAGGAGAAGCGGGATTATTTTAGAGGAATTTTCAGCGAATCTCACACAGGATTTGCATGATTCGAAAAAATGTATTAACTTTGCACTCGCAAAAGGGTTCCATGTCCGAGTGGTTAGGTACCGGTCTGCAAAACCGTTTACACCAGTTCGAATCTGGTTGGAACCTCCCGAAAAGCCAGTATATGCTCAGTCAGTGAGATATGCTGGCTTTCTCGTTTTATAGAACGCGCTCTAAATCAGGTAAGCGCTCTAAATCAGGAGATATGAAGGTAATTGTATTGATACCGGCGCGATATGCGTCGAGCAGATTCCCGGGGAAGCCGTTGGCCAAGATCGGCGGTGTGGAGATGATAGTCAGGGTATGCCGGCAGGTAAGTCTCACAGGATATGAACTGGCAGTGGCCACCGACGACCGCCGCATACTGGAATGTGTCGAGCATGCCAGTTTCAGAGGTGTGCTTACCGGCGAAAACCATCCCAGCGGCACCGACCGTATTGCCGAGGCGTACCGCAAGCTGGGTATCGAGGCAGATGTCATCGTCAATGTGCAAGGCGACGAGCCTTTCATCTACCCGGAGCAGATCAGAAGCGTGGTGGATATCTTTGCCCGCAATCCGGAGACACAATTGGCCACACTCGTACGCCGTTTCCCTAAAGAAGGAGGTTATGACACGTTGGCCGACCCGAATCTGGTGAAGGTCACGGTATCGTCGCGTGGCGAGGCCCTTTATTTTTCGCGCAGCGTCATACCCTATGTCAGAAACGCAGAAACGGCTACATGGCCTGCGGCCGTGGATTATCATACGCATGTAGGATTGTATGCCTACCGACCGCAGGTGTTGCGGGAGATAGTAGCGTTGCCACGTTCGCCGCTGGAGATTGCAGAGAGCCTTGAGCAGCTGCGCTGGCTTGAAAACGGCTACCGCATAGCCGTGGCCGAAACCGACAAGCCCACAATCGGCATCGACACCCCTGCAGACCTCGCCGCCGCCGAACAAGATAATTTTGAATTTGTGAATGTTGAATTTTGAATTGCGTGCCGACTCTTTGACTGTTCTGTACTGTATGGAAATCTCCGAAGCGGCATAGATTCAAAATTCAACATTCACAAATTCAAAATTATCGCATCCCTGCCGCTTCTGTGAACGTCTGAAAATTAGTGTGGCCAAGTTCTGTGAACTCTCGGTGCAGTTCAGGTCAGTTCTGTGATTCCCCAAAAAAGTGGCCGAAGGTTATGAGTACAAAATTGAAATGCATCGTAAAAAAAGGATTGAACCTTTTTTTGGGGGATTTGACAGAACCAATCCTGTTAAGAGGCGTTAATATTTTAGACAAATCAATAACCCAAAGACTATGAAAAAAATCGTTACAGTGATTATTGTGGTGCTGTCGGTATTGTGTGGCACCAATACAGCGAAGGCTGTGGATCTGTCATTCAGTTATGGCGGCTTTACCGCAATGGACGCCATGAGTTATTATCAGGACGACTGGGGTGGGGTTAACACATCGTGGGGTGCGGTAACAGCATCGATCTACTTCCCAGTGGTGAAGAAATTCTCCTTGGGAGCATCCTACACGTTCTCGTCAGCCACCACAAAGGGAGGCAAGGACGCCAGCCATCTCTACTATCACACAATCCTGTTCAACGGCAAGTACGATTACTACCGTACAGGCAAGCTGGTTCTCTACGGACATCTTGGTCTCGGCGTTGAGATCACGAATTTCAACCCCCGTTTCAGCGACGACTACACCAAGGCCTATTTCGGCTGGCAGGTATCTCCCTTAGGTGTGAAAGGCCAGCTCACCAACAATTTCTCCCTCTTTGCCGAGCTCGGCTTCGGCTGTCAAGGCCTCATCCAGGCCGGTGTGAACTTCACTTTCTGACCGGCAAATACCATGCTGCATCCGCAAGGATGCAGTAATGATGCAGAAACAAGGAGGCATCCATGAGAATGCAGGAATAAAGCAGGAGGCATCTACCCATCATGGGCGATGCCTCCTGTCTGCTATTGGTCGGAATATTCTTATTCCTCGGCAGCCACGACTTCAGGCTCAACAATCTCGGGAACTTCCTTTATATTAGGCTCTTCGAGGCCGAGGTGTTTCTTGGCGTCGAGTGCCTTGAGAATGATACCGAGCACGAGAGCGGCTACGCCCAGACTTGCGAGCATCACCAGCGGCCAGGTATAATTATAGCTTACTGCAGCCACCTCCTCGGTCATGACGCCATGGGCCACTTTCTGCGCGATGTCGGGGTTGGTGGAGTCGAGCACCTTGCCGATAAGCAGCGGGAAGAGCCAGAGGCCTATGTTCTGGATCCAGAATATCAGAGCGTATGCGGAGCCGATAATTTTTGCGTCGACGAGTTTAGGCACGCTGGGCCATAGAGATGCCGGTACCAGAGAGAAGCTTGCTCCGAGCACGAGGATGGTGACATAAGCCACGATGACGCCGCCAAGGTCGTTCCCCTTGAACTGCGGCAGTATGAAGGCGAAGGTGAGGTGGCATGCAATCAGGAGCAAGGCACCGAGCACCAGCATGGAAGCCGCTTTCCCCTTGTAGTCAACATAGTTGCCGAGAGCCGGTGTAATTCCTACGGCCAGCAGAGGGAACACAGCGAAAATAGCTGCCGCCGACTGACGCATATAGCCCATAACGCAGTAGGCCACCAATGCCACCAACGCAACCGCCAGTGCCGGATATTTCACACTCTTCTTTTTCATGAAGCTGAAAGCGAAAGCACCTATGGCAACTATCAGCATTATCACATACTGGATATATGTGGCGAGGTCGCTCTTCCAGAACTCCGTGACACCTTCGGGATGCAAAGTGAGATTGCACTGAAGCATGTTCACCGCATACTTCTGGAAGGGGAATATGGCAGAATAATAGAGCACGCAGAGAAGAGCCACCAGCCAGAATGCCCAGCTTGAGAGAATCTTGCCGAGATCCGAAATTCTGAATGGGTCATCTTTCTCCTCGGCCTCGCCGGTCTGCGAGTCAAGCTTCTTGTCCATGAAGAAATAAGTCACGAACATTATGAGGGCAATCATAAGGAGAATCACACCGAAAGCCACCGAGCGAGATACGCTGACATCGCCGCCGAAGTTTGCCACGAGCGGCGAGAATATCATACATGTACCGACGCCGAGACGGGCGAGAGCCATCTCCGAACCCATAGCCATGGCCATCTCGCGACCTTTGAACCATTTCACGATGCCACGCGATACCGTGATGCCTGCCATCTCCACGCCGCAGCCGAATATCATGAAGCCTATCGCCGAGAATTTGGCTGATGCCGGCATCCCTTCGTAGAATGGCGCCACGCCAAGCTCCTGGAAACCGGGGATATAGTTGAGATGATCGGTAAACCATGTCTCAAGGCTGCTGCCGGCAAACATGTCGGTAAGGGCGTACCAGTTGATGGCCGCTCCTATGAGCATCACCACTCCCGAGAGTAGAGCCGTGAAGCGAACTCCCATCTTGTCGAGAATGATTCCCGCGAATATCAGGAAGAAGATGAACACGTTCAGGAAGGTTTCGGAGCCCTGCATGGTGCCGAAAGCTGTGGAGTCCCATCCCTTCTGCGACTGAAGAAGGTCCTTGATAGGCGACAGGATATCCATGAAGATGTAGGAGCAGAACATGGCGAAAGCCAGAAGCCCCAGCGCGAGCCATCGGGCCCACGCCTTGTCGCGCAGCAGTTCGCCGCTGTGTTGTTTGGTTGCAGTCATTGTTATTGTCGTTTTGATTTCTTCGTTCATGGGGGAGTACTGCACTCCTTCAGCCTCTTCTCTGTCGGTGAGGAAAGGCTTTGAAACGCAAAAATACAAATTTTATCCCACAATCTCAATGGAATGCGGGATAAAAGCTTAAATGCAGGGATAAATGAGGGGACCCCCCCTCAAGGATGTCGTCAGAGCGAGATGTCCTTGGCAGTGTCTATGAGGTCGTCGATGGCGTCGGGGTTGGCGCCTGTGGCGCGTTCCACTTCCTTGCCGTCGGCATCAAGAAGGATGAAGGTAGGCACTGCCTGGACACCATAGCGGTCGGCAAGCTCGGGATTCTCGTCAATGTCCACGAAACTGAAGTTAACTATGTCGCTGTGAGTCTGTTGCAGCTCGTGCACATAGGGCGCGATCATCTTGCAGGGTCCGCACCATGTAGCCGAGAAGTCGATGATGGTGGGCAGCTCGTTTTTGACGCTGTCAGCGGTGTCCGCATGTGGAGTATGGATGGCGCTTTCGGTAGCCGGACGCTCCACCGATGTCGTGTCGTCATTCCCGGCGGCACGCTTGTTGCCGCACGATGCCATAAGAAGCATAACGCCGGCAACGCATAATAGTCTTGTTATCTTCATGATATTTTATATTTTGTGATTCTCGGAAAAAACGGCCTCCATGGGTATAAGACTCAGGAAGGCCGTTTTGTTCGGTAATAGAGAAGCGGCAAATCCGCCTCAACGGGTTTAGTTTATTTCCTTGTTGTGCTCGAGGAGGAGCGTCATCGAGGGACGGTCGCAGATTTCGGCGGGGCCGAAGTACTGGATCGGGCCGGGATACTGGTAGAGGGTATTGAGGGCGAGAGTCTCGCGCATGGAGGCGAACTTAAGGTAAGGACGTCCGTTGAGGTTTACGAGAGCTTTCTGTATCACAGGCTTCATCTCACCCTTGCGGCGCTCCATGTTCATCATCATGGTGATAGGTATACCGCCGGCAATCCAGTTTTCGCTGGACTCTGTGAGGTTTCTAACGCTGGACATGTATCCGGTAACGCCGGCGTTTATGAGAATGGCGGCGTTGTAGCCGAGGGCGTAAGTATAGTCGGCGTCGAAGTTTGTGGGGTCGGCGCAACGTCCCTCGTAGCCGAAGAAGTGGTGCTGGGCGTTGAATTTGCCTACGTATTCGCCGGCTTCAGCCATCTCTTCAAGACGTTTGGCAACCATGCGGCTCAGCAGGTTCTCGGTCTCGATGAGCGACACCTGCACATTGCCGTGGCTGTCGCGGTCGAGGCTCAGCTGCAGGGCGATATTCTTGGGAAGGCTCTTGTAGAGGTCGGCGTTCGACGGCGACAGATAGCCGTAGATGCACTCCAGCTTGTCGGTTTCCTCGAGGTCGGCGAGTTCCTCGGAATGAGTCTCGATCACATCGTTGAGCTCGGCGATGAGCGTCTTCATCGAGGGGATGAACTCTATAAGGCCCTCGGGGATGAGGACGGTACCGAAGTTCCATCCCAGTTTGGCGCGCTCTGTGATTACGTAGCATATGTAACTTACGATGTTGTCGAGAGTCATGCGCTTGGCCTGCACTTCCTCGGAGATGATGCATATGTTTGGCTGTGTCTGCAGGGCGCATTCAAGAGCTATGTGGGAAGCGGAGCGGCCCATTAGCTTGATGAAGTGGTAATACTTCTTTGCGGAGTTGCAGTCGCGCTGGATGTTGCCGATTACCTCGCTGTAGACCTTGCAGGCGGTATCGAAGCCGAAGGAGGTCTCGATCCATTCGTTCTTGAGGTCGCCGTCGATGGTCTTGGGCACGCCTATCACCTGAACATCGGCGCCGATGTTCTTGTAATACTCTGCGAGCACAGCGGCATTGGTATTGGAGTCGTCGCCGCCGATAATCACGAGAGCCTTGATGTTGAGTTCCTTGAGGATCTTGAGACCGGAGTCGAACTGTTCGGGTTTCTCAAGTTTTGTGCGGCCGGAGCCGATGATGTCGAAACCGCCTGTGTTGCGGTAGTCCTTGATGATGCCGGCGGTAAGCTCCATGTACTGATGGTTGATGAATCCGGCAGGGCCCATGAGGAAACCGTAAAGGCGGTTTTCCTTGTTGAGGGTCTTGAGGCCGTCGAATATACCGCTAACGACATTGTGTCCGCCGGGAGCCTGACCACCCGACAGGATGATGCCCACGTTGAAGGGTTCTTCCACGCGTACAGGGTTCTCGTCGGGTACAAACTCGATAACCGGCATGCCATAAGTGTGGGGGAAGAGTTCCTTAATCTGTTCCTGGTTGGCTACCGATTCGGTGGCCTTTCCTACTTTCAGTTTCACAGGACCCTGCAGGGCCTGGGGCAGCTTCGGCTGATATTCAGCGCGAACCCTCTGAAGTGCACTCTTTTTCATGAATCGTTGTATTCCTTGGGTCTATTGTAGTAACAGAATTTTCTTTCGATGTGCAAAATTAACGAAAAATCGCGACATTTCATAAAACCACTTGTCAATCTAAGGAAATTTAACTAATGAGGTTGAGAACAGCGTGGATTATCAGATTCCGAGGGAGTATAAATACGTGGGTCCTATATATTTTAAGGGGAGGAAAGCGTTATAAAGATATGAAATCAGGAGTGCGTATAATAATGACGTTGGTGCTGGCCATGCTGGGTGTGGCAGGGATGCATGCGGAGACGGTGAGCCAGAAGATGGCGTCCCGGGTAGCCCAGGCATTCTTCAACACCATGTACGGCTATGAGACACAGCGGCCCAAGCTGGTATGGAATGGTCGGGAACTTACTACAAACCGGCTGTTCACGCCGTTTTATATCTACAACAGTCCGCAGGGAGGTTTCGTGGCCATAGTTGCCGACAGCAAAGCCTTTCCGGTGCTGGCCTACAGCCGCGTCAACAGATTCGACAAGGCTATGCTCGGCGACCGTGAACGTGACCAGTTCACAAGATTCGCACGTGAGGTGGAGCTTATCCGTTACGACAGCCGTATCCCCGACAAAGCAAAACATGCTTGGGAAAACCTTCCGGAATATATCACCGGCGTGCTCGGCAATCCTTACAATACCGACGAATACCGACGTCTTAACGACGACGTGAAGAGAGAAATAGAGGATATGGACCGGCGCAATGCATGGATTATCATGCCTACGGCAGTGGAATTCGACCTTTACCGACCTGAGCAGTATCGTGACTATACTCTCGACGATGTGCTTGCCGAGGAGGTGCCTTTCACATTCTACGATACGTTCATCGAGGAGATTCGCCAGGAAGAGGCGGCTCGGACAGCAGCTCTCGAGAAGATTCTGCATCCTGTGGAACCGGTAGTGCATCGGCTCGGCGGCAGTCATTTCTCCATCGACTTCCCGGAAGAGCCGAGAGTGCTGCGGGTTTATTCCATCAACGGATCAAGGGTGATGGAAAAGACATTCAGCGGTCAGAATGTGGTGGCATTCGACCTGACGGGACAACCTTCGGGCTTTTATGTGGCCATGGTGCTTACCGACAACGGTAAGGTCTACGGCTTCAAGGTTTACAGATAAGACTCAGATTAGAGCCGAGCGTTGAAACGTAAGAAAGGAATTGTTATGAAAAGTATACTTGATTCCAGATGGATGGCGTGGGGAGCCCTTCTGATAACAGTGGCTGTGCTGGTGATATCATTTGATGTCAGCCGGGAATGGTGGGCATATCTCGACATATTCTTTGCCTTCATGATGTGCTTCGTGCATCTGTTGGCAGTCTACATGCGCAAGGTGCCCCGGATGTCGCGCCAACTCGATATGTGTGCCCTCGTATTCGGCATCCTCACCATCATTGCCATAATCGGCATCTACATCGCCTACGCCATAGCTAATCTTTAATCATTTATCATTAATCTTTAATCAACCCCTTCCCTGACCGTCACCGGCTCGTTGCCTGTGGCGTCAATGATTGCCGATTGGCGGATATGTCCCTCTTCGCCTTCCACCATCAGGTCAATGAGATTGTCGTATCTTTCGGCGATAAGTTCGGGATTCACGGCATAGTCCTCGTCGTCGTATTCAATAGTTGTTGAGAGCAGAGGCCGTCCCAGCCGCGACACCACGGCCCGGGCTATGGCGTTGTCGGGGATGCGTACTCCCACCACCTTACGGTTTTTGAAAGCCCTCGGCAAGGTGGATACTGTGCGGAAGAGTACGGTCAGAGGGCCCGGAGTATTCTCCTTAAGGAGCCGGTAACCTTTGTTGTCGATCTTGGCATATTCCGCAGCCATCGATATGTCGGAACACAATATCGACAGATTGGTCTTTTCCGGATTGATTCCCTTTATGCGACAAATTCTTTCCACGGCTTTTATATTGGTGGCGTCGCAGACCAGCGCATACATGGTGTCGGTGGGCAATATGGCTGTGCGCCCTTCCGACAGGATGGCGTTGATGGCTTCGAGCTGTTTTTCCGAAGGATTCTCATTCCAGATTTTTATGGTATTCATCGTCAAGGTATTTTCAGGAACACACTGGGACTGTCAATATATATTGAAATGCAAATTTAACGAATGTCGGGGAAATTCACTAATTTTGCAGAGTAATTAAATAAGTGTAAAATGAGAATCTCGATAATAGCGGCCATGGACAAGGAGTTGAGTCTCCTGCTGGCGCTGATGCCTGACCATAAGGTAGATGTTGTGGAAGGCCAGGAGATATATATGGGGAAGATAGGACCGCATGAAGTGAGTCTGTCGCGTTGCGGCATTGGCAAGGTCAACTCGGCCATCAATGCATATCGCGTGATTAGGCATTTCAGTCCGGAGCTGGTGATCAACAGCGGTGTGGCCGGGGGAGCGGACCCAGCGGTGAAGATAGGCACGGTGCTCATAGCCGACGGCGTATGCTATCATGACGTGTGGTGCGGTCCGGGCACTGTCGCCGGAGAGGCTGACGGATTCCCGCTCTATATGGAGCCTTATAAAGAAGGTATGGATGTGGCAGCCATGTTAAAGCAAACGCATCCGGAGATTCTTACAGGCAAGATAGCCAGCGGCGACAGGTTCATAAGCAGGGCCGACGAAGTGGCCCGGATAAGGGAAGTATGTCCCGAAGCGAAGGCCTGCGATATGGAATCGGCATCGATAGCGCAGACGTGCATGATGGAGAAAGTACCATTCATGGTGGTTCGCGTGGTGAGCGACACCCCGGGAGCCGGCGACAACCTCGACCAATACCGTAATTTCTGGACAGACGCGCCCAAAAGGACTTTTGCCGTGCTGGAGGAATTGTTGTCGCATCTGGGTTAATGCCATCAGTGGGAGGAATATAGAGTGAGAATATAGAGTAATGCACATCTCGATACACCGACAGCAGCTGAAGAGCGCCATGCTCCCCATAGCCATGATTACGGGGGCACTCTTCTATAAATGGATAGGGTATCTGACTTTCCTGTCGCCCTATCTCATATTCGCGATGCTGTTCATAACGTACTGCAAGCTTGATTTCCGCGATTTCAAGCCGACGGTGTCGCAGGGGATATTGCTTCTGACGCAGATGGCCATGGCCGCTGCCGTATACCTGATATTGCAACCCGTAAACCATACGTTGGCCGAGGGCGTGTTCATATGCGTGTTCATACCCACAGCCACGGCAGCGCCGGTAATCACGGCCATGCTGGGAGGCAGCATCTCCTTTGTGGCCTCATATTCATTGCTGTGCAACACCCTTGTGGCCTTTGCCGGACCCGCCGTGCTTGCCCTTGTCGGCGACAACCAGACTATATCCTTCTGGGAGTCGATGACGATGATAATGCGAAGGGTATTCCCTCTGTTGGTAATGCCCATAATATCGGCATTGCTTCTCAGGTACCTGTGGCCGAAAGCCCATAAGGCGATAGCCGGTTCGCAACAGCTGTCGTTTTATATGTGGGTGGTGGCGCTGCTGCTTATTGTCGGCAGCTGCGTGAGTTTTGTGATACTCCACTGGGACGAGAGCCGCCTGTCGCTGCTGACATGGCTTGTGGCGGGAGCCCTTGCGGTATGTCTGTTGCAGTTTGTGGCGGGACGCAGGATGGGAGCATGGTTCCGTCGAAAAGCCGAAGAAAGGGGAGCAGGGGTTAACGGCAAAGCCGATATGCGCGTGTCGTGCGCCCAGAGCCTTATGCAGAAAAACACGGTGCTCGCCGTATGGCTCGCCATGGCTTATATGACCCCCATGGCTTCCGTGGCTCCAGCTGCATACATTGCTTGGCAGAATATCGTCAACTCGTGGCAGCTGTGGCGTAAAGGGTGATTGTTGAATTTTGACATTACAGTAATATTTTGACATTACAGAAATAAATGCATACAAGAGAAGAAAAACTGGCCGCCTTCAACAAGGTTCTCGACGTGTTGGAGACGTTGAGAGAGAAATGTCCGTGGGACCGTAAGCAGACCAACGAGTCGTTGCGTGCCAACACGATAGAAGAGACTTATGAGCTTGCCGACGCACTGATGGCCGACGACAATGCCAACATATGCAAGGAACTTGGCGATGTGCTGCTGCATGTGGTTTTCTATAGCAAGATCGGCGAGGAGAAAGAGGCTTTCGACCTTGCAGATGTGTGCACCAAACTGACCGACAAACTCATCTACCGTCATCCTCACATCTATGGCAACGTACAGGCCGATACTGCGGAGCAGGTCACATCAAACTGGGAGAAGCTGAAACAGACGGAGAAGGATGGCAACAAGACAGTACTCGGAGGAGTGCCCCGTGCGTTGCCGGCTATGATCAAGGCCGAGCGCATCCAGGAGAAAGCTGCCAACGTAGGCTTCGACTGGAAGAACCGCGAGGATGTATGGCAGAAAGTCAAGGAGGAGACCGGCGAGGTGCAGGCCGAAATAGAGCATAAGGACAAAGCCCGGCTGGAGGCAGAGTTCGGCGATCTGCTTTTTGCCATAATAAATGCCGCCCGGCTGTATGGCGTGAATCCCGAGAATGCGCTGGAGCATACCAACCGCAAATTCATAAGCCGCTTCAATTATATAGAGGCGTCGGCGCGTGCGCAGGGCAAGCGGGTCAGCGACCTTACCCTCGCCGAAATGGATGCTCTATGGGACGAATATAAGACAAAAGAGGAGCAATGATATTGTGCATCACGGAGAAGCCGAGCGTAGGCCGCGACATTGCCCGTATCCTCGGAGCCGACAGACCTATGGGCGGCTATATGGAGGGTAACGGCTACTGGGTGACGTGGACTTTCGGTCATCTGTGCACTCTCAAGGATCCCGCCGACTATGAGCCGGGTTGGAAACCGTGGGCTCTCTCGCGTCTCCCGATGATTCCCGCCAGGTTCGGAATAAAGCTTATCGACGACGATGGCATACGCCGGCAGTTCAATGTCATCAAGGACTTGCTGTCGAAATGTGATGAGGTTGTAAACTGCGGTGATGCCGGGCAGGAGGGCGAAGTAATCCAGCGGTGGGTGATGCAGAAGGCGGGCTGCGACAAACCGATACGACGTCTGTGGGTGAGCTCTCTGACTGATGAGGCTGTCAGGGAGGGTTTCAGCCATCTGCGGGAACACAAGGACCTCGACTCCCTATACACTGCCGGGATATGCCGCGCCATAGGCGACTGGATTCTGGGTATCAACGCCACACGTCTGTATACTCTCAAATATGGGCATGACAGGCAGGTGCTCTCCGTGGGACGCGTGCAGACGCCTACACTCGCTCTGGTGGTGAACCGTCAGAAGGAGATAGAGAACTTCGTGCCCAAGGATTACTGGGAGCTTAAGACGCGTTATCGCGACACCCTCTTCTCGGCCACCTGCAAAGGCTTCGAAAACGAGGCCGACGGACAAAAGGCCGTAGAAGAGGTGAGGGAGGCGCCGTTTGTAATCGACGATGTGGCAAAAAAGAAGGGTAAGGAGGCTCCGCCGAGACTCTTCGACCTGACATCGCTGCAGGCTGAGGCTAACAAGAAATACAACATAGGCGCCAACGACACCCTCAAGGCTATCCAGGGTCTCTATGAGAAGAAACTCACAACCTACCCGCGTGTGGATACCACTTATCTTACCGACGACATGTATCCCAAGTGTGGCGGAATACTGCGAAGCCTAAAGCCTTATGCCTCATTGGTGGCACCTCTCGCCGAAGGAAAGCTGAAAAAAAGCAAGAAGGTGTTCGATAATTCAAAGGTTACCGACCACCATGCCATTATTCCCACAGGGCAGCCTTTCTCGGCAGCCGGCCTTTCTGACGACGAGAAACATGTCTTTCATCTTGTAGCCCAGCGGTTTATCTCGGCATTTTACCCCGACTGTTCATATGAGCAGACCACCGTCAAGGCACATGCCGGAAAAATCGGATTCAAGACCACCGGAAAGATAATCCTTGACGAGGGATGGCGCAAGGTCTATGCAGGAAAGAAAACGGCCGACATTTCGACGGATAGCGATGAAGACCGTATACTGCCAGATTTCAAGCCGGGCGAGACCGGACCACATGAGCCGGTGCTTGCCAAGCGCACCACCAAGCCGCCGAAATATTATACGGAGGGCACCCTGCTGAAGGCCATGGAGACCGCCGGCTCTATGGTCGACGACGAGGAACTGCGCGAGGCGCTTAAGGCCAACGGCATAGGTCGGCCTTCCACCCGCGCGGCAATAATCGAGACGCTGTACAAAAGAAATTATATACGACAGGAACGCAAGTCTCTGCGGGCCACACAGGCAGGCATTGACCTCATTGACATAATCAACGAGGAGCTGCTTAAAAGCGCCAAGCTTACAGGTATCTGGGAGGGACGACTGAGGGCCATTGAGGCCGGAACTTATCAGTCCGCCGAGTTTATCGGTCAGCTCAAGCAGATGATTACGCAGATCACCTCCAACGTGATGCACGACACCGGCAACAGATGTATTGTGGCTGAAAATCAGGAACCGACAAAGAAGAAAAATGCAAAGTAATCTATGGCAGTTGATAGTGGTGATTCTGATATTGACGGGAATCATCATATGGATATTGAGCCGGCTCTTCTGCAGCAAGGGGCGCCGTAGCCGGCACAGCTGTTACGGCTGCAATCTGGCCGACGTATGCTCAAAGAAAAAACCGGACAGCGGTAACAGTCAACAATGAGGATGTCGCGATATTCGCGAATCTTTCGCGATAACTTGGGTATATCTTGGGTGTCCGTTATGTTAAATCAATTAAAATTGTTATATTTGCAGCTTGAAATAAAGGGCGATGAGTATAGCCAATAATTTTCCCAAGGGGGAGATCAAGGAGTTGAAGGAGCTGCTGGCCGTAAGTCAACGGATAGTGGTGACGTGTCATGTACGCCCCGACGGCGACGCTATCGGGAGCAGCATGGCGTGGTATCACATGCTTCAGGGCATGGGGAAGGATGTGTCGGTGGTGATACCCGACCGGGCGCCCCGGTCGCTGATGTTTCTGCCGGGGAGCCGGGATATGGTTGTATTCACTCAGCACGACTTGTGGAGCCGGCGTCTGTTGCGCGATGCGGAGCTGGTGTTGATGTGCGATTTCAACACGTCGAGTCGTCAGGGCAACTTGGGTGATATTGTCAGCGAGTGCAACGCTCGTAAAGTGCTCATCGACCATCACAAACACCCCGATATCAACTGCGATGTGGTGTTCTCATATCCGGAGATGTCGTCGGCCTCGGAACTATCGTTCCGGCTTATGGCTGCTCTCGGCCTTTACCTTGACATGAACCTTGACTGCGCGACATGTCTGCTCACGGGTATGGTGACCGACACACAGAATTTTACCGTCAACTGCGACAATCACGAGACTTACGAGATAATGCTCCGTCTCCTTGAGAAGGGTGTCGACAAGAGCCGTATAATCCGCGAGGCGGTAAAGTCCACCACATATTCGGCGCTGAAGCTCAACTCCTATGCCATTGGCGAGAAGCTGGAGATTTTCGAGCGTCACAAAGCGGCGGTAATCACTCTCGATGCCGGGGAGCTTAAGAGATTCGGCTATGAAAAAGGGGATACGGAGGGTCTTGTCAACGAACCCCTGCGTATACGGGGGATAGTATATTCGGCGTTTCTTAGAGAGGACGCCGACTGCGTGAAGGTATCCATGCGCAGCGTCGACGGTTTCCCCGTCGACAAGATATGCCGCGACCATTTCGGCGGCGGAGGTCATCTCATGGCCGCCGGCGGCGAGTTTTACGGCTCCATCAAGGATGCATACGATATTCTATTGAACCATATGGGCGACTACGATAAGTACCTGCCCAAAAATATATCCAAACAGGATTAGACATGAAGCTGACAACAAAAAGACTGACAGCATTGGTGATGATGGTTACGGCACTGTTGACCTCGATGGTGTCGTGCAACGATACAAAGTCCTACTCCGACCTTCTGAAGGAGGAGGAGCAGGCGGTCAACTGGTATCTTGCCCAGCATGAGATAGAGACCAGGATTCCGGCGGATTCTGTATTCGAGACAGGTCCCGACGCTCCCTTCTACAAGATGGACAAGGATGGCTACGTGTATATGCGTGTGCTTTCCACGGGCGACCCTGAAAGAAAGGCCAAGGAGGGCGACAGAGTCTACTTCACTTTCATGCGCGCCAACATCAAGGATATGTACAACGGCCTTGGTACCAAATGGGAGGGCAACGCCGAAGATATGACAAAACCGGCCACAAGCTTCTTCCTTGACGACACAAAGCTGAGCTCGTCGACAAAATATGGCAAGGGGATACAGCTCCCCATGCATTATTTCGGCATGTACTGCGAAGTGGAGCTCGTAATGAAATCTCTTGAAGGATTCTCGTCGGAGATGTCCACATGTCTGCCGTTCATTTACACTGTCAGGTATTTCCCGGCGGAATATTGATATGCCGTTCAATTGCAATAACTAAGAAAATGTCATTAATAAAGTCAATATCAGGAATCAGGGGAACAATCGGGGGAAAATCGGGCGACGGACTTTCGGGCGTAGACATAGTACGTTTCACGGCGGCCTATGCCTCGTTGATCATCGGCAGGAGCGGCAAGACACGTCCGGTAATAGTAGTCGGGCGTGACGGCAGAATCTCCGGAGAGATGGTGTCGCGGCTTGTCACCGGCACCCTCATGTCGATGGGCTGTGATGTCGTGAACATAGGCATGGCCACCACTCCAACCACCGAACTTGCCGTGACCGGCGAGAAGGCCGACGGCGGTATCATTATAACCGCCAGCCATAATCCCGTGCAGTGGAACGCTCTGAAGTTGCTCAATGCCGACGGTGAGTTCCTGTCGGATGCCGAAGGCAAGGAAGTAATCCGTATCGCAGAGGACGATGACTACAGTTTCGCCGATGTCATGGATCTTGGCCGGGAGTATATAAACGGCACATGGGACCGTCGTCATATAGAGGCTGTGCTGGGACTGAAGCTTGTGGACCGCGAGGCGATAGCCAAAGCAGGGCTGAAGGTGGCCGTGGACGGCATCAACTCCGTGGGTGGCCGTATAATACCGGCTCTTTTGCGTGCCTTAGGCGTCAATGACATAATAGAACTCAACTGCGAAGCCACCGGCCGCTTCGCCCATACGCCGGAGCCTATTCCGGAGAACCTGACAGCCATATCTGCGGTGGTCAGGGAGTCGGGTGCCGATGTGGGTATCGTGGTAGACCCTGATGTGGACCGTCTGGCCATTGTCATGGAGAATGGAGAGATGTTTATCGAGGAGAATACACTGATAGCCATAGCCGACTATGTGCTGTCGGCAACGCCGGGAGCCACCGTGTCGAATCTGAGCAGCTCCCGTGGACTGCGCGACGTCACGGTAAAGCATGGCTGCAGCTATACCGCCGCGGCTGTGGGAGAGGTCAACGTGGTGGCGAAGATGAAGGAGACCGTCGCCGTGATTGGCGGCGAAGGCAACGGCGGCGTGATATACCCCGAGCTGCATTATGGGCGCGACGCGCTCGTGGGTGTCGCCCTCTTCCTTACCCTCATGGCCAAGTCTGGAAAGAAGGTGTCAGAAATCCGGGCTGCCCTTCCGCAGTATGCCATAGCCAAAAATAAGGTGCAGCTTACCCCGGGTCTCGATGTGGACAAGATTCTTGAATCGGTCAAGGAGAAGTTTGCCGACCGGGACATCACGGATATCGACGGCGTCAAGATAGACTTTCCGGAGAGCTGGGTTCATCTGCGCAAATCGAATACGGAACCGATTATACGCATTTACAGCGAGGCCCAGACCATGGAGGAGGCCGAGCGCCTCGCCGGAGAGATAAAGGAAATAGTCAACAAAATAAGCCTTGACAGATGCTGAAGCGTTTTCTGATGAATATGCTCTCCTCGTTTGTGGGAGCATGGCTGGCCATGATACTCGTGGTGACAGCAGTGACCATACTGATATTCGGGGCCATAGGGAGCATGGCCGTAGGCAGTCTCGAGGCAGAACAGGTCACCAAGCACAGTGTGCTTAAAATCGACCTCTCGGGAGTGATAGAGGAGATAGAGCAGGCACAGCAGCCCGACATACAGTCTCTGCTGGCCGGCTCTCTTATGAAGCCTCAGAGCCTCAACACGATAGTGGAGTCTATACGTGAGGCCGCCCGCAACAAGAATATCGTGGCCATATATCTCGACTGCGGCGCCGTGGCCGCCTCTCCGGCCACGTTAAACGCCATTCGTCAGGAAATCATCGAGTTCAGAAAGAGCAAGAAGCCTGTATATGCCTATGGCGACGCCATGAGTCAGGGCTCATACTTCGTGGCCTCTGCCGCCGACAGGGTTTATCTCAATCCTCAGGGTGAACTGTACATGCAGGGTCTGACCTCGAGCGTCCCTTATATGAAGGACCTTTTCGATAAAATTGGGGTGCAGTTCCAGGTAGTCAAGGTGGGCACGTTCAAATCGGCTGTAGAGCCATATATCATGAACACCATGAGCGAGCCGGCACGTGCTCAGCTCGACACGCTCCAGGGCAACATGTGGGAATATATCCGCAAGAGCATCAGCGAGAGCCGCAAGGGGGTTACCCCGGCAGGCATCGACTCGATGGTTTCGGCGCAGAACATCAGCTTTGCCGATATGAGCGTGGCTGTGAAAGGTGGTCTTGTGGATACGCTGATATATGGTCGCACTGTCAACGAGCGCTTTGCCGCCATTACCGGCAAGAAGGCCGATGAGATAAATTTCGTAAGCCCGTCGACACTTGTGAACCAGGTGCCATGGGGACAGGCTTATAGCGCCAAAAACCAGGTTGCCGTGCTTTATGCCTGCGGCGAAATCCAGGATGGCAATGATAATCCCGGATATATAGACTACACCACCCTCGTGCCTGTCATCACCAGACTGGCCGACGACGAGAAGGTAAAGGGAATGGTGCTGAGGGTCAATTCGCCGGGCGGATCGGCGTTCGGTAGCGACCAGATCGGCGAGGCTCTCGATTATTTCCAGTCGAAGGGAAAGCCGCTGGCAGTGTCGATGGGCGATTATGCCGCATCGGGAGGATACTGGATATCCGCAGGCGCCGACATGATTTTCGCCGACCCGCTCACCATCACCGGCAGCATAGGCATTTTCGGACTCATACCCAATTTCAGCGGCACGGCCGATAAATTGGGCGTAAGCATGCAGATGGTGAGCACCAATCCGGGTGCAGTGTTCCCCACAGGCTTCAAGCCTATGAACGAGAGGCAGCTGGCTGTGATGCAGGCGTATGTCAACAGAGGCTACGACCAATTCATCAACCGAGTGGCCAAGGGGCGCAAGATGAAGCCGGAGGCTGTGCGACGCATTGCCGAAGGCCGAGTATGGGACGCCATGTCGGCTCAGAAAATCGGACTCGTTGACTCGCTCGGTAATATGAAGGATGCCATAGAATGGGTGGCTCGGAAAGCCGACATATACAGCAAGTATGAGGTGTCGCTCTATCCCAAGTTCGAGCCCTCTTTCTGGGATATCGTGATGCAGAGCAACAGCGCCATGGCCGAGGGTGTGGCAAAAATCACCGCACCCAAGCCCGAGGAGTTGCTGATGGCAAGGATGCGTGAGATACTGCGCCGTAACAGGGTGCAGGCCCTTATGCAGCAGATCAAGATATCCTTGTGACGTAACAGACAGCGTAATCATAAGCGTAATCATAATGGAGATATAGAACCTGAAACACGTGTCGTAACAATGGTAAAGCGCGAACAAGTCATAACATGGTTGCTGACGCCGCTGTCGTGGATATACGGCGGCATTATGGCTCTGCGCAACTGGCTGTTCGACAATAAAGTGCTCAGTCAGTCGGAGTATGATGTTCCGGTGGTCAGTGTCGGCAATATCACCGTCGGAGGTACCGGCAAGACCCCTCATGTGGAGTATATACTCTCCTGCATGGCGTCGGACTACAATATAGCAGTGTTGAGCCGTGGCTACAAGCGCAAGACTCGCGGCTTCCTGATGGCTAACTCGCACAGCACCCCGGAAAGCATCGGCGACGAACCGTTGCAGATTTACCGTAAGTTCGGAATGCGTGTCAAGGTGGCCGTTTGTGAAAGGCGCAAGAAAGGAATCTCCGAACTCCTGCGGCAATATCCCGACATACAGATGATATTGCTCGACGACGCTTTCCAGCACAGGTATGTCAAACCAAGGGTGTCGATACTCCTTACCGACCATAGCCATCCTATATATAAGGACCGTATTCTTCCGCTGGGACGTCTGCGCGAGAGCTGGCGACAGGTGGAGCGTGCCGACATGGTGGTAGTCACCAAGTGTCCCGACTCGATGCAACCTCTCGACTACCGGCTTTTCTCCAAAGACCTCGAGATACGCCCTTATCAGGGACTCTATTTCTCGACAATATCTTATGGAAGCATCATGCCGGTCTATCCCGACGACGAGCCCTACAACGTGAACCTTTCGGCATTGACACACGATGACAGCGTGCTGCTGTTGACAGGCATAGCGAATCCGCGAAACTTCGTGCGATATTTCAGGAATTATCCTTTCAAGGCTACGGTATGCCATTATGACGACCACCACGACTTCTCGCGCAAGGATATAGCCGATATTGAGAAGAAGTTCAATTCGCTGACTGGAAAGCGCAAGATGATTCTCACCACGGAGAAGGATGCCGTGAGGCTGGCATATAATCCCTATGTACCGCACCGACTCAAACAGCTGATGTATTATCTGCCTATTTCCGTGTGTATGAAGCAGGGCCTCGACAGCAACGACTTCATCTCCGACTTAATAAAGCGTACCGGACTCTGACATAATCTCTGTTAAAGGATTGAACATCTTCAGATGTCATATATGTTATAACTAAAGGGAATTTCCGCGATTGACGGATTCCTGTTGCTGTCCGGATGAGGCGCATACCTTATCCGGGACTAATAAATCAATACGATGGAAAAGAACTATTTGGAGACAATTCAGGAAACCGCCGACTATATCCGCGCGGCGGTGGGGGAGATGCCGGCAATAGGCATAATCCTCGGCACAGGTCTCGGCGACCTTGTGAACCATATCGAGATTACGAAGGAAATAGCATACAAGGATATACCGAATATGCCGGTATCTACGGTGGAAGGCCATAGCGGCAAACTGATTTTCGGTAATCTGGGCGGCAAGTACATCGTGGCCATGCAGGGTCGTTTCCACTACTACGAGGGTTACGACATGAAGGAGGTCACTTTCCCTGTTCGCGTCATGAAGAACATGGGAGTGGAGACCCTCTTTGTGAGCAATGCCGCCGGAGGTATGAACAAGGAGTTCAAGGTAGGAGATGTGATGGTGATCACCGACCACATCAATCTGTTCCCTGAGAATCCGCTTCGTGGTAAGAATTACGAGGAGCTCGGGCCGCGTTTCCCGGCCATGACCGAGGCTTATTCCAAGGCTATGGTAGCCATGGCCGACGCTATAGCCGAGGAAGATAACATAGAGCTGATGCATGGCGTGTATGTAGGGACTCCGGGCCCGACATTCGAGACGCCCGCCGAATATGAGTATTTCCGCGTGATAGGCGGCGATGCTGTGGGCATGTCGACAGTACCAGAGGTGATTGTGGCAAATCATGCAGGCATGAAGGTGTTCGGCGTATCGGTAATCACCGACCTCGGCGGAAAGGACATCACGGAAGTGCCTACCCATGAGGAGGTGCAGAAGGCTGCCGTTAAGGCTCAGCCCGTCATGACACACGTCATCAAGAAAATGCTCCAGCGTCTGTGACAGGAGTGGCAGTTGTGTATCAACTTCAATAGCGAATCAATGAATGATAAGTCTACCGAAATATCCCAGTTGGGAGAGTTCGGACTCATAGAGAGATTGACCAAGGATTTTCCCTTGGTCAATCCTTCAAGCAAGAAGGGAGTCGGCGATGATGCGGCCGTTCTGTCGTTTGGCGACAAGGAAGTTCTGGTCACCACCGACCTGCTCCTCGAAGGGATACATTTCGACCTTCGGTATGTGCCCTTGAAGCATCTTGGCTACAAGGCCGCGATAGTGAATTTCAGCGACATATATGCCATGAACGGCACGCCGCGCCAGATTACTGTCAGCCTCGGTGTGTCGAGCCGTTTCACCGTGGAACATATCGAGGAACTCTATTCCGGCATACGCCTTGCATGTGAATTGTACGGAGTGGATCTTGTAGGTGGCGACACATCGGCATCGGTGACGGGTCTGGTGATAAGCGTCACGTGCATAGGCGAAGCTGCCAAGGAGGATATCGTGTACAGAAGCGGGGCCAAGCCTACCGACATAATATGTGTCAGCGGCGACCTTGGAGCAGCCTATATGGGTCTTCAGCTCCTCGAACGCGAGAATGCCGTGGCGGCTCAGTCTGACTCGAAAGTACCCTTCGAGCCTGATTTCACAGGCAAGGAGTATATCCTTGAGCGTCAGCTAAAGCCTGAGGCCCGCAGGGATGTGATAAAGGAGCTGCGTGAACGTGGTCTTCATCCCACGAGCATGATGGACGTAAGCGACGGCCTGTCGTCGGAACTGCTCCACATATGCAAGGCCTCTAATGTGGGTTGCCGAGTATACGAGGACAGAATCCCGATTGATTATCAGACAGCTGTGATGGCCGAGGAACTGAACATGAACCTTGTCACAGCGGCCATGAACGGCGGCGAAGACTACGAGTTGCTGTTTACCTTGCCGCTGGCCGATAACGAAAAGATTGAGAAGGTTCCGGGCGTCAAGATGATAGGATATATCACGGAGCCGTCGCTGGGGGCCGCCATGGTTACGCGCGACGGCGGCGAGATGGAAATCCGCGCACAGGGCTGGAACGCATTTAAGAAATAGCATAGAAATAGCATAGTAGAGGATATGGAAAGCAGGGTGTTGGAAGGTATGCGCAAGAGGATGCCGGCGGAATGGGAGGATCAGGAAGCAGTAATGGTGGCTTTTCCTCATGAAGATACCGACTGGGGCGAGATATTCGAAGAGGCCCGCGAACAGTTCACGCGCCTTATCTATGCCTTGAGCTTTTACGGCGAGAGGGTGCTTGTGATTGCCCGCAGCAAGGCTTCCACCGAAGAATGGCTGCGCGCATGGTTCGAAAACGAAATAGGCGACAGACGAAGCCTTGAGCGCGTCACCGTTATCGAAATTCCTATCAACGACACCTGGACACGCGATTATGGCCCGCTGTCGATAGTCGATACCGACACAGGAAAGCCATACGCATGTGATTTCGGATTCAACGGCTGGGGACTGAAGTTCGAGGCTGACCTTGACAATGAGGTCAACCACCGACTCATGGAAATCGGCGTGATAGACAAGGATAAGTATATCGACAGCCGAGACTTTATCCTCGAGGGAGGGTCGCTGGAAACTGACGGCAAAGGGACACTCCTTACCACCAGCGAATGTCTGCTGAATCCTAACCGAAATCCCACATATTCCGGGGAGGAGATAGCGGGCCTGCTGCGCGAGCGTCTCGGCTTCAGCCGTATCCTATGGCTTGACCATGGCCATATTCCCGGCGATGACACCGACTCCCATATCGACACGCTGTGCCGACTGGCCCCCGACGACATTATTCTCTACACATCGTCGGGCGAGGAGAATGACCCATGTCATAAGGAACTGGAACTGATGCGTGAACAGCTTGCATCCTTCCGCACTCCCGAAGGGAAGCCTTATCATCTTGTGGAGCTCCCTCTTCCCGACACGATACGCGACGAAGAAGGGAACAGGCTGGCGGCAACTTATGCCAACTATCTTGTCACCCCAAGGTGTGTGTATGTGCCATCCTACGGGCAGCCGCATAAGGACCGCCTTGCCGTGATGACCCTCCAGATGGTATACACATCGCGCAAGGTCGTGCCCGTCAACTGCCGCACGCTCATCACGCAGGGAGGCTCACTCCACTGTTCCACAATGCAGCTGTATCCCGGCATATTCAAGCACGCGCTCTAATAAGGAAGATTTTGCCGAGGGTATTATCATTATTTGATTGGTAAACGCATATGAATAGATATATCTCAGAGATACAGATCAATAAACTGTTTCATCTTCAAAATCTGTCAATCAGAATAGCAGATGAAGGGTCGCCACATCTTATTCTGACAGGTAAGAATGGTAGCGGCAAGACCGTGCTGCTCAATGGAATTGCCGATTTTCTCGATAAGATTAAGATGGATTCTTATTGCAACTTCCTGAAATATGAAGAATGGGTAAAGCTTAGTGAAGCATATCCAAATTTTTGGAGGGCGTGGCCGCGTTTATGCGTAAAATGGGCGCGTTTGTTCGCTTAAATGCAGGGTTATATACCCGATTTAAGTTGGTTTATCTGTGAGCAGACACGGTTTATATGGTCTAAGCCGTAAAGAAGGGAATTGCTGTCGATGTCCATCCACGAGAACAGGGTCTTTATCTTGGAATAGATATTTATCACATAGGAAGTGTCGATAGTGGATGTGTTGGTCGCAAAGCAGATGGTCTCATGGTGGGCAATGCGGTTTCGCAATGAGTTTACCTTGTCGAGTTCATTGAATATATACGTCTGGTTGTACTGCATCTCCCTTGATGAGCGCGGTTTGTTCGGAAATATGGAGAGCAGGTTACGCCCCGTCACTCTATACTGTATCGGAGAGAACATGTATTTCCAGATACCGAACTCCATCTCCGCCAGTAGCTTCGGGTGAGTGTAGGAATGAGATTGCTGTAATTTCCTGTGGGCGAATGTTATTATGTCGCGGGTCTTACGCAATATTGGTTCCGAGAAAACACCGTCAGGCATTATTGAGTCGCGAAGCCATTCCTCACCGAGATTTTCAGTCAGTATGCGGTCAATGGCGTTTCTCAATGCGACCTCGAAGCAGCTTACAATAGTGAACATCTCCTGCGAAATCTGAAGATTGTATCGGTAGAGCGTCATCGCCTTGCGAGTGTCGCCTCCACAGGCTCTCAGGTATCGCTCCATTCGTTTGAATGACATTATTTTCTCGAAGTCGGCATATTTCATCTGATTACTGAATCTTTTTTTAAGAATGTTTTGTTTTTAAGATAAAAAGCACTACCTTTGCAGTGTTGAATCCCGGTAGCCCCTGTATATCAAGCTATCGGGTTTTGTTTTATCCTGCAAAGATAATCATTTCAGCCGGATTGGGCAACAGTGAGAAAAATCGGCATAAGCCGAAATTACGGTGCATGGATTTTCCGAGAAAGTGTTAAATTTGCGGTATGA
>CAJUAT010000037.1 GCA_910584525.1 uncultured Muribaculaceae bacterium | reverse complement strand
CAAAGTTAGAACTTATACAGGCAGGCTTCAATACGCTATCGCGGACGGTTGTACCCGTCAATACCTTGATGGTGTCTTTGCGTGCTCAACAAATCGGCTGATGAAATGGCATCCGCACAGCTCCCTCTGCGGCTCTCTGCGTGATTCTAAAAATACTTAAGAAACTTAAGTCCGTTATAATATTATAACTTCGTATTCAAAAACATACCTATATCAGATGCTCTCGTTTACGAAATTATTAACAAATGTGTATCTAAAACATGTGGTTTCATAATGAATAAGAAGAAAATATTCTTGTATAATCCGTTATAAAATTATAACTTCGTATTCAAAAACAGAACCGAATATGGCAATGACAATCAACTCATCACCTGTGTTTGGAACTCGTTTTATAGGTAATTCATGGTGTATTTGTGCATTATGTGGATACGATGTGCTGTAGGGACGCGCCATGGCGCGTCCGGAATGAATGCACATTTATTATAGTATAAACAACTTCAATAAGATATAATGGTATGTCAGCATCAAAGATAAAGGTGGGGATAGTGCAGCATTCGTTCAGTGATGATGTGGAGACCAATCGGTCGCGCAATCTCACGGCGATAGAGAGTCTTGCTGCTGAAGGGGCACGGCTGATAGTGTTGTCGGAACTTCACGACACGCTATATTTTTGTCAGACCGAGGATGTCGACAACTTCGACTATGCCGAAGAGATACCGAGCGACTTCACGGAGTTCTATTCAGCGGCGGCGGCCTCCAACAATGTGGTCTTGGTGGGGAGCATGTTCGAGCGTCGTGCGCCGGGACTATACCATAACACGGCCGTGGTGTTCGATATCGACGGAAGCCTTGCCGGCAAATACCGCAAGATGCATATTCCCGATGATCCCGGCTTCTATGAGAAGTTTTATTTCACACCGGGCGACATGGGTTTCATGCCCGTTGAGACGAGTCTGGGCAAGTTGGGAGTCCTTGTATGCTGGGACCAGTGGTATCCGGAAGCGGCGCGACTTATGGCGCTTGCCGGGGCGCGTATGCTCATATATCCCACGGCCATAGGTTGGAATCCCGACGACAGCCAGGAGGAGAAAGACCGACAGCGTGAAGCGTGGATCACAATCCAGCGCAGCCATGCCGTAGCCAACGGGCTGCCCGTGATAAGCGTCAACAGAAACGGCTTTGAGGAGGACCCGTCGGGACAGACGAGCGGAATAGACTTCTGGGGGAGTAGTTTCGTGGCCGGACCGCAGGGTGAATTGCTGTTCATGGCTCCCGACAACGGGCCGTGCGAGGCTATGGTGGAAGTGGATATGACACGTTCGGAGGATGTGCGCCGCTGGTGGCCATTCTTCAGAGACCGCCGTATAGACCACTATGGCGACCTTCTTCAGCGCTGGCGCGACAAAACCACGTAAAGAATCACGGGTACGCCGGCTATCGGCGTCAAAGCGTTGATGGGTATCACCCTGTTGAGAGGCATTACCGACAGCACATTGCATGTCATGGCCAGAATAGCTCCGGTAATCATCGAGGCGGGAATCAGAATCCAATGATTGTCGGTGCGGAAGAGTAGCCGTGCCACATGAGGCATGGCAAGCCCTATGAAAGATACCGGGCCGCAGAAGGCCGTGGTTACCGCCGTAAGCAGTCCTGTGACTACCAACAGACCCGTCTTGACGCGTTCCACCCTGACACCGAGGTTGCGGGCGTAGCTGTCGCCGAGAAGAAGTATGTTGAGCGGCTTTGCCATAAGGATGGCCGCCAGCAGACCGCACATAACCAGACCGGCGAACCATGGAAGCTGTCGCAGGGATACGTTGGCGAAGGAACCGGTGCCCCACATCACATAATTCTGCAGGCTCTCCGCCGATGACAGCGACGACAGCAGTGTGACTACAGACGAGGTGAGGTATCCTGTCATAATCCCTACGATAAGGAGGAGGAGATTGTTGTGGACTCTCAGCGAGATGGCAGTGAGGATACCGGTTATGATCATTGCGCCGGCCACAGCCCCGGCTATTATTGCGGAATAACCGGCAATCAATGAGCCGGCCACGGCCACAGATCCGCCCATGGCCAGCATCACCAGAGCTACACCTAAGCTGGCTCCGGAGCTTATGCCCAGTATCGAAGGGCCGGCCAGCGGATTGCGGAAGGCCGTCTGAAGCATCAGACCGCATACCGCCAATGCCGCGCCTCCAAGCATCGATGTGAACGTCTGCGGTATACGGTTCTCCATCACTATATACCGCACTATCGAGTCGTTCTCTCCGCCGGCGAATGCCTCAACAACTTCCGAGGCCGGAAGATCCACGGCTCCGAAGAATATGTTGATGACTGTCAGCGCCAAGGTCAGCACCGACAGACAGAGGAACATCGCACGAGAGTTCAGCTTCATCGCATACGGAAATAATATTGTTTATGACGCCTTACTCCTTCAATCTCCGGATGAAGGATGGCAATCATGTCGGCGAGAATCCACTGAGGATGGAAAGCGCAGTCGTCGAAAACCCCCGACATGGCTGTATTGCTGCCGAATACGTTGCCGTTGCGGAATGCCTTTATACGGTTATAGTTTTTGTTTTCGGCTCCCCATTCGGCAAGAGGTTTGGGGCCTTCGGGCCGGAAATATCTCACGAGCCATATGTCGGCGTCGCTTGCTGAATAGAGCACCTGTTCCGGTGCCAACTGGGCACTTCCGGCATCGTTGAGACTGGCGAAAGGGTTGATACCTCCAGCATCCTTGATGAGGGTTCCGGTTGCCGACCCTGATGTGGGCACATTCCATCCATTGTTGTAGACGCCATCGAAAAGAACGGTGGGCTTATGTTTTACCTTTGCTGTCTTGTCGCGCAAGGAGTTGTACTCTTTCCTGACAATGTCGAACAGAGAGTCGGCCTGTGCACCTTTGCCGTAGAGACGGCCGTAGAATTTGATCCATTCGGCACGGCCCAGCGGAGAGGATTCGAGATAGTCGGCAGCTTCTATCACAGGAATCTGCAGACCGGAAGTCTTGGAGATATTGGCCGACTGCACATATGGAGCGAGCATAATGGCATCGGGGCGTAGCATCATCACGGCCTCCATGTTAGGCTGCCGGGAGTCGCCACAGTCCTTGATGTCGCCGGCCCTGAGCCGGTGAAGGGCTACGCTGTCGGTGATATAGCCACCGTCGCATACACCCTTCACGGCATCAATGGCGCCAAGTTCTCCGAGCAGCGACACATGCACGTTGGAATAAACCAGCGAGCGTCGCAGCGGCACGTTTACCCGTGTGATGCCTTGCCGCATCACGCCTTCGGGCAGCACGGCACCGGAGTCGACAAGAAGGTATTCGGCAGAAACCCTGTCATGGTTCTTGCCGTCGCGTACGGTCACAAGCGAATATCCTTCATGGTCTTCGATATGAAGGTTATCGGCTTCGGTAACAATTCCTTCCTCCGACACAGAGTTTCTGCCTGTGTCACGGCAGCCTGCGGTCAGCAGTGCCGCAATAATCGCGACAAATGCCGCTACGGGAACTTTTCTCATTCTGTCAATCCTGGTTGAAGAAAATACATGTCGGACCTGCCCCGATATCGTATTTGTGGAGAAGGTTGAGGTTCATGTCATATTCGTTGAGGTAACCGGGAGCCACATAGCTGGGATACTGGCCATCCATCACATAGGAGCTGACAAAGAGCTTGCCGGCCACTCTGTCGACAACCATGTTGGAGGGGTACTGCACGTCGGGGAACGAAAGGACCTTCGACTGCTTGTTAGCCGGGTTGTACACTTTGTATTCCGTGGCTCTGTCGCCATAGAAAGGAGCGTTTACATAGTATATGAGGTCCTTGTCAAGGGTCATGATTGTTGCGTCGGCCACTTCCTTGAAGTCGATGCCTTCCATCTTGTATATTTTGGAGGTGACGTCGGAATAGTTGCCTTTGGCCAGGAGATAGAGGCCGGTATTGTTGGCCTCGAACTGGTAAGGATTCATGGGCACGGTGATGGTAGCCGTCACGGAGAAAGAGTCGAGATCAATCACGGAAGCGGTGGTGCCATAGTTGGGATAGTTCTCTCCGTCGGAATTGGGCACATACAGCTTGTTCTCGTAGAGTCCCATGAGTTCAGGATTGGGACCTACCTTTACCGATTTTTCGATGACGGTAGAGGTAGTGTCCATACGAACCACGTAACCGTCATACATTGCCACGTACACCTTGCCGCCGGTAGCCACCATGGAGCGGGGCTTCTGGCCATTCTTGGAGTTGTTGAGGCGAATCGTGTTGATGACCTTGAAGGTGTTCTTGTCGCATACGAAAATGCAGTTGGACTCGGAGACGCCGAGGTAGAGTTTGGAGCCGTAGCATACGCCGCACTGGGGTGAGTCGCCGAGGCTTATTCCATTGGCTTTCTGGAAGGCTTCGGCGGTTACGGAGGAGGTGGCATAGTCCACGGCATATAGGGCGCCGGGGACATGGGAGAAGTTGCCCTGGGTGAGCACGTAGGCGCCGTTGGAGCGAGCCGGAGCGTCGGGATTGGGGACGTACGGGGAGTCGCTGTCGCAGGAGACGAGGCTCATGGCTCCCGCCATGAGAACGGCGGCTAACGGAAGGATGGGATTTTTCATGTTTCTGATATTTTTAATTATTTTGATTATTCTGCTTGTTCTTGATTATTCTGCTTGTTTTTGATTATTTTGCTTGTTTTTGATTATTTTGCTTGTTTTTGATTATTATGCTTATACTATTTTGATTATTCTGCTTATCCTCTTTGATTATGGAGGGGTTAGAGGGAGAATTTCAGGGAGGCGAGCCAGGCTCTGCCGGGCATAGGGTAGCGGGCAACTACCTCGTATTGCCTGTTGAAGGCGTTGATGAGGTCGGCACGCAGCTCTATGCTGCATTTTTTGAACCGGAAGGTATGGTATGCGGCGAAACCGAAGTCCATGTAGCCGGGCATGTGCGATGAGGCTACATTCTCTTTAGTGGCATATCTTTCGGAACAGCCGAAACCTTTGGCCACAAGCGACACATACGGGTTTTCCCATGTCAGCGAGAAGGCTCCGGAATGAACGGGAGTGTATGGGAGCTGCTTGTTCCAGTCGAGCTTGTCGGGGGATGTGCGCCCCAATGCCTTCTGCCAGCTGTAGTTGCCGGAAAGAATGATGTTTTGCCGGGCATGCACGGCAAATGTGGAACTGAGTGTGAGGTCTATCCCGTAGGCATGTACCTTACCCATGTTCGACATGGTCCATACAAACATGTTGTAGGGTATCGCCACAATCTTGTTGCTGACGATATTGTAATAGCCGTCGAGGGTTATATCGAGAGCCGGTAGCCATGACAAGGGCTTGATGCCGTAGGTGATTCCAGCATTTAACTGGTCGGTGATTTCCGGTTCAAGATTCAGCGTGCCGTAATGGTCGAAATAGAGCTCGTTGAACGACGGCATTCGGTATATGTTCTTGTAGTTTGCGCGGAAGAAAAGATTCGAGCTCTTTAACGGCTTCACAGATACTCCGATGGCCGGGGATAGGCGGCATCTTGTGGCCGAAGGGGAGCCGTCGCCGGGTACGTCGTCAAATATTGAAAGGAGCAGATTCCCCACTACTGTCACGCAATTCACGCTGTACTTAGCCGACAGACACTGCAGCAGCGAGTTGCGGTGCGGATTGGGATACTTCTTCAGGTTGCTGTGGAGGTCGTTGAAGAAGTAGTCCAGGGCGTAAGAGGCGCTGAAACCCTTGAAAGGTGTACAGAGGAGGGTGGCTGTGGCATAGGCTTCCCGCTGGATGTATCTGTTGGTGATGAAGCCATCGTGATATATGCCGTCAACATCGTGGTAACGGGTTTTGCTCCAGTTGAATTTCACGAACGAACTCAGGCTGAAGAGAGATGAGAGCCGCGCCCGGTAATGGGCCTGACCGAACATATTCATCTCTTTGAGAGTCTGGTTGGAGTCGTCGTTGTAGAGTATAGCCGGGCCGGGGAGATGCTGGAAAGCGTCGTAATAATAAAACTTGGCGAGGAAACGAGAGCCGGCGCGAGGAACCCACTGGTAATTTAGTTCGCAATGCCCGGCGTTCATTTCCGAGTTTTTGCGTGTGGAATGCTCCACGGTATATCCGTTGCGTATCGTGTAGGGGTATCTGTTGTCGGCATGAGTATAGTCGCCGTTGAACATCAGCGCCGATTTACGGCCCAATGGTGTGGAGAATCGTACCGACGGGCTTACATAACCGAAAGAGCCGGTCTTGACGATAGCCGTAAGTTGCAAAGGTTTGTCGGGGGCGAATTGCTGCCACGACGACAGATTTATAATGGAAGCTGAGGCAATGGAGCGAGCGGAGATGAAAATGTCGTCGGCGGCTCCGATGGAGAGGGACAGGTTGTCGATGTTTTCAGTGGAATATCGAGCGAGGTCAATCTGACCGTTCTGCACATCGGAGAGCGGAACGCCGTCGTAAGCGACACCGGTATGTTCAGAGCCGAGGCCACGCACCGAGACTGTCTTAAGTCCGCCGGCTCCGCCGTAATCCCTCAGAAGCACTCCCGGCATTCTGCGTATGGCGTCGGATATGCCGGTGATGCCGAGCCTGTCGATATCTTCCGTGGAGATTTGGCGCGTGACGTTTGCGGCGCTGAGCTCCTTCTTTGTCTTTGACGTGGTGATGTCTATGTTGTCGAGGGTGACGACGCTGTCGGTGACAGCCGCCATAGTCTGGCTCGAACAGAGAATGCCGGCCGCCGCAGCTGTCAGCAGTCCGATCTTTTGGAAAATATGGGTGTAATTTTTCATCCTCGTGAAAAATCCGTGATATTCTTAAGGTCGGACTGTTACCGTAGCGGGACTGTCCGGGATTTGCACCCGGTTCATATCAAGAATATCCGATTGTTCTGATTGTTGTGTCTAATCTGTGGGCAGAAAAATTTCTGCCTGTCAGTTTATTTAAAACGTTTGACCGTCTGCTCTATTGTTCCATGAGGCTTTCCGGTGTCAGTCATCGTTGATTTCCTCCTGCAGCCGATATGAATTGCGGAGAAGTTTGATGAGCATGAACATCGCATGGTTTGTGGCGCTTTCAATCACCTGATTTCTGTTGCCGGAGAAATGTTTAAGTTCGGCCACGGTTTTGCCATTGTAAGTAGCGGCAATCCATACGGTACCCACAGGCTTGAACTTTGTACCGCCGTCGGGACCGGCGATTCCGGTAGTGGCCATGGAGCAGTTGGTGCGCATAAGCCGTGCCACGCCTTGCGCCATCTGTTCGGCCACCGGCTTGCTGACGGCCCCATACCGGCCAAGATCATCCCTCGATACCTTGAGCACATTGGCCTTGACCTCATTGCTGTAGCTTACCACACTACCCATAAAGAATGTCGACGAGCCCGGATTGCACGTGATTCTGTGCGCTATGTTCCCTCCAGTGCAACTCTCGGCACACGACACCGTAAGGTCGCGCTCAACGAGCAGCTCTCCAAGAACCTGCGATATGTCCTTATGGTCGGTGGTCACAAGATCCTCGTCGAAGAGATTTATAAGCTGTTGCTGGAACTTGTTCATCTTGAACCGCAGCAATTCCACGGCATGATGCGACCCGGTGAGCAATATCTTTGTGATAAGGTTGGACGACTTCGTCATCATTGTTACGAAGTCGGGAAGCTGCTTCCTGAAATGGCGTATGATGTCGGCAAGCTCATCGTCGGAATATCCGTAGATGGTTATCAGCCTTTCCTCCTTGTGGTCGGAAGTACTGACAGGAGCGTTGCCCGTGTGGTTTTCTGTATTTGCTTTGTTCTTCATCAAGGTATCTGGTAAAGTTATATTGTAACTCTGGCAAAAGGGGGAAGTTCAAGGCCCGAGTATTCGCCGTCAAGGAATTTGAAATAACCGGCGATAGCCACCATAGCGGCATTGTCGGTGGTGAATTTTCTTGGCGGTATCCAGGCTCTGACATTCATCCGACGGCATAAATCGGCCACGGCATTCCTGACGCCCGAATTGGCGGATACACCTCCACCTATCGCCACATCCGTCACGCCTGTTTCCCGGATGGCCGGTTTAAGTTTGGCAAGGAGGATGTCGATAATCGTTTTCTGCAGCGACGCGCAGAGGTCGGCCATGTTTTCCTTGACGAAATCCGGATTTTTCAGGCAGTTGTCGCGCAGGGTATAGAGGAAAGAAGTCTTCAGGCCGCTGAAAGAATAGTCGAGCCCCGGTATCCTGGGTTTGGCGAAGGAGAATCTGTCGGGGTCCCCCTGTGCGGCGAGCCTGTCGATGTGCGGACCTCCGGGATAGGGGAGACCAAGCACTTTGGCGCACTTGTCGAAAGCCTCGCCGGCGGCGTCGTCGATGGTCTGGCCCAGTATCTCCATGTCGGAAGGACTCTTCACCAGCACTATCTGCGAGTTGCCTCCCGAAATCAGCAGACACAGAAATGGGAACGAGGGCACTTCATCGTCGGGAGCCGTGCGTATGAAATGCGACAGCACATGCCCGTGCAGATGGTTCACGTCAATCAGAGGAATATCGAGGCCTATAGCCATCCCTTTGGCGAAGGAAGTGCCTACATGCAGCGAGCCGAGAAGACCGGGTCCACGGGTATAGGCTATGGCCGACAACTCTTTTTTGTCAACACCCGCCTGCCGCAACGCCTCCGATACCACCGGCACTATATTCTGCTGGTGCGCCCGCGACGCAAGCTCAGGTACAACACCCCCATAGCTCTCGTGAATGGCCTGGCTGGCAATGACATTGCTCATCAG
This sequence comes from uncultured Muribaculaceae bacterium, assembly GCA_910584525.1. Taxonomy (GTDB): domain Bacteria; phylum Bacteroidota; class Bacteroidia; order Bacteroidales; family Muribaculaceae; genus Lepagella. The sequence goes on along the minus strand of CAJUAT010000037.1, from coordinate 18,728 downwards.
CAGCCCGTCGCTGATCACTGCCGCCGATGTGTCGTCGCAGCTCGATTCTATTCCAAGTATGATATGCCTTTTCTCTGATGCCATACTGCAAAATTAATTAAAATCTTTTCTATATAAAAAGAAAATGAAAATTTATGACTAATTTTGCAGTATGGCTGCTCTGAGGAACGTCTACAAAGTGATACGCAGTGTGTTGTTTGCGGCAGTAATAACCGTAGCGTCACTTGTCGTATTGCTATATGTATCGGTGTCGTTGCCGGTGGTTCAGAACGGCATCCGAGCCAGGGCGGAAAAGGAGCTGACGGCCTTTTTCAAGGCTCCCGTGGAGATAGGCCGCGTGGAGATATGGCCCTTCAATGAAGTGCGGCTCAGCGATGTGACGTTCTGCGATCCGGAAGGGCGCCGGTGCATCACGGTCCAGCGCCTCGGCGCCGGTGTAGGTTTCTGGCGACTGGTGCTGCAGCAGAAGATAGAAATCACTTATGCCGAAATTATAGGTCTGCAGGCTGATGTGGTGCAGAAATCGGAGAACGCCCCTCTCAACATACAGCATATCATCGACGCATTTAAACCCAAAAACAAGAACAAGCCCCCTGCCAGATTCGACCTGAAGCTGCACAACGTGGTAATCCGTAAGTCGGGAGTGTCGTTCAGCAGGTTATGGAAGCCTGTACGCGGGTCCGGAATTGATTTCAATCATCTTGAAGTCACCGGGCTCAGGGCCGATATAGCTATGCCCAGACTGAAAAACGATGATTTCGACGTAATCATAAAGCGATTGGGTTTCAGCGAGAAGTCGGGACTTTTTGTCGACGGTCTCTCATGCAGGGCCAAGGTGACACCTCGCAACATTACGGTGAGGGATTTCCGTCTTCGACTTGCCGACACGCGGCTCAAGGTGGGTGATCTGTCGCTTGATATCGACGGCTTCGCGGATATTCCCCGAGTCGTAAAGGAAACGGATCTTGATCTGAGGCTTGACATAGACCGATTCACGCCTGCCGACATAGCCTTCCTGTATCCTGCCTTGGCGGAAGTGCCTGGTCATTATAGAGTGGATATGCATGCCGAGGGACGGCTTGATGATTTCATCATCAGACGTATGGACATCAAGGAAGCCACTGGACTGCTCGACCTGTCGCTGAGAGGGCGTGTCAGTGGATTACCCGATGTCAGGAGGCTGTCGGGACTTTTCAATGAAGTAAGCATAGACTGCGGTGAAGAGCTTCTTGCCACGTTGCCCCGGGTTATTCCGGGCTTGTCTTCGGCTGCGTCAAGGATTATGGAGAATGCGGGGATGGTGGCTGTGAATGTCAAGGGAGCCTTCTCGATGGATGGGGAACGGGCGCGGATATCGGGCACAGCAGCCACAAGGCAGGGGCTTGTGGACATGGACTGCGACATGACATGGCACGGGCGGCAGATAGCCGGAGAGTTCATGGTAGACACGTCAGGTTTCGACCTGGCATCGCTCGTGGAAAATCAGCCCGTCGGTAAGCTCGTGGCCAATGTGGAAGGGAATGTGAGTGTTCCGTTGCGCGACTGGCGGGAGGCTGCCGGAACGCTGACAGCGGCTGTGCCTCTGCTGACAGTCAACAACAATACACTCGAGAATATCAATGCGACGCTTAACCGAAAGGGGAAGTCTCTTGAGGTCAAGACAAGCGTGGAATGCGCGTTGGCATCGCTGGCGCTGGAAGGCTCCGGCATGATTGACGGCTCGGCATCGGCGCTGAATCTCGCAGGAAAGATAGGGCATCTGGATCTTGCCGCGCTCGGCCTCGGATCGAAATATGTGTCATCCTTAGGAATTGGCGGCATCAACGCCGATGTTCACGGAAGCAATGTGGACAATCTTACGGGTAGCGTGCGGCTTGACGGCATAGACGTGAAGTCGGCCACCAAAGAATGGAGACTCCGGACATTAGGACTGATGGTCAGCGGCGACAGCGAGCGCAAGACGCTGGTGCTCGACAGTGACGCCGTGGATGCAGAAGTGGAGGGGCAGTTCCGTTTCAGCGAGATGCCGGCGATGGTCACGGGCATACTCGCCGAGGCATTGCCCGCATATGTGAAGGCGCCGGCAGGCAAGGAGCTTGCCCCGGCCGACTTCTCATACAGCCTAACCGTCAAGGATGCCCCGGAACTGTACGATGCCTTGGGAGTGCCAGTGACTCCCGGCGCACCCGTGCGCCTTTTCGGTACCGGAGATAACAATGTGATTACCGCCAATGTGGATGCTCCTTATATTCTCAAGGGCAACAAGCTCTGGAAGGGAATCAGCCTCAAGGCCCGAGCGAGCCGCAACAAGGGTATCGACATCGACGCAGGCGGCAAATTCCCCGGCAAGAAGGGGTATATAGAGGCCGGCATAAACGCCGAGGCAAGGGATAACGGCGTTGACGCCATGTTGAAATGGAGCTTCGAGAATGGTGCCGACGGCGGATATGTCGACCTGGGAATGCAGATCGTAAATAACGACGAAGGGAAGGATTCCTATTTGTTCTCTTTCAATGATGCCGACATAGTGGTCAACGGGGCGCACTGGGGCATGTCGCCTGCGCGAGCCGAACTTACCGGCAAGCTCCTCGACATAGACAATCTCAGGATAGGCAACGGCAACCAGTACATCCATATCGACGGCAGCGCGTCGGACCTCCCGGGCGATACCATCACCGTGACGCTTTCCGACATAGATCTGGCGTACATCTTCAATACGCTGAACATCAATTATGTGACGTTCGGAGGTATGGTCAGTGGCAAGGCGCTGGCGTCGGAGATTTTCAGCAAGACGCCCTATCTGGAGACCCGTGACCTGCATGCCACCGACTTCAGCTACAACTATGCCAATGTGGGGAGCGCCGACCTTTACGGCCGTTGGGAAAACGCCGACAAATCGGTCCGCATCGAAGCCGATATTGACAATGGCCGGGGAAATCATACCACAGTCGACGGCAATATATTCGTGACACGCGACTCGCTGGCCATCAATTTCGATGCCGACAAAATAAACATAGCGCTGATACAACCCTTCCTGTCGAACATTCTTGACGATGTGCAGGGAGAGGGCTCCGGCCAGCTCACGCTCTACGGTACATTCAAGGACATAACCATGACGGGTAAGGCTTATGCCGATGAAGCCTCGGTGAAAGTGGGGTTCACGAATGTGACATATCATGGTTCCGACTCGGTATATTTTTACAAAGACTGCATAAGCGTTCCCGGCTTCAGGGTTTACGACCGTTACGGCAACAGTGCCTTGTTCGAGGGCACAGTACGCCATGACTATTTCCACAATGCGGTGGTTGACCTTCGGCTCAGGGATATCAACAGGATACTGGCACTGGATACCGATTCGAGGCAGAATCCACTGTATTGGGGTCATGTCTTCGCCAGTGGCGCCGGATATATCACGGGGCGTCCGGGCTACACGATGTTCAGCGTCAACGCCACTACGGAGAAAGGCTCCGATTTCACCTTCGCCATGGATGAGACCCTGACGGCACAGGAGTATAATTTCCTGACATTCACCGACAAGGGGAAGACGGAACGTGAGCTTACCATAGAGGAAGAGTTCGAGGAGAAGTACAAAAACCAAAAAGCCGACGAGGAGACGGGCGACCCGAGTGTGTTCGAGATGGATATGGCTGTCAACATCACGCCTGATATCAACATGAACGTGGTGATGGACCCGGCAGCCGGCGACAAAATCACGGCCACGGGTTCGGGAGCCATGAGGATGCATTACAACACCTTCACCGACAATCTCGACATGTATGGCCGCTATACGCTGAACCAGGGCAAGTACAGGTTCAGTTTCCAGGACATCATCCTGCGTGATTTCACCATACGGCGGGGGAGCACCATATCGTTCAACGGCGACCCGATGCAGGGCATCCTCGACCTCACGGCGGCCTACAGGGTCAACACCAATCTTACCGACCTTGACAAAAGCTTTGCCACCGACCGAGACCTCAACCGCAGCTCGGTGCCTGTGGAGGCTCTGCTGAAAGTGTCGGGACAACTCCAGGCCCCCGACATTTCCTTCGACCTCTCGCTGCCTACCATGACTTCCGATGTGGAACGCAAGGTGAGAAGCATCATATCCTCCGAGGAGATGCTCCAGCAGCAGGTGCTCTATCTTTTGGCCCTGAACCGTTTCTACACTCCCCAGTTTGCCGGCGGTACCGACGGAGAGCTGGTTTCCGTGGCATCTTCCACGCTGTCGTCGCAGGTGGCCAACGTCCTCTCTCAGGTAACAGACAAGTTCACCCTGAGCCCCTCGTTCAAATCCGACCGCAACGACTTCTCCGACATGGAGGTTGACCTTGCCTTGTCGTCGCAGCTTTTCGACAACAGGCTCATCATCAACGGCAACCTCGGTTATCGCGACCGCAGCGTGTCTCAGTCAACGTTCATAGGCGACTTCGACATAGAGTATCTCCTCTCCCGCAACGGACAGTTGCGACTCAAGGCCTACAACCATTTCAACGATGCTTACTATTACCTGAAGTCGGCGTTGACAACCCAGGGCGTGGGAATAATATACCGGAAAGACTTCGACGATCCGTTTGCCTTCCTGAAGCACAAGCGGAAAAAGAAGGATAAGAAAAAGGAGCCTGCCGATACGGTCACTGCCGTACCCGTGCGCCGCGACTCCGTGACAGCCCCCAAAAAGGGCACAATAACCTTTTGAGATGCAATTGAATATAGATTCCATAATAGGTCAGATAGGGCTTCGCCGCAAGCGTAGCATAGGCATAGCGTTCGGAGGAGGAGGAGCGAAGGGTTTCTCTCATATCGGCGTCATGATGGCCATGGAGGAGTTCGGCATCCGGCCCGACATCATGTCGGGGGTGTCGGCGGGATCCATTGCTGCCGTGCTATATGGCGCCGGCCTTTCGCCTCTCGATATCAGGGAATGTTTCATGGAGTTCAATAAATTCGGCGACTATACCGAATGGGCGGTGCCCAAGGATGGCATCTTCAAGCTCACCAAATTCGGCAAGCTGCTTGACTCATGGCTCCCCGTGAAATACCTTGAAGAGATGAAAATTCCGACCATAGTTTGCGCCACCAATCTTACGCGGGGCACGCAGGTAGGATGGCGCAAGGGGGAGATAGTTCCGCGTGTGCTGGCGTCGTGCAGCATGCCGGTAATTTTCAAGCCCGTCAGGATTAATGGCGAATATTATGTCGACGGGGGGGTGCTGCATAATCTCCCGGCATGGGCAATAAGGGAGGATTGCGATCTGCTGATCGGCTCAAACTGCTCTCCGCTTGACAGAAAATACAAGTACAAGAACTCGATCATCGACATAGCGATGCGCAGTTTCAACCTCGGCATGAAAGCCAACGTAATCCACGACATGAGCATATGCGATTATGTGATAAAGCCGCGCGAGCTGTCGCAGACCAAGGTGTTCGATCTCTCAACCCTCAACAAGAATATCAATCTCGGTTATGAGGCCGCCTGCCGCGTGCTCGACGAGATGCAGCATGGCGGCAAGTGATTTGCAAAAACAGAAACTTAATGAACAAAACATATACTGAAAAGGAATGAAGCCAATCATATATCAGCTGTTTCCGCGTATCATGACCAACATGAACGCGACATGCGTCGCCGGCGGGACGTATAAGGAGAACGGGTCAGGCAAACTGAATGAAATCACCGGCAAGGTGCTGAAATCCATCAAAGGTCTCGGCGTGACTCACGTATGGTACACCGGTATACTGGAGATGGCCACCAAGACGGAATTTCCAGGCATACCGTCCGATAACCCCAATGTTGTCAAGGGAGAGGCCGGGTCGCCGTATGCCATAAAGGATTACTATGATGTTGCGCCGTCGCTGGCCAGCGACATCGACCGACGCATGGAGGAGTTCCAGCTTCTCGTCGACAGGTCGCACGACGAAGGTCTCAAAGTTATCATAGACTTCGTGCCCAACCATACTGCCAGGATATATCATTCCGACGCGGCTCCCGACGGCATCACCGACTTCGGCAGCGGCGACACCATAGGGATGTTCTTCACGCCTTCAAACAATTATTACTATATCACCAACCAGCAGTTTTCGCCCGAGTTTCCGCTGGATGCCGAGGGCGACACTCCATATGTGGAGTTCCCGGCCAAAGCCACGGGCAACGACTGCTTCACGGCCTTCTGCAAGAAGACCGACTGGTATGAGACGGTAAAGCTCAATTACGGTTATGATCCCTGGAGCGGCCGTGGCCACTATGATCCTGTACCCGACACGTGGCTGCGTATGCTCCACATACTGAGGTACTGGGCTGCCAAGGGTGTCGACGGTTTCCGTTGCGACATGGTGTTCATGGTGCCGCAGGAGTTCTGGCACTGGGCCATACCGCAGGTCAAGGCCGATTATCCCCACGTGATATTCATAGGGGAGATCTACGACATGGCACTTTACCGACAGTTTATCCATTACTGCGGCTTCGACTATCTTTACGACAAGGTAGGACTTTACGACACGCTTGTAGGCATAGAGCGCGAAGGGTATTCGGCTGCACAGCTCACAGGACGCTGGCAGGCCGTGGAGGGGATAGGCGACTGTATGCTCAATTTCCTCGAGAATCATGACGAGGTGAGGTTTGCCTCCAAGGCATTCGCCGGCGATCCGGCAAAGGTTGTGCCTTACCTGGTGGTCAGCGCCATGATGGGCAAAGGTCCATTCATGATCTATTATGGTCAGGAACTTGGCGAACCGGCAACCGACAACGAGGGCTTTGCCGGCGACAACAACCGCAGCACAATATTCGACTACTGGAGCTATGACACCCTGCGCCGATGGTACAACAACGGCCTCTGCTCCGTCTCGAAGCTCACCGCCCATGAGAAATGGCTCCGAAACCTCTACCGGAAAGTGCTCACGTTGTGCAACAAGTCGAAGGCCGTAAGCGAGGGAGAGTTTTTCGATCTCATGTATGTAAATCTTCAGAATCCGGGTTTCAACCCGCACTGTCTATACAGTTTCGTGAGATATACCGGCAAGGAGGCGCTTCTGTTCCTTGTGAACTTCTCCGACATGCCACAGACGGCCAGAATCAATATCCCGGACCTCTGTTTCGACATGGCGGGGATAGCCGAGGGCGACTATAAGGAGAACGACCTGCTCTGGGGGCTGCAACATCAGTTCCGCGTGGAAAGAGGAAAGCCGACATCACTCAACATCTCGCCGAAGGGAGCCCTTATCCTTCCTTTGAAAAAAATCAAGTTGAAAAAAACGGGAGGCCGTTTGCAATAATGGGCGAAAAATTTTAATTTTGTGCAATGAAAGCCGTGGGGCAATACATAGGATGTACATATTTCACGGCTGTTCAAAGGTTAGAAATCCAACCTAAACTACCATATCCAACAATGAGCAATTCTCAGAGGCCGATAAAAGTGTTTGCGGGCACAGCGTCGAAGTATCTTGGCGAGAGCATCTGCAAGGAACTCGGCATAGAATTAGGCAAGATGAACCGGGAGCGATTCGCCGACGGTGAGTTTGAAGTATCTTTTGAAGAGTCGATACGCGGCAGTGAAGTGTATCTTGTACAGTCCACATTCCCGACGTCCGACAATCTTATGGAGCTGTTGCTGATGATAGATGCGGCGAAGCGAGCATCGGCTGCATCGGTGATAGCAGTGGTTCCCTATTTCGGATGGGCGCGTCAGGACCGCAAGGACAAGCCGAGAGTGTCGATAGCCGCCAAGCTTGTGGCCGACCTTCTCAGTGTGGCCGGTATCAACAGACTCATCACCATGGACCTCCATGCCGACCAGATACAGGGCTTCTTCGATGTGCCTGTGGACCATCTCTACGCATCGTCGATATTCATACCCTACATAGAGAATCTGCGTCTCGACGATATGGTTATAGCCTCTCCCGACGTAGGCGGCGCCAAGCGTGCCAACAGTTATGCCAAGTACTTTGACGTGCCGTTGGTGCTCTGCCACAAGACACGCGCCAAGGCCAACGTGGTGGAGAAAATGACCGTGATCGGCGAAGTGGCCAACAAAAACGTGATACTCGTCGACGACATCGTGGATACCGCCGGCACCATCACCAAGGCAAGCGACCTCCTTCTCGCTTACGGCGCCAAGAGCGTCCGCGCTCTCTGCAGCCATGCCGTGATGTCTGACCCCGCTACGGAACGTGTGGCTAACTGCGGTATCGAGGAAATCATTTTCACCGATTCTATCCCTTACATCAGGGAGAATCCCAAAGCCACTATTCTTCCCGTAGCTACTCTCTTCGCCGATACTATCCGCCGTATCCACAACAATCAGTCGATTTCATCGCAGTACCTGTTCAAATAATCGACAGGTGACTTAAGAAAATACTCTGTTAACCTGCAGACAGATGGCAGGAAATACTTCTGCCATCTGTCTGTTTAAAATTATTTATATTATGAGCAAACCTTATGTGGTAGGCATAGACATAGGCGGAACCAACACGGTGTTCGGCATAGTGAATGCGCGTGGTCAGGTTATCGCCTCTGATTCTGTGAAGACTCAGAAGCATGCCAACTTCGATGATTACATCGCCGAGTTGCATGAGGGACTTACCCGTCTGATAAAAGTGAATGAACTCGAGGACCAGATACAAGGCATCGGCATAGGGGCCCCGAACGGCAACTATTACACCGGAGAGATATTGAATCCGCCGAACCTTCCTTGGGGACCGATCATACCGTTGGCTGAGAAGGTGAGCAAAGCGTTCGGCGGCATACCAGTAGCCGTAACCAACGACGCGAACGCCGCCGCAGTGGGCGAGATGACGTACGGCGCGGCCCGCGGGATGAAGGATTTCATCATGATCACGCTTGGCACGGGCGTAGGCTCGGGCATAGTGATCAATGGCCAGCTGGTATACGGCAGCGACGGCTTTGCCGGCGAGCTGGGACATGTGGTGGTGAAACGCCACAACGGACGTGTATGCGGATGTGGCCGCACAGGATGTCTTGAGGCTTACTGCTCGGCTACAGGCGTGGCACGCACTGCACGCGAGTTCATAGAGTTGCGTCCCGAGCCCTCCTTGCTGAGAGACCTCGACATAGACGCCATTACCTCCAAGGATGTTTACGATGCAGCTATCGCCGGCGACAAACTGGCCAAGGACATTTTCAACTACACGGGAACCATACTTGGCGAAGCCCTTGCGGATTTCGTGGCTTTCTCAAGTCCGCAGGCAATAGTGCTCTTCGGCGGTCTTGCCAAGAGCGGCGACCTTCTCATGAATCCCATCAAGGATGCTTTTGAGAAGAACGTGATGCCTATCTTCAGAGGCAAATGCAAGATACTCGTATCGGAACTCAAGGATGGAGATGCCGCCGTGCTCGGCGCATCGGCCCTCGGCTGGGAAGCAAAATACCGCTACGAAGCCAACGTAGCCTCCGCCGCCGACTCCACAACAATCATCCCCGTCGACACCGACAAATAATCAGATATACCTCATTATAATTCCCCGGAACAGGAGCGAATGTCTCGCATACCTCTGTTCCGGGGATGTATTTTGTCAGAATTGCAATGCGACTGCGATGCGATTGCAAAGGGATCAGTCGAAGATGCTGTCCCAGTCTTTCCAGACGGGTTGGTAGCCGGCGGCGGCGATGGCCCGGGAAACGTCGGCGGGACAGCGCTCGTCGGACACTTCAAACTGCTCCAGCGCCGTAGGCGTGGACACATAGCCGCCCGGCTCTGTCTTGCTCCCGGCACTCATAGATGTCACTCCCAACGGGATGATATGGTTGCGGTATTCGGGAGCCTCCCGCGTGGAGAAGGATATGTCGACGTCATGGTCGAAGAGCCGGAAGGCGCATGTGAGCTTCACAAGCTCCCTGTCGGAAATTATCGACTTCGGCTGGTATCCGCTCTCCGACGGACGCATGCGCGGGAAGTTTACCGAGAAACGCGATCGCCAATATTTCTTCTGCAGATACCTCAGGTGTCGGGCCATCATCACCGTGTCGGGCTGCCAGTCCTCCAGCCCCAGGAGTACTCCGAGACCTATCTTGTGGACGCCGGCCTCGCCCATGCGGTCGTAGCCGTTGAGTCGCCAGTCATATATGCTCTTCATGCCCTGGGGATGATACTTCTTATAGCTCTCGCGATGATATGTCTCCTGAAAGCATACCACGCCGTTGAGGCCGGCGTGTGTCAGCCGCTCGTACTGTGACGATTTCAAAGGCTGTATCTCCAGCGTCATGTTGTGGAAATAGGGTCGGCACACTTTCAGCACATTCTCCATATACTCCACGCCGCAGAGTGCAGGATATTCTCCCGACACTATCAGGATATTCTCGAAAGGGCCGAGCTTCTTGATAGCCTTGCATTCATCCTCCACCTGCGCCATGGTGAGCGTGGTGCGCTCATACTTGTTGTCGTGGTTGAAACCGCAGTACACGCATTTGTTGGTGCAGGCATTGGAGACGTACATCGGGATGTACATTGATACGACGTTTCCGAAACGCTCTTTGGTGAAATGGTTGCTGAGCTGCGCCATCTGCTCGAGGAAAGGGTCGGCGGCCGGCGATATCAGCACGGCGAATTCCTCGGGCGACAGCGGCTTGACATTCGCGGCGGCCTTAGCCAGCACGCGTTTCACATCATCGGCCGTAGCTTCGCTGACGAGACGGGCGGTCTCATCCCAGTCGTAACGGCCTATTACGTCGGCGAAGCCATGGCCGAATATGGAATCGGGAGTGGGGTCGCTCTTGGCTATGAATTTTTCTGACTGCATTTTTCCTGGCTGCATCTTTTAGTCTTTATCGCAGCAGTCGGCAATGTTCTGCGATATTCTCATGGCGCAGAAATTGGGGCCGCACATTGTGCAGAACCTGTCGTCGGCCTCGGGAGCGTCGCGACGTGACTGGAGATAATACTCCTTTGCGCGGGCGGGGTCGAGGCTGAGGTTGAACTGGTCTTTCCAACGAAAGTCATACCGGGCCTTTGAGAGGGCATTGTCGCGCACCTGGGCTCCGGGGAAGCCTTTGCAGAGGTCGGCGGCATGTGCCGCTATCTTATATGTCACCACTCCGTCGCGCACATCCGACAGTGTAGGCAGCGACAGATGCTCCTTGGGGGTAACATAGCATATCATGGCTGTGCCTAGCGCCGATATGATGGCGGCGCCTATGGCCGAGGTGATATGGTCGTAAGCCGGGGCTATGTCGGTGGTCAGCGGGCCAAGTGTGTAGAAGGGAGCGCCATGGCATGCCGTGATCTGGCGTTCCATGTTGGCCGGAATTTTATTCATGGGCACGTGGCCCGGTCCTTCTATGATTACCTGCACATCATGTTCCCACGCCTTTGCGCAGAGCTCGCCCAGCACATCGAGCTCGAGGAACTGAGCGCGGTCGTTGGCGTCATGTATGGAGCCGGGACGCATGCCGTCGCCCAGCGATATAGCCACATCGTATTTGTTGAGAATCTCGCAAATCTCTTCGAAGTGGGTGTAGAGGAAACTCTCCTGGTTGTGGAGCACGCACCATTGGGTCATGATGCTGCCGCCACGCGACACACATCCCGTGAGACGGTCGCCAACAAGACGGGCATGTTCACGCAGCACGCCGGCATGGATGGTAAAGTAGTCCACACCCTGCTCGCACTGTTCGATGAGAGTGTCGCGATATATCTCCCATGTGAGTTTCTTGACGTCGCCGTTTACCTTCTCGAGAGCCTGATAGATAGGTACTGTACCCATCGGCACGGGACAGTTGCGGATAATCCATTCGCGGGTCTCATGGATATTGTCGCCTGTTGAGAGGTCCATAAGAGTGTCGCCGCCCCAGTAGCAGCTCCATACGGCCTTGGCCACTTCCTCCTCGATGCCGGAGGAGAGAGCCGAGTTGCCGATGTTGGTGTTGATTTTGCAGCTGAATGCTTTGCCGATCACCATAGGTTCAGCCTCGGGGTGGTTGATGTTGGCGGCGATTATGGCACGACCTGCGGCTACCTCGTCGCGTACGAACTCGGGAGTGATGTAGCTGCCGATGCCTCGCTCACGGTTGTCGAGGTTCTCGCGGATGGCCACATACTCCATCTCGGGAGTCACGATACCCTTGCGTGCATAGTGCATCTGTGTTACGCGGCGTCCTTCCCTGGCCTTGCGTGGCTTGTGCTGCACGGGGAAGCGAATGGCGTCGATGGCCTTGTTGTCGCGGCGCTCGCGGCCATACTCGCTGGTGATGTCATCGAGCACCTCTGTGTCGTCGCGATCTATTACCCATTGCTCGCGGTGGCGTGGCAATCCCTTGTTGATGTCGGTCTTTACGGCAGGGTCGGTGTAGGGACCCGATGTGTCGTAGACGAGGATATCCTCGTTGGGATATTCAACGCGCTTTCCATCCTCTATCTTTACAGTAGGGTACTGGTGGATACGGCGCATCGCCACGCGTATGTCGGGACGTGACCCTGTCACGTATACTTTCTCGGAATTGGGGTATGAGGAGATATCAATATTGTCGATTTTCATGGTTAATCGTTAATCATTAATCATTAATCATTAAAGAACGCCGTGAGTGGGCTTGAAGCTACAGCGGAAGAGTTTACGGCACCGAGGCCGGCACGGAAAGCCATTCTGCCGGCTTCAACTGCGCGGGCGAAAGCGGCGGCCATCTCCACGGGGTTTCCGGCCACGGCAATGGCGGTGTTTACAAGCACGGCATCGGCACCCATCTCCATGGCTTCGGCGGCATGGGAGGGGGCCCCGAGACCGGCGTCGACAATCACAGGCAGCGATGACTGCTCGATGATTATTTCCAGGAGGTCGCGGGTCACCAGACCTTTGTTGGTACCTATGGGAGCGCCCAAAGGCATCACCGCCGACGAGCCTGCCTCCTCAAGAAGCTTGCAGAGAACAGGGTCGGCCTGTATATAGGGCAGCACGATGAATCCCTCCTTAGCCAGCTCCTCGGTTGCTTTCAAGGTCTCTATGGGGTCGGGCATAAGGTATTTGGGGTCGGGATGAATCTCTAGCTTAATGAAATCGGTATGGAAAATCTCGCGGCTCATCTTGGCGGCCAGCACCGCTTCCTTGGCATTGCGCACACCCGACGTGTTGGGAAGCAGCTGAACATGCTCCCGATTGATATGAGTCATCATTTCGTCGGTGGCCTCGTTCATCATGTTGACACGCTTCATGGCCACAGTGATCATCTGCGACCCGGAGGCCTTCACCGCCTCCAGCATTGTCTCCGGCGACGAGAATTTGCCCGTGCCCACAAAGAGTCGCGAACTGAAATCGCGTCCGCCGATTCTCAATATGTCTTCTGTCATTGTCTTGTTGTTTTATCCACTGTCCGTTGCCTCCGTCAACGTATGGCGGCGGCGTTATTGTGCCCTTGGAGCGCGTTCAGTCACAGAATCGCTTCCGCGTATACGGTACAGGAATGCAAATTTACAAATTATTGGAAAGGTTTCAAAGCGTTGATGAAATCTTTGGTGGCTTTTGTCAAGTCGTGTGCGAAAGCGATAGCGCCGCTAACGGCGATACCGTTGACACCTGCCTCCATCAGTGGCTCCACATCGGCGAGGGTAATACCTCCCACAGCCACGTGTGCAAACGCCATGTCGGCCTTCACCATATCAAGGCACAGGTCGCGGATGCCGTTGACGCCCAAAATGGGTGCAAGGTTCTTTTTGGTGGATGTTCCGGCATAAGGGCCCATTCCGAGGTAGTCGATATCCATGCCGGCGAGCGCGCGGATGTCGTCGAAAGTGTTGACAGTGACGCCAATCACGGCGGCGGGTCCCAGCAAACCCCTTGCCTGTCGCGGCGGCATGTCGTCCTTGCCTATATGAACGCCGCCGACATCGAGCTTGCGGGCAAGCTCCACCCGGTCGTTGAGTATCAGGAAGGCCTCTTTCTCCATGCACCATGGCTTGATGGTCTCCACCACCTTCGACACCTCTTCGTCGGAGGCATCTTTCATCCTTACCTGTATCCAACGGCAACCGCCGTCAAGAACCGCCCGTACCTGGTCGGCAACCGGCACCTTGCAGTCCGTATTTGTAATATACTGTAGCATATATTGATTCTTATAATTATTTCCAGGCGGCGCCAAGCATGGCAGCTCCATAGAAACCGGCCTCTCTGAGCATCGGCAGCTTCGAGAAGTCCACTCCTCCGAGCGCCACTACGCGCAGTCCCTGTATATATGGTATAACGTCGGGAATGACGAATCGGCTTTTATATCCTTGTTTTGAAAATGAGTCGAAGATAGGAGAAAGCGTCTGGTAAGCCATGGGCGCACCGTCGGGCATAGGCATTGACAGCTCATGGATAGAGTGGCAAGAGCGGCTTACCGACAGAGCGTGGGCCGGGGGCATGGGGTTGCGGCTGTTGAGATGCACGCCGCCAAGAGCATATTCGCGAGTAAGCTCGAAGACATCGTGGAGGATAAGCCTGCCGTGACAGCGCGCCGGCACCGATTCTATCAGCCGGCGCATGTCGGCGACGGAGAAGCCCGGCTTGCGTATGTGCACCAGGTCGAAGCCATCGTCGAGCAGCCGGCATATCGCCGACCCTTCGTCAGGTATGAATCCCTCCCGGGTGACTGCTATCTTCAGAAAACTCATCCGCCGAAGGCCGCCGATATTATCACTATCCTGTCGCCATCCTTTATCTCATGGCTGTTCCAGCAGTCGTGACACACAATGTGGTCGTTGACCGACACAGCCGTGCCGTTTTGTCTTATGCCTTTCATGTCGAGTAGCGACGCCACCGTGACCGGCCCTTCCGCCGAGAACTGTTCCTGCTTGTTGTTGACTGTAATTTCCATATGTTTCCATTTGTAAGTTCAAATTTAGCGACTTTAGGCGGGATATGCAAGAGATAAAAAATCGGGCAGCATAAGTTGTTGATTATCAAGGGTTAGCAACATGTTTCAAAAATACAAGAGCAAAACGATTTTTTTATTAATTATTTTTATGGTTATTTTGCAGTAGAAATCGCACACCTGAAAAATCAAACCCTAAGGAAGATGTCGACTACACTGGCAGAAAAATGGAACAAGAGCCTGACGATGATCCGCTCCAACGTAGGAGAGGAGCGCTTCAGGCTGTGGTTCAGTGTAGCGGAGCCGATAAGCTATGATAATGGCGAGTTGGTGCTGAAGCTCCCTACATCTTTCTATGTAGACCGTTACGAAGACCAGTTCTACGACCTTTTCCGTGCGGCTCTGTATCATGGTTTCGGCGAGCCGGTAAAGGTGGTTTACGAGTATAATATCGTAAACAACGACAGCTCGTCGTGCATCAAGCAGCAGAGCCCGGAACGCTCTCATACTATCAATAACAAGGTGTCGCGTCAGATAGAGAGCGCACCTATCAGCGAGCAGAAGAGAGACTTCGACCATCAGCTGAGCAGTTCGCTCAATTTCGAGAACTATTGCGTAGGCAAGTCAAACCAGCTGGCCTATACGATAGCCGAGCATATCGCCAACAATCCGGAGAAGCCGGAGTTTAATCCATATTTCCTGTACGGCAGCGTGGGTGTGGGCAAGACACATCTCATACAGGCCATAGGTATCCGTATAAAGGAGAAGCATCCTAATGCGCGCGTGTTGTTCAATACGATGCGTCAGTTCCAGAACCTCTATCAGGTAGCGGCTCTGGAGGGACGGATTCCGGAGTTCATCAACTGGTATCAGTCGATGGACTGTCTGCTGTTCGACGACCTGCAGGAGATGACGGGACCGAAGACAGCGCAGGCGCTTTTCCCGATTTTCAACCATCTCCACGCGCACAACAAGAAGCTGATATTCACGTGCGACCGGCCACCTATGGAGCTTGACGGCATCGCCGACCGTCTTATAGACCGGTTCAAGTGGGGCATCACGGAGCCGTTGCCGGCGCCGGATCTGGAGTTGCGCAAGAAGATACTGCGTGCCAAGGCGAGCCGCGGAGGTCTGGACCTATCGGCCGAAATCATCGACCTTATAGCCGAGAGTGTCACCGGATCGGTGCGTGAGCTTGAGGGTGTGGTGATGGGTCTGCTTACCAGATGTATCAAGGCAAACATGCCGTTGTCGGTGGAGATTGCCCGCGAGGTGATAAGTCATACGGTAAAGACCCCGGTGCGCAAGAGCATCAATTTCGACATGATAGTGGAGAATACGGCTGAATACTTCGGGTTGAATCCCGACGCGATTTTTGCGAAGAGCCGAATCCGCGATATAGCCGACGCACGGCAGATGATCATGTATCTGTGCAGCAAGCACACAGGGCTGTCGACGCCGGCCATCGGTGCCAAGCTCAACAGAGAGCATTCCACGGTGCTTCACGGCATAGGCGCCGTCAAGGACCGTCTGGCTACCAACCGCGACACTGTCAAGGCTCTCGAGGCCATAGAGGCCCAGCTCCTGAAATAATCAGAACGAATTTTATTACATGCTCTCAGTGAGTGCCCTTGAAGAGCGCTCTCAGCGGTAGAGCACACCATCCATCATCAGGTCAATGTCTTCCTGCGAAGCTCCGAGTTTGAGGAGGAGGGGAGTGTCGGCGGCAAATGCCATCTCGAACTCCGACTTTCCGGAGAGCGACGACTGGCAGTAACGCTCGTGAGCCTCGGCATATCGTCCTGTGAGCAGTGCCGCATGGCCGGCATTGAGCCAGTCGGTAGTCGTGGGATTGTCGGCCAATAGCGACTGATATTTCTGATAACTCTTCTGAAGATTGCCGGCCACCATTTCGGTCCAGGCGATGGCTCTGGCCACATCGGCGTTATCGGGAGCCAGATACTCCGCATGGTAATATTGTCGGAGGGCTGTTGCGGTATCTTCAATGGCGAGGGCTTCGCCTGCGGCGTTGATGATGAGATTGAGGTTTTCGGAATCGTCGGCAAGAGCTTTGGCATAATACTCGAGTGCCTGGCGATGGTTTCCGAGTTTTCTGAAAGTGAAAGCGAGCTTTCTAAGGAGCCAACGGCTGCTGTCGCCGAGGAGTTCGGCCTTCATGTAGGCGTCGCGGGCGCCGGCGTAATCTTTGGTTTTCTGACGGCAGAAGCCTATTTTCTGCCATAACAGAGGATCGGCGGCATCCTGCCGGGCAAGACGGCAGAAGAGGGGGAGCGCCTCGGCATGGAAGCCGCGCTTGAGATAGAATTCCGCCAGCACTGTCATGAAATCGGGTTCGCCGACTATTGCGTCGATTGACGGGATATCCTTGAAGTCAAGCGGAAGCATGAAGGGGTTGACGAAATCGGTCACATTACGGCCCTGCTTGAAATAACGGTGATATTCACGCACGGATGTGGTAATGTCGCGCTCATAGTCGGGCTTGAGGATGCTGTGGACCTGTTCACCGAGATTCTCCATCATCGGCGTCATGTTGGCAGTGAACTGCGACATTATCATCTTCTTCTGTGGTTCGGGAATGGAGGCCAGCCCTAAAGCCAGAGAGTATTTGTCGCTGTTGCAGGTGGCAATAGCGGTATCGGTGAGTACGCGGACCATTTTTTTGCCATCGGCGTCAAGCTTTATATCCGGGTTGTCAACGTTGAAAGGCAGGAACCAGCTTGCTATGTTGCGGAAGAATGGGTGCGACTTGTGCTTGGAGAATGATACCATCATAAGGTCGCCGCCGTCGCTCTGCATCTCGGCGAGCTCCTCGAGTTTGGAGGTTATGCCCGACTTGTCGAGGAGCTCCTGCCATTCGGGATTGTTTTCGGCTGTTTCGGGGTCGAAGTCGGCCGTCAGATTCTTGAGCTTGTCGAGAATCTGTGGCTGCATCTTCATGATTTCAGGGAGCACCTCGTTGTTCATTTTTGCGGCGATACGGTCAGTATCGCGCGTACCGGCTATAGCTTTTACGGCAATGCGTATCAGGCGGGTGTCGTCGGGATTGTCGGCGAGGGTGTCAATACGCTGCATCAGGCGGCGATTACTTTTTACCCTGTGGCCCCAGGCCATGAGAATGAACACGAGTCCCGGATATGCCGCGGACTTAATCTCGCGGACGGTATCGGCGGAGAGTATTATGTCGAGGAGAGCCGCGAGCTTGTCGGCGTCGAAGTATGCGAGCATACCCAACACCATGGCATGCAGCAGCATGACGCGCAGAGAGAGGTCGTTGTCGGCGTTTTCGATTACGGCCTTCATTAATGCGGTGTCGGTATTGTTGTGAAACGAAACGAGAGCCGTGTTGAAAATCTTGCCGAGGAGGTCATAACGGTCCACCGACAGGTTTTCGGGTACGTCGACCACCATTTCGGCGAGCGATACTTGCGACATCACGGCGCGATAGCTTGTGAGCAGGTCGGAAAGAGAGAATGAATGGATATTCCACATTCTCATTGCGGTGAAGTAAGCGCCCGTATCTTCGGCATGCGACCGGCGGTGAATGGTATCGCCGATAACTCTCAGCTGTTCCGACATATCGTCGAGCATGCAGCTGCGGCTGTCATCGCTGCTGCCGTCAAGAAAGTAGCGGTAGAGGTATGAGTAGTTCTGGCCTACGGCTTCAAGAGCCGGGGCAAGGTCGCGGTATCCGGTGCGTCCCAGCTCATTGCGCAGCCATGCCACGGCACCGTTGATGTGACGTTTCCTCAGTTTCTCTTCCAGTTTCCTGTTGCGGTCGGTTATCTCGCTCATTTTATAAGTAGTTGCTAAAAATTAATCGACATATTTTAGTGAAAGTAGTTGTATGTCTTGAACTATAAAACTTGGTATTTAAGTTTCGCAAGTATGTAATTTCAGAGATACGGGCATAAAAAAACGACAT
>CAJUAT010000036.1 GCA_910584525.1 uncultured Muribaculaceae bacterium | reverse complement strand
TGTGGTTTTCCTTAAAAAAATTCACAAATCACAAAAGTTTAAATGAGTTCATTATGTACTCGCCTACAAAATTAATATTTTTTCGGAGAATTAAAAATATTTTCACCTAAAAGAAAAATTGGGCCGTGCGGCCCAATCAATCAATAAGTTTCGGTAATATCCTTAGTCGTCGTTTCTGAGGAGGGTCTTGGTGATAACCGGGGCATTCAAGCCGTCGGTGTAGACCTCGCCGGTGCCGCTGATAGTGATGTAGGCGGTGGAGGCAGTCCCTTTGAGGATGATGTCGCCGGTGCCGTGAGAGACGGCGGTGACCTGAGTGCCTTCGAAGTTGGTGAGGTTTATGTCGCCGGTACCGTGCGAGGAGAGGCGGCCGGTGGTGAACTGGGCACGCGGGATGTTGATGTCGCCCGTACCTTGGGTGACAAGGTTAAGCGAAGTGCTTGTACACTTGCCGATGTTGATGTCGCCGGTGCCGTAGGTGGTGGCCTTCAGCGAGGTGGCTGTGGCCTCGGTGATGTTGATGTCGCCGATGCCGAATGTCTGGAGGGTGAGTCCCGGCGCCGTGACGGTGCCGGCGCTGATGTCGCCGGCGTAGCTCGTCAGCGAGGATATCTCGTTAAGGTATACCTTGATCTTTACTTTCGGCATCGACTGGTTGTTGGGGATGTCGCCGGTGTCGGCGGTAAGGGTGCCGTTCTTGATGTAAAAGCGCATGTAAGGGATGGCTTTGTCGGCTTTGTAGCCTTCTACCACTACCTTCGGGGTGCCTTGTAGCACTTCCACATCCTGAATGAGATGGCTGGCGAATCTGCGTATGAGCTGCGCGTTGATGGGTGCCGACTCGAAGCGGTCGGTGGCCGTGCGGGACAGCTCCAGCTCCTGGAAGGAGCCATGGCGGGAGGTGCGGGCGCGGGGAACGCGAACTTCCGTTCGCGTCACGGCGGCTGACAATGGCGCTGCTATTACGGCGGCTGAAGATGGGGCTGCTATAACGGCGGCTGAAGATGGGGCTGCTATAACGGCGGTAAGGGAGAGGGTAGCTATGGCGGTCACGAGATATTTACCGGCTATCCCTGACTTATGGGGCCGCATTATCTTGGCTTTCATAATACATCGGATTTATGGATGTCGGGGAGATATTTGCCGGCAAGGTTTTTCTGCAGGAATGAGAGACCCCTGGATTTGCCCGGGGAGTAGGAATAAGGATTCTTGCTCGGCTCCAGACCTTTGTCCCAGTTGATCACGCATATCTCGCCGACGTTGGGGGCATCGTTGCTCCAGATTATCATCTGGGTGATCATCTCCTTGCCGTCGAGCATGGCGAATTTCTCGTATATGCGGTAGCTCTGCGAGCCTGTTTTTGTCTCCATCACCAGCTCTATCCCTTTGTTCTCCTTAAGATACCTGTCGAGGATGCCCTTTGCTTTCTCCACGGCCTTCTCCGAGAAGAGCTGGTAGGTCCACATGGAGGAGAACCCTCTTTCGAGACTCATGCCGTGCTCACCCGACTGGGAGCGCCAGCCGCGACGGTTATGGGCGAAACGCCCCGAGATATAGGTGCATTCCACTTCCGGATCCTCCGAAAGCTCCGCGAATACCTCCTTGGCCTGCACTCTTATATCCATGGTCAGCGCCGTGAATATCATGGCCATGAGCATGACAATCCTCCTGAGATTCATCTTTCCGATATTATTATGCATATTCATTTTATGACGGTTTTTCGGGGTTATAGTTTAATTTTTCGGAGTTAAAGTTTAGTGTGGTGGCTGTATTCGTTGCGGATGCTGTTCTCCTGGAGGTGCTGGCGGTCGATGCTCTCGTCGATGCGTGAGAATATGGAGCTGATGATGGAGTTGGCCTCACGCTCGTCGACCACCACCCGGTAGTTTTCCTCGGCGAGAAGTTCCTCTTCTTCCGACAGGCTGATGATATAATCCTCGGCAGAGGGATATGCCGGGGTTATGACAGAGTCGGTCTGTGCGTCGGCCTTTGACGGAACCGGAGTGGCATTGGCCGGGGTGTTGGGGGTAATGGCTTTCCCATGTCGGGGAACTTCGGCATGCGCTTCAAGTGGCCTGGCAGGGAGGATGGGCGCCGGGGTGGTGGAGTCGTCGGTCTCCACGGTGCTTGCTGTGGCCATGCCGGGAGCGGGGCGTGACGGAGCGATGCCGGCGTGGTCGTCGCGGAAGAGGAAGGTCACCGCCGAGAGGATAATCAGCATACAGGCAGCAGCCGATATCGCTATGGCGATACGGGGGAAGCGCAGCTTGCGCTGACGCGTCGCGGAATCCTCCCGGAATGCTGCTGACATGGCCGCTTCGAGACGTCGCTCCGCGTCGGGAGCCATGGGAACCTCTTCACCGGCTTCCTGCTGCATTGCGGCAAACAGCTCCCTGTCGGCACGCAGGTCGGCCGGCAGCTCGTCAATGCAGCGGAAAAGCTCGTCGATACGCCGCTCCAGGGTTCCATCGCCCTCACCGCTGTACCAGCTCTCGAGAAGCTCCCGGAGCTCGCCGATCAGTTTATGTCGTTCCTTATCGTTCATCTTTTATCTTTAATCGTTAATCACTAATCATTCGCCATCGCTCCCGTAGTTTTCTTCGTCCTCGTGAGAGGAGTTGGCGAACATTGGCTTCTGAGAGGCCGGTGGTAGCGGCAATCTCGTTGTTGTCGAGGCCTCCGAAGCTGCTGAGCCTAATGGCTGTGCGCTGTCCTTCGGGGAGAGAGTCTATGAGGCGCTCGATTGCCGCCCGGGTGTCGCGGTATTCGGCATCGGAGGCCGACGGGGAGGGAGTGTCGGAGAGAGAGTCGGCACTTTCTTCGGGGTGCTGCCGCCGGAACCATGAGATGCATGAGTTGCGGAAGGCTTTCAGGCAGTACAGGCGCAGTTCGTCGGGGTCGTCGGGGATTCCGTGGCGCAGACGCCAGAGTTTCAGCTGGGTGTCCTGCACGGCGTCGGCGGCGTCGTCGGGCGGCATACCCATGCGGAGTGCCATGCCGTACATCAGCCGATGTAGCGACATTACCCGTTGTCGAAACTCCTTTTCCGTCATTGCCTGCTCCCGATTTATTTATTGCCGCTTTGCTGGGCGGAGGGATTGTTCTGTTCAATCTTGGCAGCCGTGCGTTTCACGGAGGCTTTGAGGGCACCGAAACGGAAGGAGAGGCTCAGGGAGAAGTTCCATGCCTTCCAGCGGCTTGTCTGCTGCCATATCACGCTTTCCGACACCTGCCGCCAGCCGCTGCTCTTGGTCCACGGCAGGAAGTTGGAGGCCCCCACCTGCAGGGTCAGCGCGTCGTCCTTGAGGAAGGAACGGCCTGCCCCGATGCCGTACCAGTAACTTATACGGGTGCCTTCTGTCTGAATGTCGAACCATGGGGTGTTGAAGCCGCCATAGGCCGAGAGCCGCACCTTGCAGGGAAGAGTATAGGAGATGTTGGTGCTCAGGTTGGCGCTCCAGCCAGCTTTGGTGGCGCTTATCATCTCCGAGGAG
Source organism: uncultured Muribaculaceae bacterium (assembly GCA_910584525.1). GTDB lineage: Bacteria > Bacteroidota > Bacteroidia > Bacteroidales > Muribaculaceae > Lepagella. The sequence goes on along the minus strand of CAJUAT010000036.1, from coordinate 25,161 downwards.
GTATGGTAGAGGTTCCACGCACCGGTCGCGTAGGTCGACCAGTTGAAGGTGTTGGTGATGTTCCATGTGAAGTTGAGGTCGAGGCTGAGTCTGTGGCGGGTGCCTATGTTGTCGTAGGTCTTGTTGATGAGACCATCTTTCATGAAGATGATGTCGGTGATGCCGTTGGCCACATACTGCCATGACAGTTTGGCACCCCCGGTAAACTTGTGGTCATAATTGGTATAACCCAATGACAGGTCGTGGGATTTCTGGCTTTTGAGGTCGGGGTTGCCGTAGATTACCCATCCGGGGGTGGTATATTCGCGGAAGGGGTTCATGTACCATATGTCGGGGCGGTTTATGCGCATCTGGTAAGCGAGCCGCAGAGCGGATGCCGGGGAGAAGTTCCAGCTCAGGGCCAGGTTGGGCACGAGGTCATGGAGATGCGAGGAGAAATCGGGGAAGTCGCCTTTGGCGTAGCGGAGACCCATGCGGGTGAACTCGTAACGCAGTCCTGCCTTGGCGTTGAGTTTGCCGAAAGTGCCGGTATATGAGAGGTATAGGGCATAGATGTCCTTGAACTGGCGCAGGTTTACGGCTGAGGCGATGTCGGCAACCGCCGAGGCCTCGCTCTGGCCATGATATCCCATGCGGTTGTTCCCTTCGCGGTCGATGCTCCCCTTGAAGCCGGCTTCCAGCAGATGATGGCTGTTGAAGCGGTTGGTATAGTCGAGCTGCATGATATGCATGGTATACCATGAGTCGGAGTTCTGGCGCTCGAAGGGGTAGTCGGAGATGTCGCCGGCAGTTTCGAGGTTGTAAAAGAAGGAATGGCTTTTGTTGCCGCCGCAGTTGAAGAGGTATGATGCCACGATATTGTGGTCGTTTCGGCCGAAGGAATGTTGATAAGAGGCCTGGGTGCCGATGCCGTTCCATCGTCCTTTGTCGTCGGTATGCCGGTGGAGGTACCATAGCAGATTCCCGTCGGCGTCATACTGCGTGCGGTGGTCTTCCCAGGGGCCTCCCCACGTGTTGTAGCCATAGTTGGCCGATAGGGTGAAGAGGTTGAGGGTGTCGGGTTCCCACGACATGTTGATGTTGGCGCCCGTATAGTCCCAGCCGCCATAACCTTTGCGCTCGCGTATTGAGTGGTTGCCGGCCGAGGGACCTGTCAGGACTTCTTCGGTGGAGGTGCTTGTCTGGGAGCGGGGGAAGAGCTTGCCGTTGTTGTAGTTGACGGTGGCGTCGAGCATCACCTTGTTGATTTTCACTCGGCCGTTGAGGGAGCCGCCGGCCTGGTAGGCGTTGACCCATCCGTTGAGCTGTGTGGTGAAGCCGGAGAGGCTGGTGGTGCGGTCGGTGACTATGTTGAGGATGCCGCCGGAGCCTTCGGCGTCGTACTTGGCGCCAGGCTCGGAGATCACCTCTATTTTTTTGATGGTGGCGGCTGGCAGCGATTTGAGGATATTCTTTATGTCGCCGCCATTGAACATGGGGTCTTCGTGGCCATTCTTGAGGATGCGGAAGCTTGACTGGCCGTTTACGCGCACATTCTCTTCAGCGTCGACGGTGACGCCGGGCACCTTGCGCAGGATGTCGAGAATATTGGAGGAGCCGGCCTCAGGGTCTTCGGTAACGTTGTATGTCAGCTTGGCGCCGTCGCTCTGCACGAGCTTGCGGGTGGCTGTCACCACCAGGTCGTCGAGGTCGGTGTAGCCGGGCTGGAGAGATATGGAATCGGATGTGACGGATGTGGCTGATGTGACGGATGTGGTGTCCGGGACGGCTTCGGATGTGGCCGCCCCGGTGCCTGCATGAATATTAAGGTATGAATTGATTGTAATCATTATGGCTGCCGTCACCCGTAGGTGGCGTTGTCCCGATTTGTTATTGCTTCTTTTCTGATAACGCATGATGTGCTGTTTTATCATCGGAACGCACCATCCCCGCCATCTGTGACAGCCCCTCTCATCTTTTTTCGGAACGGCTCATTTTTGGGGAATCACAGAACTAACCGGAACTCTCGGTGCAATTCCGGTTCAGTTCTGTGATTCAAAAAAGTATAAGGACGTGATTCCCAATCCGGTTACGGGTTGGGAATTTGCGTATTTAGGGATTAATGACTAATTTTGTCGGGACACCGTGAGAACGAACTAATAACAGCAGCGTGAACTAATAACTACAGCATGAATAAATATCTTCTGTATCTGCTCAATGCAATCCTTGTATTGTCGGTGATGTCGTGCCGGGAAGAGAACTTCGGCCCCGACACGGATGACGATTACGAAGGGAAAGCCAGGGAACTTGTGCTTCACAAGGAGGCGCGGGGCTTCAATATCAGTGCGATAAAATGCGCGATTCTTGCCCCCGACGGCAATGTGATTTATCGTGAGGGCACTCATACCCGCAGCGGCGAGACGTCGAAAGTGAAATTCAACCGCGGTCTGGCCGACGGCGTGTACCGTCTACTCTATTTCGAGTTCGACCGCCCCAAGACCGCCGAGTACGAGACGCTCCCGGATAAATTCACCACCGCACAGTTCGGCCTCGGCAGCAAAATAGAGGTACGTGGCAGCAGCATATCCATCACCGACTCCTTCGATGAGGGTATAGGTCTGCCGGGCAGCGGCACCAAAGAGGACCCGTATATCATCTCCAGCTACAAGAATGTGATAAAGCTGATGCTCTACGTCAACAACGCGGAGACCAACGGCAATATCAAGGAAGATACATATTTCCTGCAGACCAACTCCATCAACATGGACCAGGCCTGTTTCGAGTGCGACATGCGCTACGGGTGGCTCCCTATCGGAAACGATACCAACACGCCCTTCCGCGGCGTATATCAGGGAGCTGAAATGTCATGGCTATGGATAGACAGGCCCAACTCGGCGGGCGTAGGACTCTTCGGCTACGTGCACAACGCCACCATCACAGGCGTAAAGCTCACCCATGCGGAAGTTAACGGCAACTTTGCCGTAGGCGCTCTCGTGGGGGCATGCATATCGGCCGGCGACTCACACGGCAGAAGCCGAATCGCCGACTGTTCGTCGTCGGGAGGAAAGATAACGGGCAGCGAGGGGGCTGTCAACGTCGGAGGTCTTGTGGGAGCCCTCGACATGTACAGCAGCACGCTCATAGCCCGGTGTGTCAACGACGGGGGCAGCGTGAAGGCTTCCTATAACGCCGGCGGCATCGTGGGCGGCGCCGGTATATATTCGCGTGCCGACATTCTCGGCTGCCGCAACAGCACGCCCGTCAGCGGCAAATATGCCGGCACCGGAGGTATCATTGGCACAGCAGATACCCTCTATATGGTGGCCGCCTACAACAGCGGCGATATCAGCGGCGCCACAGGATATGCCGCCGGCGACAAGAACAACAGCAGCTATGGCACCGGCGGCCTTGCCGGCGGCACAGGCATGGCATGGATATCTGCCGCCGCAAAATACGGCAAGGTCACGGGATATGACGGCGTGGGCGGCATATCAGGCTCTTCGAGAATCAAAGGGAGCGACACGGAATCGACAGTGCTCAACAACGTCTACTACCGCTGGACCTCCAACCAGGGCGACGTCAGCGGCCACGACTATGTGGGGGGCATCGGCGGCGAATGCCAGTTCGGCTCCTACGCCGCCTCCAACACCGGCAATGTGGAAGGCAACGACTTCGTGGGCGGCATCGTGGGCAATACCTCGATATGCGTGGCTCACAACGCCGTCAACGCCGGAGCTGTAAAGGGAGCCTCGCATGTGGCCGGCATCGTGGGCAAGGCCACGTGGGGCTCGCTGGCTTTCAGCCACAACATGGGTGACGTGGAAGGACGCGGCCATCATGTGGCCGGCGTGCTCGGCCTTGCCGGCAACAATACCATGGTACATTCCTGCGGCAACTTCGGTGCGGTAAGCAACAGCGGCGAGGGGCCGACGGCAGGCCTTATAGCCGAGATCGGCGACCCGCGCGAGTGGACGGGAGCACAGATAGCAGACTGCGTAATCGGAGCCATGGAGGCCGTGCTCGCCGTGGCAGGTCCCGTCCTCGGTATCGTCAAGCCTTTTGCCGAGGCTGCCCATGAAACTCTCATGACGGCCCTCGAAGTCACCGAGTTCACCACGCACTGGCTGGTGGCAGCCGTGGATGTCGGCATGTTCGGTTACGTGATGCACGAAATACTCAATCCTGAGATGGCCGAGGAGCTCAAACATGATATGGAGGGGGAAGTGACAGCGCATATCGACAGCATGACCCAACATATGGAGAAGCTCCGCGACAGCTCCAAGGGAATAGTGGGCAATTCATTCAGCAAGGAGCCGCTCGCCAATTATTTCGCAGGGGTCAAGAGCAACCTCCAGCAGTATGAGCTCGAAGGAAACGACGAGAAATTCAACGACGCGATGAATGAGGCGCGCCGAGCGTATGGAAGAGATGGAGAAACAGCATGAGAGCAGCGAGCTGGCGCATCAGATAGTGTCGGGGATATGTCTTGTGCTTGGCACGGTAGCGGCGATAGGGAGCTTCGTAGCCACGGGAGGGGCCGCGGCTGCCTTTGTGGTGACCGGCTCGGTGATTGCCGCCACAAGCTCCGCCAATGCCATATCAAAGGCCTGCATGGAGTTTGAGGAGAACGTGGTGCTCATCGACCAGTGCGTGAATGCCGGCAGCGTCAGAGGCTCGTCGGGCAGAATTGCCGGTCTGGTGGCCGTGCTCCAGGACAACAGCATAATGTCGGACTGCCTCAACACGGGCCAGGGATTCGGCGGTGGCGGACAGCAGCTGGTCGACAAGGCCAATCCCGCATCAATGGCCGTGAAGTGTCTCGCCATGGGTTACGGCTTCGGCGACACTCCCGTCGACATGAACCATACCGACAGGTCGGTGGTGTATACCGAAAACGAATATTTTGTGGCCGACAGGCTGCAGTGGGGCGTGGAGCTGATACCATTGTCGCGAAAGGAGATAGGTGATGCGGAGATAATGTCGAAGGGATTCCGCTATCTCGGCAAGTATGTCTCGAGTCCCGATTTCGAGATAGGAGAGGGGAAAAGATGGATCATGGGAGGCGGCAGCTCGCCATTCCCCGTGCCCAACAAGTCGATATACCTTAAATGAAAGAACCGAAGATGAAAAAATATATAAGGAAATCAATAGGGATTGCCGGGCTGGTGCTCACGGGGATGCTGTTTGGCTGCTCCGACGACGCGGTGCCTGAGCTTGAGAGCGAATTGCGTAATGAAGGCGACGTGACCATAAGCTGCTTCAGCCTCAACAAAAGGGCCGTGCGCCTTCCCGACTCCACAGTCGAAGGTATGGTTAGGCTTGTAAGCGCCGAGCCGGAAGTGAAGGCCGACAGCACGCAGGCCGTGGCCGACACCATATTCCTTCCCACGCGGATAACCGTGGACAAGAAAAAGATCCGGGTGGAGATGCAGATTCCGGAGAATGTGGAGCTCGACAGGGAATATCTGCTCACCATACACCGTGAACGGGGGAAGCGGCGGTATGTGGGCGGCGTCAGAGCCTCTTTCAAAGGGAATCTTCTCTGCGAGGTAGGCGAGGAGGCTCCCGAATACCGAGGACTCGAGGGCGAGGGCACCGAGGAGTCGCCTTATCTCATAGGTAGCGCCGACGACTTCCTGTCGTTTCTCAACAATCTGCGCCGCGACGAGATGTTCCACGGGTCGGAGATGTGTTTCCGGCAGACCGCCGACTTCACGGCACCGACGCAGAGCAGCATTCTCGACGGCCGCGGATATTACGGCTTCGACTTCGAAGGATGCTATGACGGCGACAACCATTCCATCGACAATCTATATTATATCGGCAACAAGGACAGCAGCAAGGATGCTGGCATAGGACTTTTCCCGGAGCTTTCGGGTAGCGCCGAGGTCAAGAATCTTCGTCTTACCAACGTCAACATCAACAGGGCTTTCAACAATGTCGGGGCGCTTTGCGGCGAAGTGATCACCCGGGAGTGCGTGAAAATCAGCAACGTGAAGGTATCGGGGACGATTATGGACTGCCACCAGCAGGTAGGCGGCCTGATAGGCACGGGGAGCGGGTCGCTGATAGTGGACGGCTGCGATTTGTCGGTCAATGTGGAGGGGGATTCCTACTGCGGCGGCGTCATAGGTAAATTTGACGGCAATAGCCTGATCGTCAACAATATAACCACTCAGAACCATCGGTTCTCGATACGTGCAACGGGCGATTATGCCGGCGGAGTCGTCGGATATCTTGAGTCCGATGATGAGCTTCGCCTGACCAATATAAAGCTGGAGCATACCGTGAGCTCCGAGGATGCCGATGTAAGGATAATAAGCGCCCGCAGTGAGGCCGGCGGTCTGGCGGGATATGCCTTCCTGAGCTTCATGCCTGAGGCTTTGTTCGGGAATGTCCAGATTCTATGCCCCGTATCTGTCGACGACAAGTATGCCGGCGGCATCATCGGCAATGGCGATATAAATGTGGGCATGCGTTTCTCGGGCTGCAAGGTCAAGTCGGTGGTCAAAGGCAAAAGCGGAGTCGGAGGATTCTTCGGCAAGCTAAACGGCTACAGCGACATGGGATGGGTATTCGAGGGCGGTGACGGCGCCAACTGCTTCGAGGCAGACCTGGGAGCCGCCGGTGTCACCGCCTCCGACCATGGCGGCGGTATTTTCGGCTATCTTTACCATTGCCACAAGATTATGGGTAATAAAGTCAAGGTGGCCGCCAATGTGGATGTGAGCGGCGAATGTGCCGGCGGTGTGGCCGGATATGTGGAATATTCCGACATCGATCCTTCCAGATTCATTATCAATACGTCGATGCGTGTCAAGGGCGACAGCAAGGTGGGCGGCTTTGCCGGCAAGAGTCTCTACGGCTCGATTGTGGATTCGAGGAATCCGGTGTTCGATGTGGAGGCTACTCCCAGGGCTTATATTCCTGCTAAGTCGCAATTTCCGTCGGTATTGAGCTGCATGGTTGAAGGTAGGGATTATGTCGGCGGCATAGTGGGCCATTCTGAATCCAAATTGCTCTGTCTGGCTTCCGGAGCCACCATTACGTCGCGCGGGTCGTATGCCGGCGGCGTGGCAGGATATGCCGGTATATATGACGGCTATCCCATACAGCGGTGCGTGTTCATGGGTAGTCTCGGCAGCAGCGGCACATACACGGGGGGTATTGCCGGATTCCTTACCAATTCGGTATCGGGAAAAAGAGCCGGCGGGTTCCTCAGAGACTGCGTCAATTACAGTGCTATCAATGGCGGCAGCCATACTGGCGGCATTGCCGGGATGGTCGACTATTCGTCGGGTGTGCGCATGGAGCTGCACAGGTCGGTGAATCTGGGGCGTGTCAGCGGCGGAGTGCCGTGCGGCGGCCTCATAGGGAAGTGCGACGGTACCGGCGGAGTAGGAATGGGTATGGTGGGCCTTGCCAATTATGGCGATGTCAACAGCACGGGCAATGACAGCGGCGCGGGTGTCGGCGGAATCATTGGCGACGCCGCAAGTACCCACATAGCCATCAATGGAGCCATGAACAAGGGCAACATCCATGCCGAAGGACATGTGCAGGGAGTTGCCGGCGTGGTCGGCGTACTGGGCCATGACCCCGGCGGTGCATCATTCTATCAGTCGCACAACGGCGAACTATACTGGTCGGCAAATTATGGCAAAATTTCCTGCTCCAACAGGGAGACATATATCGGCGGTGTATGCGGCTGGCTTGAGGAAGGATATTCCGGAGGTCACGACTCCTACATCCACGACTGCTACAATATCGGCGAGGTCACCACCGACCACAACAGCGACACGGGCGGCATTCTCGGGTATGTAGACCACTTCGGACGTATCGAGCGCTGCATAAACTTCGGGAAGGTAAGCTATGGCAATGCGATGATCGGTACCCAGAAGTCGGCATGCATATTCTATCATTCCAATCTGAATATGATCAACGGCACGGGGAAGGACTGGTGTGCCGACCGTAAGATCAATTCCTCCGACCAAGGCAACACCGGCAAATACAAGGGCATCTCATTCGACAATACCAACTGGAAGATGACAAGCGGGCGGCCCCACCTGGCTTCCAACCGTTTCGAAGACGTAACCCCACCGCAGTAACCGACAGCAACCACATTATAAACGGAGCCTTCCCGTTGGGGAAAGCTCCGTTTCCATTCTATTAATAATTAAGTTGTATTTGGATTAACTTAATTGCTTTGTTAATTGTAGTATCCAATTCTGGAATGTCATTGCGGATAGCTTCATATACTAAATCAGCATCGAGTTCAAAATATCCGTGAGCGATTCTATTCCGCATACCTATTATATCACGCCATGGTATATCGGGAAAATGGAGGCTGAGAAAATCGGGCATCAACCTGTTAATCCGATTTACACCTTCTCCTATTGCTGTTATAAGAGTGCAGTTGGCCGCTAATAACTGCATGCCGTTGGGAGATGAGTAATAATCATCGGCAGAACCAATAATCTTGTTCCATTCAATCAGATTTGAAATTGTATCATGAATGGAATGCAGGGTAAGGAGTGCCCTGCTTATTTTGCCGTGGTCAAAGGATTTTGATTCCATCGCGATCTATCTGATTTAAAAACTGAGGGGAGAGATGAGAGTGACGTCGTATTAGGTCAACAGAGGCTTGAAGTAAGTTTTCAAGATATCTGTGCAAAGCACTTAATGTAAATATCTTAGGAGGCATATCAACAAGAATATCCACATCGCTGTCGGGTCCGTTGTCGCCTCTTGCCATTGAACCAAACAGACATAACCCTGTCACTTCATATTTTTCCTGAATGAAGTGAAGGTTCTCTTGAATCTTACGAATGCATTCTTTGGAGTCGCACATAGATAAAGGGTTGCCGGTAAGAATAAGAAGGGATGCCGTATCACGACATCCCTTCTCTGAGGTGAAATTGCGGAGCGACCGAGATTCGAACTCGGGATACGCTTTTGGCGTATACACGCTTTCCAGACAACTTTCTCCAATCGTAAACGACTGGTTAATAATTAGTTGCTTAAAGCCCGTTCCTGCTTGCGCGTATGTTGCGCGCAAGATTTACGCTGCAAAGTTAATAATATTTTTTGATGTGGCAATAACTTTCGCGCCCTTTTTATCATTTTTTTTCTTGAGTGTAAGAGATTCCATTGGCTGTTAGTAGCTCTCGCAAACGCCATATTTCTTCTCGTAGGTCTATCTCCCTATCTCGGCAATCGTCGTATTTCTTTTGTAACTCATCAAGCCGGGAACATAAACGCGCGTTGTCATCGCGCAATCTTTGTATTTCTTCATCATCGCCCCCTCTCGCCTTGTCTGTGTCGCGGTCTATGCGCTCCAGGACTCCGAGTATCTGCCGCAAGGCTTCGGGGTCATTTATTCTAATCTCCGAAAACTTATTGTTGCTGCCTACCGATTCAAGATAGCGAGGATATTCTTCCTCATCAATTTCATATCTCGTAATGTCAACTCCGGGGAAGGCTTTGCGGAGGTCGGCAACTCGCTCGTCGGGAAAAGGATTGCGACCCTTTTCTACACTTGACAGAAAGCCCTGTGTTACGCCGAGAGCTGCGGCAAGCTCTTTCTGCGTTTTGCCGTTTTCTTTTCTCAATTCAAGTAGTCTGTATCGTGCCATTACAAGTTTTAGTAATTATTACGCAATATTTAATGCTAATATTACGTTATATCAATTAAATTAGCTACCTTTGCATTGTCGTGATCATTCACAACAACAAGCAATAAGATTATTTCTTGATGCAAAGGTAACTATTATTTCCTAATATAACAAATATATTGCGTAATATATTTGTTGCCCAATGGTTAAAAAATGTAAATACGATTATATGGAGCAAAAATCACTAAAGGAACTCTACCTTGAAGAAAAGGAGAAACCAAATCCGGCACAGGCTTTTATATCAAAAATAGCCGAAATAACTTGCCGCGAAGAATCAACCGTAAGGCAATGGCTGTCGGGTATTCAAACGCCTAATCAAAGAGCCAAAGAGCGCATCGCAGTTGCTTTCGGCTCAACTGTCGACGTGCTATTCCCGGAAACAGTTAAATAATAAGGTTCCCGTATATGAAAGCTACCGAACCCCAAATTATTGCAACTGCACGTTATTCCATAAGCCAAACCTGTGAGCTACTTGGAATACACCGCGATACCTTGCGGCTTTATACCGATAAGCAAAGAATTATCAAATGCGGCTATCGTACTATCGGAAACCGCAAAGTAAAGTTCTATCTCGGAAGCGAAATTTTACGCTTCTGGAAACGACAGGTGTAGCCATGATAGCGCAGAAAACGATAGACGCTGTTCTCGACGCGGTGCAGATATACGATGTCGTGAAAGATTTCGTGCAGTTGCGGCGCAGCGGCTCCGGCTGGACAGGGCTGTGCCCTTTCCACTCCGAGCGCACGGCATCTTTCCATGTCGACCCGCGACGCAACATATACAAATGCTTCAGTTGCGGCGAGGGTGGCGGAGCCGTGAGATTCCTTATGGAAAACAGGAATATGTCATACCCCGACGCTATACGCCATATAGCCGGGCTGTATAACATACCCGTCGAGGAAGCTCCCCACAACCTTACCGACGAGCAGCGCAAGCTCGCCCTTCAGCGTGAGGGCGACCTCGCGGCACTGGAAACGGTGCAGCAGTTTTTCGAGCAGTCGCTTGTGGCCGGCAACACCGCGGCCAAACGCGCCTGCTCTTACGCCTCGAAACGCTGGACGCTTGAATATTGCCGGGCAAACGGGATAGGTTATGCTCCTTATCCCAAAGAGTTTTTCGAGTTCGTCAAACAGAAAGGCGTCAGCCTCGAAGCACTTCTTGACACCGGCATGATCAGGAAGAGAGAGGACGGACACTTCTCTTTCATGTTCGCCAACCGTATCACCATACCCATACGCGACAGGTTCGGGCGCGTGATAGCATATACCGCCCGGAGCCTTGACGATAATACGGACTGCAAATATCTCAATTCCACGACCTCATGCGTCTACAAGAAAGGAAATACCGTTTTCGGCATCGAGATAGCAAGGAAAGCCGCGCGAAAGGCGGGGTTCCTGTATGTGGTGGAGGGCGCGCCCGATGTGCTGCGCCTCCAGTCTGTCGGCAGCGACAATGCAGTGGCCGCCCTCGGTACGGAGTGGACTGCCACGCAGTTCGAGGCCATTAAAGGTATTTCCGACACTCTTTGTTTTATACCCGACAGCGAGATACCCAAAGAGGGCGAGATTTATTCGCCGGGGACAAAGGCCGTGATGAAGAACGGACGCGAGGCCGTAGACCGCGGATTCCGCGTTGTGGTACGCGAGATTCCGCTTGACAACGGAGCAGAAAAGAACGACCCCGACAGCTATTGCACCACTCCGGCTATCCTTTCTTCGCTCGAAGAACAGGATTTTGTGCTGTGGTATGCCGAGAAAGCATTTCTCGCCCCCACGACGCAGTTAGGACGCACGGAGGTTATTAAGGACTTGTGCGCCATGCTCGCAGCCATAGAGGACGCGACACTCGCCTCTATGTATCTCGAACAGCTTATCAAGAAATATAAGGAACGCACCGCCTGGAAACTGGCCTTTAACTCGGCGCAGATGCGCAAGCGCAATGAATCGGGCAAGGACGGCGCGGAGAGCGAGAACGAGCGCGACCTGTTCAGCCGCTATGGGTTCTTTATTGCCAATAACTGCTACTGCACCTATGGCAAACAGAGCGAGGTCATACGACTTTCAAACTTCATTCTGCTGCCTATGTACGATATTCCCGACGAAGGCTCCATGACGAGGCTTTATAAAATCGTCAACGACCTTGGCCACGACGCCATTATACCTCTGGAGCCGGACGACCTCGTGAATCTCGCTCTGTTCAGAAAGAAGATAAACATTGCCGGGCGTTATGTGTGGCTCGGCAAAATCGACGACCTTATGCGCGTCGAGGAATACATCTTCAGAAAGAGCGAATCGGCCAAACGTATCCGCACCCTCGGCTGGCAGCCGGAGGGATTCTTCGCTTATGGCGACGGCATTTATACAGACCGTTTTATCCGCGTCGATGAAATAGGAATGGTGAGCCTCCGGGGTTACGGCATTTTCTATCTCCCGGCTTTCTCGGTGATGTACCGCGACAACCGGCTGCGCTTCGCTTTCGAGAAATCTTTCACCTATACCCACAAGGCCGACGTGTCGATGGCCGAGTATCTGAAACTGTTTGTCGACGTGTTCGGCGACAACGGCAAGGTGGCGATAGCTTTTATTTTCGCCACGCTTTTCCGCGACTTCATTTTTGAACAGTTCGAGTTTTTCCCGATTTTCAATATTTTCGGCAAGCCGCAATCGGGCAAATCACAGCTTGGCAAAGCCATGAAAGGCTTTTTTACAAGCTCGAACAAGCCGATAAATTACGAGGGCGAAACATACCCGGCCATTAACAAGGCTTTGGAACAGACAGCCAACTGCCTCGTGCATTTCGACGAATACAAGAACTCTATCGAGTGGCGAAAGGTGGAACTGCTGAAATCAATGTGGGACGGCGTAGGACGCGGCAAGATGAAAGACGGCGATGTGGAACGTGTCAACGTGAACTGCGGCGTTATCCTGTCGGGTCAGGAAATGCCGACTATCGACCCCGCCCTGTTCACGCGTATTCTGCACATAACTGTCAACAAGACCACATACACACTGGAGGAACGGCAACGCTTCGCCGAGCTTATGGAGCTGAACCGTCGCGGTGTGTGCCACCTTACTATGGAAGTAGTAAGACACCGCGACCGCTTCGTGGAGGATTTTCCCCATTTTTGCGCACTTACCCGTACAGAGGTAGTGAACCGTATCGCCCGGAGCGGCAAAACTGTGTCAGACCGTATGTATATGAACTGGGTTGTGGTGCTCGCCTCATTGAGAACGCTTGAAAAAATCCTCCCTGTGCCTTTCTCTTACGAGAATCTTCTTGATATCTGCGTCGATATGCTGGTTGAACAGCACTCGATCACAGAACGCTCCGACGAAGTGGCCTCTTTCTGGAACTTTGTTCATGTGCTTTATCAGGAAGGGCGGCTATACCAGGAGGGCGACTTTCGCATTAACCGCAATGTGTCGAGCCTGAGGCTTCACGGCACTTCCGCGACAAGAGAGTTTTCAGAGCCGAAGAATATACTCATAATACGCGACCGCCGTATTATTCAGCATTATCAGACCGATAAGGCGCGCTCGACAAAACAGCTTATACTCTCCGAAGACGATATGCGCAAGTATCTTGAACGCTCCGCGCCATGCCTCGGCATTGTCAAGCGCAAGTTCTATAAGATGAACCAGTACGGACAGCCTGTAAAGGAGTTTGGAGAGGGCGGCACCGCCGGACGGCAGCTTTACGATGTCGATACGGCACTGGCTTTCGATTACGACCAGGTGCAGCAGCTTTATCACCTCTATCTCACCGCCGACACCTCGGCCATGACGGAGGAAGAACAGCAAGAGCATGAAAATCAAATCAGTAAGCCTTCCACGGGCGGCTCCGGCCAATCAAGCCTTCCTTTTTGATTTTTTCAGCAAATCTTATGAAAACCGATAGTTACCACAGCCACCGCCGCCACTGCGCTATAAATCAACACTTTAATGTCTGCAACCTTTGACAACCGCACAGCCACCGCAAGCCACCGTTTGCCGGTTTTGCAACCGCCGACAACCGATTTACCTTATTTTTCTCTTTTTGAAAAGAAAGAAAAATATCTTAAATGCGTGGCTTCGTGGGGATTGCCTTTGCCTCTTCCGGGCGGTTGCGCGGTTCCGGCGGTTACACCTCTTTTCCCACTGAATTAACAATAAAAATATAAACCTAAAATACCCGGATATGAACGACTTCCTTATTTACCTCCCTCTTGAAGCATTTATGGCGCAGTGGTTCCGCCACAGGCACGGCGGCTCGCAGTACACCGTGCGCCTCGTGCGCGGCAGCGTGGAATCCAAACGTCTTAAAGCCCTCCTCGACGTGCCGCCGTCGGACTATGTGCTCCGGCCCGCGCCACAGGGCTGCGTGGCCGTGGCTATACCTTCCTTCCCGGCCAAAGACCCGCGCCAGTTCAACTATGTATCGCCGCAGGGCATTAACGCCCTCGTCGAAACTCTACGCGACCTGTTCGACCTCGAACTGCACGACTATTATGTGAAAACATACATCAAAGGCTCGCGCATTGACTATATGCTGGAGGCATGGATGGCGATGCACGGCATAGAGTTCAATGATACAAACTACAACTCGGTCAAAAAACGCCTCGACCGGGTTAGAAAGAAAATATATGTCAAGCGACACCGCGACAAAGGAAAAAACAGCGAAAACTGAATAAAAATCGTACCGAGTTCAGCGCGGTTTTATACTGTGCAAAATATAGGTAATAATCGTTATATCAACAATATCTGTAATAATTATGTCTGAAACGACCAAAATCTGCTCCGGCTGTAACCGCGAGTTACCGCTGGAGAGCTTCGGGAGAATGGCATCGGCTCCCGACGGCCTGAGTTACCGATGCAAGGAGTGTGTGAACGCCGCGAAACGCGAATACCACCACTCACGAAAGAAATTAAAGAGAGTGTTCACCAATCCCGACCTCGCCAACTTCACGCCCCGGCAGCTTATCGACGAGCTTAAAGCCCGTGGCTATTCCGGCGAGTTGAAGATTACACAGACGATTAAGGTATGAAATCGCCCCTCGTACCGAAACTGTCGCTTCCCGGCATACGGTTTGTCGGGGTTGTCGACTGCGAGAAATTACAGCCCAACCTGCGTGAAATGGCTATGGCCGGGCTTACCGTGGCCGCCCATACCGATGTGGAGGAAGTGCCGTTTGCAAACGCTACCGCCGAGGCGGTCAGCGAGTGCAGCCACGGCGCGCCCGTGGAAACGGCGACTTTGAAATTCCGCACATCGAAATTTCTGCGTATAGATATTCAGATGGGGTTTGTCATTACCGACGTAAGCGGCAGGTCTTGGCTGATCGGCGCAGCCGAGCCGCCATTTCCCAAAGTGTCGCTCACAAGGAAGACGGGGCTTCCCGGTGGCGACCCTGCCGTGTGGGAGATTGAGGTTAAGGCGGTGGGGCAACGCTCGCTTTTGCCATGCGTGTTCTGAATGGGCTGCCTTTCGCCGACCCACCGAGGGAGGCTTGCGTTTTCAGGACTTGAACACATGGCTGTTATCCTGATGTAGCCGTTGATAGGATAATGCGGTCATTGGCGGCATATCCGAAGACACTCATTGCCCTGCGTGGCCGTAGCTTGCGACGATATGCCGGGCTTCCTCGCACTGTGCGCCGCAGTTGCAGCCGTGGACGTCAGGCTCACGCTTCGCCCACTCATTATTATTCGGACGGTCTGCCTTGTGGCGGACTTTCCTTTTTATATATGGCACTGTTCCTTCCTCCTTTGGCTTTCGCTGTTTGGCTGTGGTAAGTTCTCTCCGTATGGAACATGAATCGTTGTCGGCAGGGCAAGCCTCGCGGAGTTGATGTTTTGCCGTAGTAGCAGGTGGAGATTTCAACGCCTCCGTTGCCGCCGTATGGCGTATGTGTGGTTGTCTGTATGGCCGTTGGCAGTGTCGTTGATGCCCCGGTGGGTTCGGGCTGTACGTTGTATGTGTCGCGGCTGTCGATACCCGACACTCCCGGCTGGCTGATTTTCTTTCATTGTGAACCGAGGGCATGATTGATTTCGCGCCCTTCCTTTTACTCCGCAAAGTTAATAGCTCCCTGCGGCGCGACAAGGCTAAACTGCATCTTTCTGAAAATCTTCCTCTTGCAGAGCGTATTTTCTTTCAGAGCCTTGTCTTGAAACACCGCCGGGAGCAACTTTGAGGGCAGCGTAAAAGAAAGAGCTTTTACACGAAATCATTCATTCAAACCCTCAATTCATACAGACATGAAAGAAATTCTTAACGCCAACCTCCCTCTCCGTCAGGTTATCATCGACCGCCTCGAAGAACTCGACTACACGCCCGAATCGCTGCGCGAGGCCATCACCGAACACGAGGCCGACTACCGCGACGAAAATCCGTCGCTCTACTGCGGAACATACGCCAAATACAACGGCGGCGACCTCTCCGGCCTGTGGGTTGACCTCTCCACCTTCGACAGCTACGAGGACTTCATCAACTTCTGCCGGGCTTACCACGCCGACGAAAACGACCCGGAGCTGATGTTCCAGGACTACGAGAACTTCCCCCGTGAGTGGTACTGCGAAAGCTGCATGGGGCAGGAAACATGGGATAAAATCGCCGAATATATCCGGCTGTCGGAAATCCACGACAAGGAGGCCGTGGACGCTTTCGTGGATTGGGGAGGCGGGAGCCTCGACCACTTCGAGGACTGCTACTGCGGCGAGTGGGAGGACGAGGAAGCCTTTGCCCGGCATATCGTTGACGAGTGCTACGACCTCGACCGCACGATGGGCAATCTCGCAAACTACTTCGACTATGCCGCCTATGGCCGCGAATTGTTCATGTACGACTACTACATGGATAACGGCTATGTGTTCCGCCATTGGTAAAGCGTAAGCCTCTCTCCCTCGGTGGGTCGGCGAAAGCCGGCCTTTTTTTGCTTGACAGACTGATATAAAAAGGCGAAGCCGCGCAGACAAAATGCGCGGCCTCTTTTCCCTTTTAGAGTGCTGGTACCGGGACTAAAACCGATAGCTGCACTTATGATGTTGCAAAGGTACTTATTTTTTCTGATATAACAATGGCTCAAACAGAAAAGTTGTGATTATTTTACATTTGAGGCATCTAATCCGCTTATGTTGGCGATTATTTCGGCCACTTTGGGGGATTGTGAGTAGTGTCGTATAAGTGCCTTGATTTCTTCCACCATTTCATTGTAACGGTTTATCGAAACCTGTTTGAGCATATAAAGGACTACTGCTATCGAGCCGTTAAGATTACGAAAATTCCTGGCGCCCCGTACTTCTGCCGGGCCTCTCCTGATATATTTGAAAGGCACAAAATCATATAGCACATTACCGTGGGCGCAATAGTTACGGAGTTCCCTTACTATTTCAAGGTAGTTTTCAACGACCTCTATATAGCGTATGCCGTAATGATTGGCTATTTCTATCTTCAGACGCCTATCCTTTATTGCTTTATAGAGATTTATAACACTACCGAATGTCATGTATTCTATCGTTTTCCATGCAGGGGCGTATGTATCCTCCTGATGGACGCGGTGATGTTGCCTGATTACGGAGTTCAGTTTGAAACTGGCCGTATAAACCGTACTGTCAAAAGTCGACGCAAACTGTTCTGCCACTACCGTATCATCGACAAACCACTGCGGGTTATCTGTATAATTATTGGAAAGCGTGTAGGTCAGGAAGTTGCGAAAGTTTATCTCTATTCGGTTTATATAAAACGCAAGTATGCTCCGTAATTTGTAATCGAAATAATATAGCTTCACCGCATCATCGAAGTTGGCTCCGGCAACAAACTCATGTGTTCGATTTTGTTTTGCCGGGTAAGTCTTCTCAAATGGAAACCAATAGAAACCAAGACGATAATAACCGACGTCTAACAAAACCTCTTTGGCTTTGTTCTCGTCGGCAATAGTCATGCCGCTGCTTCGTAGAAGCCTGACCTGCTTATCTAATGTCATTGCTTGATTTCCCATTATGCAAAGTTACGAAATTTCCATGAATTTCAGTGTCTTTTAGCCGCTTTATTTACTGCGGTACTTTTGTGGCAAACAACGATTAAGATATGCCACAGCCCAAATATAACCTGCATCTGAAAGGCTTTGTCGGAGGCTACGACTTCGACCGCGATTATGTAGACTACATACTCGCAAAAAACGCCGGGAAACCCGTTAACGTACTTATCGACAGCACAGGCGGCTCACTCGCCACCGCACTTTCTATTTCCTCCGCTTTCAAGCTGCACGGCGACGTGTCGGTGCATTTCGTCGGCATGAACGCCTCCGCAGCGACTATCGCCGCCCTCGGTGCAAAGCACGTCAGCATCGACACCGCCGCTTGGTACCTCGTGCATAAATGCTCCAACGAGTTTTTCAAATGGTCGAGCCTCAACGCCGACCAGATGGCCGACCTAATTTCTGCCCTCGAAAGGCAGAAAGCCGACCTTGACAAACTCGATGCCGGAGTTGCCGCCATGTACGCCGCCAAATGCCGAAAAGACCCCAAAGCACTCCTTGACCTTATGAAAGTAGGCGGCTGGCTATCGGCCAAAGAAGCCCTCGAATGGGGTTTTGTCGATGAAATAACCGACGAGCCGGAGGACACCGCCCCCAAACTCACCGATTCCACCGCCTCGGCGATGGCGGCTGCCGGTATGCCTATACCCAATGTGCCCGTCGCCGACAGAGAAAGCGGCCTCGGCAGGTTCTTCGCGGCCATTGCCGCTATGTTCAGGCCCTCCAACGCCGCCACGCCCGTAATCAATAACCAATCAAATACTCCCCAAATGTCTACTATCATCTTCCCGGCACTGTGCGCCGCCCTCGCCCTTGATTCACTGGAACTTTCGGGCGACAAGGCCACGGCAAGCCTCTCCGTGGAGCAGCTTGCAAAAATCGACAAGGCTCTGAACGGCAACGCCTCCGAAATCAAGGCCAAAGACACCGAAATCGCCACCCTCAAAGCCCGTGTTGCCGAACTCGAAAAGACACCGGCGGAAACCACCTCCGCCATCGTCAGCACTTCGCAGCAGCCCGAAAAGCCCGAATCCCCTATGGACGCTTTCAGCGCATCGGTCAGACGCGCCCGCGAGATCTACGACCAACTGCCGTAAGCTCTATGCCGCAAATCCTCCCTCTGTAACCAAAATTCAAGTACATTATGCCCGATTTACTTCACTCTATCCAAATCACCGACCCCGACTATGAAAGGGCGGCTATCCAGTGGAAGACCGACTTTCTTCTCATGCCGCTCTTTGCCTGTGAGGAAGCCCTGAAATATATGCAGGGTATGCCCGGCGTTACCGCGCCTACAAAGCTCCCCTCCGTCGAAGGCGCGGGGCAGTTCGCCCCTTACCGACGCGACCGCCGCAGCGCATCGGCCACCAAAGTAGGCTACCGTGAGATTACTTCCTACCTCGGCAACGTGCGCGAGGACTTCGAGCCGCTGGAAATCATTCAGACCCTTTTAGGACGCGGCACCGCCACTCTCGGCGACGCACAGATGCAGGCTCCCTCGGCGCGCCTCGTCATCGCCGCCGTCATGCGCTCGCTCGGACACCACCTGCACGAGGTTCTTTTCACCGCCAGGCGCAATCCCGACGGCGACACGACTGCCGACCTTTTCGACGGCTGGGGAACTATCCTCGACCGCGAAATGGAAGACGGCAACATTTCCGTTGCCAAAAACAACCTCATCGAGCTTACCGAGGCTGTCGACGGCACTAACGCCGTCGATGTCGCAAAAGAGGTGGAACGCTCATGCGACCCGCATCTGAGAAAGCAGCACAAGTTCCTGTTCTGCGACCCGGAGTTTGCCGACTTCTATAACGACGCATACCTTGTTACCCACAACTCCGTGCCTTATAACAAGAAATACGAGCAGCCCATTGTAGAGGGCAGCTTCAACAAGACCACCATCGTGCCCCTCGACTGCCTCGCAGGTACGGACAAGTATATCCTCACCCCCGGCTCCAATATGCTCTACGCCTACGACAACATGAGCGACCTTACCCGTATGGAGGTCAAACGCTGGGAACCGTGGGCTATGACTATCGCCGCCGCTATGTTCTTCGGCACACAGTTCCGAAGCATCGACCGCCGATTCCTCAAAGTTGTTAAACTCAAATCCGCATAGCGAGCGTTTATCGTTGAGCGTCTATCGTTCAACGATTCGCTCCCGATAAACGATAAACCATAAACTATAAACGCTATGACATCTTCTTGCCTCAACATTCAAAAGAGCCTCGCATGGTGTCAGGGAACGCCCGAATACGCCGGTGTGCGCCGTCGTATCTACTATCTCGCCAAAAGCGAGATAGTGGGCTGGCCGCTCCTTGAACGCGATGCCAACGGCATACGCGCGACGTCGGCCAGATACAAGGGCGACTTCACCCTCAAAGCCGACGCCAAATGGAAATTCATCGACATTCTCCCCGACAAATCGCAGCTTACCTCCGAGCCGCAGGGCGAGCTTCCCTCGCAGACACAGCTTAACAAGCTCGTCGCCGTACACCCCGGCGTGGGCGCGGAGGCATCCGCTGCCGCAGCTTATCTCAACAACTCGGACAATGTTTTTATCGTACAGGATATGAACGACAATTACCGCGTTGTCGGCTGCGACAAGTGGCTCACCAAAACGACGGTGAACCAGGACAACGGACAGGGGGCTTCCGGCACCACCTCGACAACTATTAACGTCGAAGCCTCCGACGAGGTGCCCGCGCCTTTCTACGACGGCGAGATTATCACCGAGGACGGGATAATCAACCCCAAAAAGGCCGCCTGATAGATGGCTTCCCCTTACGACGGCAGCGGCGCGGTTGACATGGGCGAGATTATCCGTGGGATAACGACACCCGAACTCGAAACGCCGTCTGCCGCCATTTTATCTTCCTCTCAATCCGGCAAGGATCTGTTTGCCGTAAAGAAACGGCAACAGTGGGCGCACGACGATGGCGCGCGGTGCGACTTTCAGAGCCGCCCCATGCTCGCATACCGTACCGGCCTTTTCTTCCTTGCCGTGTGGAAACGGAGCGTCTACGGCAAAACGCTTTCCGAAATCAAGGCCGACGATGCCATGATTACGAAAGTTGCCGGGGCCACCGCCGCGCTTCTCGCCGATGTTCTCGGCTATAACCTCGCCGCCGGAGGCTGGGCGGTGATTACCACCCCGAAACGGAGGCACCGTCAGCGCAACTTCGCCTCACTCGTTGCTGCCGACCTTGCCCGTCAACTCGCAATACCTTTTTATGAAGATGTCGCGCTCTGCCGCTCCAAACAGCGGGTGAACGCGACCTTTGAAATGAATGTATGCCCTGCGGAGCAGAACATTATAGTTTTCGATGATTTCGTTACCACCGGCCAGACGATGCTTGCAATGAAACGGCTCTTTCAGCCTACCGGCAAGAACCTCGTCTTTATCGCCGGGATTAACAACAAGGCATAGCCTTATTCTTCAAATATTGTTTTGGGCTTTGGATTGGATATTACAAACTGCCATTGATAATTATACGAATCCTCGAAATATAAAGTATCGCAGTTCGCTTTTTTCTTGACTACTATGGTATTGCGCTTTCGCCTTACAACATTCTCAACTTCGCCAATGTAGGGGGTAACGTAGACATTATAAATCTTGCCGTTTGATAATTCTATTTTATTGCCGGTTTTGCGCCAATAATCTATCGACACTACCGTATCGTTTAGGGCAGATTTATAACACTGGTAATATTTTTCTTCGCTTGCCTTATCTCCGTGATAATTAACCACGGCGAAAAGAATAAGCGTAATTGTCGCCACCCAATAAAACCAACTGTATTTTTTCAAGAATCCCCAAAAATCCAAATGAAGTTTTTGTTGGCTCATAGTTATCACACACGCGAAAGTTGCAAATCCATACATAAATAATGCTGCAAGCGCAAACCTGAATATTACGACTGTCATAAAGACAATCGCAATAGCTATTAGCAAGATTATGCTTTTCCGATGTGCGACCATATCTCAAAACTATATAAGCCGCTGGATTATTTCAAATCATCAGCAGTAAAAATAAATTCATATAAAATATCGCCCGTTTCGTTAAGATAGGAATAATGCAGAGTTATACCCTTTTCTTCAATTTCAATTAAATAATCCGGGTTAATATTAGCCCGCAAATTATTTATTAAATTCATTCGATTATGTTGGATTATTTCATCAGTGATATTCGATGAATCTATATTGCCTTCAATTCTATATACCCAGTTAGCTTCGTTATCTTTAATGAACCCGTTGATTAAATAGACGCCATTAACTACTTTCAAAGGAAACTTCATATTGGAAAATGTATACTGCAACATTTCCAAATATGGTTTAAGAGAAGAAAAGTCGCCGTTTTTAAGTTTGGAGTAGACTATGGGTATCGCAGATGCCGGAACCGTAACAAATTGAGTACTGTTTAACCCGTCTGCTGATGGAGAAGTAACTACTGTTCTGAATCCTGCTTCGGCTTCAATCATTGAGATAGAGAAAATCTCATCGTAACCGGTCAGAAGTTGGGCTATCCCGTTTTCAGTAGAAGCGTTTTTAATAACGCTCTCAACAAATTCAGGGTTAAGGGTATAATTTATGACAAGCATTTTCTCCTTTTTATCTACTCCAATGTTGGTAAGAACTATTCCCGGAGCTATATTATAAGGGAATACCATAGAGCTGTGTAGAGAATCCACCACCTGTGCAAAGCGGTCAATACTACTATTCTTAGCCGTAGTTGAGTGTGTAATGAAGATTACACAGACAAAAAGTAAAATGGATTTAAGATAATTACACATAGTAAAAAGGTGTTATACCATCAATAAACGCAAAGTTACGCATTTTCTGTCTTTTTACGGCTATCCGGGGCTATATAATTTTGTATCAGACAAAATCATAAGCCGTAATGAACCACCAATTTACCGAAAAACTCGGCGCGTGGCTCCGGGAGAATCCCGACAGCCGCGACTATGCCGACGGCTGCAAGATGTTCTTGCAGTTGACCGGGCGCGTCAATATGTATAAGAACCTCCTGGCCGTGCCCGATATGCCGCGCCTCGAAGCCGAACTGCAAAAGCACTACAACTTCCGCGTCGCAGACCTGACCCATGCGCAGGTTGTGGAAATGGACGCGAAAGCCGCCACTATCGCCTCCGACAACAATCTCCACACCGCTGCACCCTCCGACACGCCGCGCGGCAAACGCGCCGACCACGACGCCCTGCCGCCCGAAATACAGGCTCTATACGTCGAGAACCTTTCACTGCTCCGGCGTATGCGCGAGGTGCATCTGCGCCTACGCAACCTCTCGTCCGAAAACTCCGTATGCCCCGACAGCGAGCGTTATCCCTTCCTCAAAGAGCTTATCGACCTCGATAAGAAATACCGCTCCAACTGGCAGAAATACGACAGCTATAATCCCCAATGAAACGCACGGCTTCCATTTCCGAAATCCTCCGGCCTCTCAAAGATGCGCCTTTTCAGGCGTATCTCTCAAATGCCGTGCAGGTGGCCGACATACTGGAGTGGATTCTGGAACAGACCGGCACCGCCGAGGTGTGGCAGACCTCTTTCTCCATATCCGAAGAATTTCTGCGTCGCCTTTTCTTCCTCAAAAAGAAACGCCCCATATCGCGCTTCAATCTATTGCTCGACCACAAGGCCACCAACAAGACCGTCAAACTGTGGAGCTTCATAGTGCAGGTTGTCGACCGCACTTTCCTTGCCGACAACCATTCAAAAGTCCTGTTGGTACGCTCCGGGCGAGGCGACACCGTAGCCGTCGTTACCTCGCAGAACCTCACTCGCGGCAACCGTGCCGAGAGTGCCTTTATCTCGACCTCGCCGGAGATTTTCGCCAATCTCCATGCCTCGGTGCTCGACATCATCGAGAACCATTCCGTACCCCTCAACGACCTTTATAATCAACGCCTCGACACCGCCAATGAACTCCGATAACATCATTTTCTCCGAACAGCAGCTTTCCGACATCGAGAAATATGCGAGCATATACCTCAAAATTTCCGACATAGCCGTGATACTCGACATCGCCCCCGAAGTGCTGCGCAACGCCATTTCTCACCGCGACAGCGAAGTGTCGCGCCGCTATCATCGCGGCAAGGCCATTTCCAAAGTGAAACTGCGTCAACAGGAAATGATGCTTGCACAGGTTGGCTCGCCTCTCGCGCTCGTCAACACCGCAAACAACCTCCTTGACATGGAAGACGATGAGTAAGAAACAACCCGACACGCTCGAAGTATGCCGCCGTTCTCTCTTTGCCGCCAAAGAGGAACTGGACGCGCTATATACCGAGGCTATGGTGCTTCGGGTGCTGCGCATACGCGACCTTTACGCCTGGGTCATTGCCAACCCCGACGCAAAGGATCGCCAGTTTGTCGAGGAACATCTTTACCGCTACCGGCTCTCGAAATTCACCGCTTACTCCGACCTCGCCATAATTAAGCAGCTTCTTCCGTCGCTGTCGGCGGCGAGCCGCGACTGGCACCGATGGCGCAGCAATGAAATGTTCCTCGAAACATACTCTATGGCGAAGAAACGCAAGGACACGCGCACTATGGAGCGCGCGGCCTCGGCCTATGCCAAGTACAACCGCGTCGACCTCGAAGACGAACAGGCCGTGCCGTGGGAGCAGCTTCTTCCGCAGCCTTTCACCGCCACCGACGACCCTTCCGTACTCGGCATTAAGCCCATACCAAATCTTCAGGAGAAGATTGACGCGCTACTGGAGAAATACCGCGCCGAAACGATAGATATTGATGATGTGGACTTCGAGGAAGTAGACCTCGAAGAAAATATATTGTTCCCGTCAGAGGGAGAGGCCAATAATGCCAATGATTATTCCTAATATCTGCGCGGCGAGTATATAGAATCTCTTTGTCTTGTACTGCGCTAACCATTCCTGATATTTCAATGGTGTAATCTTTGCCTCCTGGCGCATATGCCATTGTTTGATGCCAAAAAACATCAAAACGACCGTTGCCCCAAGAGCAATAATCAATCCGACATATATCAGAATCTCTTGCATACTATATGAACAATTCAGCCGCCAAAAAGATTTACTTCAACCGCCCCCAACGCCTCACGCAGCTTATCGGCGCGAACACTACCGTTATCGTCGCCGGACGGCGCACGGGCAAGACCGACAGCATCGCAGCCCCTTTCGTGTTGCGAAATATGCAGCGTATGCCAGGCTCTACCGGCGGCATCGTCGTGCCGACTTTCAAGCACGGCCTTACAAATACATTGCCCGGTCTGCTTGCCGCGTGGAAACGCTGGGGCTTCATCAACGGAGTTCATTATGTTGTCGGGCGCAGACCTCCGAAATCATTTGCCAAGCCTATCACCGAGCCGCACGACTATGAACACGTCATATCGTTTTACAACGGCTCCATCGCCATTATTATATCGCAAGACCGCCCCGGCTCGTCTAACTCGCTCACCCTGTCGTGGCTGCTCGTCGACGAGGCTAAGTTTATCGACTA
>CAJUAT010000035.1 GCA_910584525.1 uncultured Muribaculaceae bacterium | reverse complement strand
TTTCCGCGAAAATCCACCGCCCCTGCGTAAACAATTTTTAAGGAACAGAGCCTTAGCCGGCTTGAAACCGATTATCTCATTCTCTTACAAAATTAACAATTTAAATTATGAAAAGCAAGAAATGCAGCTTCGGTGGGTATCGGTCGGGTATCTGCGCGCTCTAAGTGGCGCTGTCTGTATCAATGAAATGTAGCGGACAATATATTGACTATTCGGTCTGCAAAATATAGCCTTTCTTCTTGATGGAGACTATTGACAGTGATGGGTCGGCGATCAGACGTCGTATATAGGAGATTTGAACGTTGAGGGCCAGGGAGTTGGAATAGCTGGCATCGCCCCAAATCCTCTCGAGTATGACGTCGCGCTCCACGGGGCGCCCCAGATTTTCGGCAAGCAACTGCAGGATTTCGGTCTGGCGCACCGACAGCGAATGGGTCTCGCCTCGGTATGTCAGCGAAGTAAGATTAGGGCGGAAAACGGTGGCGCCAAGCCTATATTCGATATCCTGACTGACAGTCATACTCTCGAAACGCTCGTTGATTTTTGCCACAAGCTCTTCGGGATAGAACGGTTTGGGGATGTAGTCGTTGCCTTTCAGCGAGAATCCGTGCAGCCTGTCCACCTTGTCGGTGCGGTCGGTGAGGAAGAAGATTATGACGCGCTTGTCGGTCTTGCGGATTGTTCTGGCCATCTCGAAGCCATCGAGCTCCGGCATGTTTATATCGAGCAGAATCAGGTCAGGATGAGCTTCGCGGTAAATATCCAGTCCAGCTTTCCCATTGTTGGCGTATATCACTTCATACCCCTCTGCCTCTATGAAGCGTTTCAGAAGCATCGAATTTTTAATGTCGTCATCGACCAGTAGAATCTTTATAGCCTTCTTCATTGCGGTAATGTTATGGTGAAACAAGTGCCGATACCCTCGGAGCTTTCCACGTAGATATCGCCACCATGGGCATCCACCAGCAATTTCACGTATGCCAGGCCGAGTCCCATGCCCGGCTGGTCTCCTGCGGAAGCCTTCCCCCGGTAGAAACGTCTGAATATATGCTTCAGGTCGGCAGCAGGAATACCGTTGCCGTCATCGTTGATTTTCAGTTTCACAAATCCATCCTTTTCGCTTGCCCCGGCACTGATTCTCACCTCCTGCCCCGAATATTTCATGGCATTCTCCACAAGGTTGACCATTATATTGTAAAGATGCGAGGCATCGGCCGAGACAAGGAGGTCGGGCTTGATATCATTGGTTATGGTCACCTCCTTGCCGGAGGGACGTATGATGGCCGCAGCCACGGAGTCGAATAATTCGTGGAGATTGACGCTCCGGATATTCAGGGGAATCTGCTCCACGTCGTTGAAAGTGATGTCGCGGAGTTTGGAGAAATAGGCAGCAAGATTGTCGAGCGCGTTGCGCGTCTCCGTCAGCAGTTCCGTTTTAACGGCCTTGTCAGTCATCATTCGCTCATTGTCAAGGCCGGATACACACATTTTGAGAGTGGAGATTGGCCGTTTCAGTTCGTGAATCATGGTGGTGACAAAGCTGTTGCGTAATCTGTCGATGCGCGACAGCTTAAGCACCGTGGAGAATTGCAGAACAAGGCAGGCAATCAGCAGACACGACACCAGCAGGGTTATTATGAGGGTAAGCCACATTCCGGGGATGACATCAAAAGGATTCACACGGCATGCAATGGTTGCCGTGCGACCCTGCAGCTGGGAATAAGGTATGGTCAGCGATACGGAAGGCCTGAACAACGACGGGTTGTAATCCTGTCTGACTTCCCATACCGTGCTGTCGGATTCAGCAAGGCTTATCGCTGCCGTTATGCCCGATTTTGCCAATACTGAATCAATGCCTTCAGCGGTGAACTGGCACTTACGTTCCAGCTGCACATTTTTGGACGCAATCCAGGCCTCGTTCTCATCCTTGGCTCCAGACGCGTCATAAACGGCGGAATCCACAGGATTATCCGTGCGGCCCTGGACTATATCAATCACCCGTTTTCTCTGTTCGTCGGTCAGAGGTGTACCCGGTTTCAGACCTAACAGCTCATGTGCCGAATAGCGGTATGTCATTATCCTGGCGGTGCGGGTAGTCTTGACGGTATCGCCATATTGCTGCGACAGACTGAACGTAGGCACCGACACTTCGTCATCGCGCTTATTGCCGGAAAAATCCGTTTTGCTTTCCGAAGTATTGTCGCGAATATCGTTATATTCCTCTACGCAACGCATGATTCTCTCGCACAGACCTCGTTCATATTCCATGAGAGAAAACTCATAGCGGCCATAAAGCCAATAGGCCTGCATACCCAGAAAGGCTATAATGGCTATGATTGTGACGATATATAGCGTCTTGATTCTTTTTTCCATAAAAATTAGTCGAAACAACTTCTATTGCAAAATTATATAATACCGTCGACTTGACGGCATTGATGTCCTGATATTTGCTCGACAGTAATAATTTAGTAATAATTCCATAATCTTTGAGTAATGATTATTTCCCGCATGAGGGGCGATGACGTGGTAACTTTGCGGCGTGAATCAAAACTACATGATTAAATGGATATGAAGAAATCAATTTTAGTGATCATCCTCATGACAGTCATGACTACCGCTGTCTCGGCAAAGGTATTACGTCGTCAGCTCAGTATCTTCCAGGCATCCGTGCCGGAGACGGAGACCATCGCTTCCGAAAACATGGAGTTCGTCTACGACTATCGTTGTTGTGTGGACACCACCGGTCAGCTTGAAGACAATGTATCAAGCGACAACATGCTGCTGCAGATTGGGCCGGAGGGTCTGTCAAAGTTCTCCAGCTATAAGAACCTGACGGTGGATTCCATACTCATGCGTTCCACGCACGAGCAGATAGCCCAGGCTGCGATTGACGGCAAACTGAGCACCGGCGAGTTCATGACCATCTACAAGAACTACCCGGACGGGAAGCTCACACATACAGAGAAAATCTGTCAGGACTGGTTCCGTTATGAAGAGGAGATGCCGCGTTTCGACTGGGAGCTTACCGACTCGGTGACCAATGTGCTGGGTTACGAATGTCACGCTGCCAGATGCCGTTTCCGCGGCCGTGTGTGGACCGCCTTCTATGCCGAGGATATTCCTTTGCCCGAGGGGCCGTGGAAACTTCACGGTCTGCCCGGACTGATCATGAGAGCCTCTGATGACAAAGGCCACTATACTTTCGAGTGTATCGGCATCAGGTCGAAGGCCGACCGTCCGATCACAATGTACAAGGTGCCTTTCAACAATACCGACCGCAAGGCATATTATGACACAAGGCACCGCTATGAGATTAATCCATATGCGTATTATGAGACTACTACCGGCGGTCAGATCACAGTCATGGATGAGAACGGAAATCCGCAGGCCGGAGCTTATGACCCTGTCGAATTGCCTTATGATTATATCGAACGCGACTGGAAGAAATGAAGAGATACAGTTTTTTCTTATTAAGTTTTATTCTCGGGCTGCTGTCGGTTTCGGCGGCAGTGCCTGGGAAACTGCAGGGATGCGTGGTCGATGCCGATTCCGGCGAGCCGGTTGCGGGATGCATAGCCAAGGGAGCTTTCACCTCTACCGACACGCATGGACGTTTCGCGATTGTTCCGACAGCAGGAGCCGACTCTGTTTCATTCCGGTCCATGGGTTATGAGACGTGTTCATTTCCTGTCACGGCCGACCTCGCGCAAGTGCGCATGAAGCCTAAGGCTATACAGCTGCACGACGTGATAGTGGAGGCTCCCGATATTTACGCCCGTGGAGATACGCTGGTATTCAATGTGGCCAGATATGCCAATGCCGGTGATAATGCCATCATGGATGTCATCAAGCGTTTGCCCGGTATCAAGGTAGAGGAAGACGGCACCATAAAATACCAAGGGAAGCCCATCAACAAGTTTTATCTTGACGGCAACGACTTCATAGGCGGCCAGTATGGACTTGCAGCCAACAACATCTCGCACAAAGATGTGGCATCGGTGGAGGTCATGGAGAATCATCAGCCGGTAAAGGCACTCGAAGGGATAGAGTTTCCCGAAGAGGCGGGTATCAACCTGAAGCTCAAGGAGAATGCCCGTAGCCGATGGACAGGTGTGGCCCGGGCCGGCGTGGGCCTTATGCCATTTCTTTTCGATGCCTCGCTCTACACAATGCGTATAGCTCCCCGCATTCAGAATATAATCACTCTCAAAGCCGACAATACCGGCTGGAATCCCGCCAATGAGATTCAGGAACATGACTTTGACGATATGTTTTCGCAGGGTTACGTACCGACCCTCTGGCCGGAATATATATCAGCCGACATGGTTGACGCCCCTCTGTCGGAAAAGCGCACGCGCGACAACCTCTCCTGGATTGCCGACGCCATTACCGCCTGGAAATCGGGAGACACCTCTATGCGTCTGAAACTTGACTATATGGGCGACAGGCTCGATTACCGTTCAGGTGTCACCACTGATTATTTCAGTCAGCAGATCCCGCAGTTTGTGCAGAACAACACCCAGCGGACACAGGCCCATGACCTGTCGGCGCAGTTTTACAGTCAGACAAACAAGCGCGGTTACTATCTGAAGGAAAAGCTCACGCTGGCCGGCGAATGGAGCAGTTCAAATTCCGCCGTCACCGGTTCCTATGGCCTGGACCAGAAGGTTCATAGGAATAGTTTCACCGCCAACAACGACCTAAAGCTGGTGAAGCGCAACGAAAAAAGACTCTTCACGCTGATATCACGCAACACATTCAGCTATCGTCCCGACCGGTTGCTTGTGGCAGGCGATGAAGATGCGGTGCAGAAAATCAGTGCCGCCGACTTCCGGAGCACTGTCGAAACCAGGTTAGGAAAGATGACGCGTTTCTGGAAATATTATGTCACGGCAGGACTCGATCTCGACTGGCACAGAATGCAGAGCGCCTTGACGGGAATGGGCCGCTACGACAACGATGGGACGCACGAGGCATTCCTGTCAAACCTGTATGCCACGCCGCAAGTGGACTATGAACGCAACGGCTGGTGTGCGTCGCTGACCATCCCTTTGAAATGGCTGCATTATTTTATAGAGGGCAGCCATGATTATCTCAATGCCTCCCCGCGTCTCTATGTGAAAAGGCAGTTGACTGCCAAGGCGGATATCTCCGGTTCGGTGGAGTATGCACTTGGCGCTCCGCAACCTTATCTGGAGATAGAGGTACCCGTGCTTGCAGACTATCGTAATCTCTTTATAGCCGCCAATCCCGAAAGATATTCGCATAAGGTGAGCGCCGGCCTTTCGTACCGTTACCGCAATCCCTTGAAATCATTCTTTCTCAATATATCCGCACACTATAACCATAGCCGAAGCAGGATGATGTCAAGCCAATTGTTTATCGACGACTTTATCATCACCACATATGCCGACAGTCTGCATCACAGCGACATCTGGGGTGTGAGCGGAGGGTTCAGCAAGGGGCTTGGGCATGGCCGGATTGTGGTGGGATGCGACATGGATGCCACATCGTCAGCCGCTTCATCTATGCGTGACGGTGAGGTGACGCCTTACTGTCAGTTCACTGCTACGGTCAGGCCATACGTCAGAGGAAGCATATGCCGCTGGCTCTCGGCAAACTATGAGGCGAGCTACGGATTCTCCAGCCTTCGGGCAGACGGGGAAACAGCTGGCAGTCATACATTCCATCAGAAAATTTTCGCCACGCTGATTCCCGACGACAGACTGCAGCTCACAATAGGGGTGGAGCATTTCCTGACACGTTTTCCCGAAGGGAATATCACAAACCTCGTTTTGCTCGACGCTTCGGCCGTATGGCGTGTCAGCAGTAAAATACGATTGTCGCTCACCGCCGATAATCTTCTTAATCGCCGCAGTTATGAATATGTGTCATATGGTGCTCTTTCACGGTCTGAATATCGTTTCAGCATCCGGCCTCTCGCCATCCTCGCCTCAATACAATACCGTTTCTGAAAGAGTGATCGATGATTCTGAGATAAGTAACTGGTCGAAATAAGCAGACCGGATACTATAAAATAATTTTGAACAGTTACTTATAGGTTTGCATGGATGGACTTTTTGTTTTAATTTTGAAGTCGTTAACTCAAATCCGATACATCATGAAAAAACTCGGCGAGATACTATTGGTGTCCGCAATGGCGGTAGTCATACACATACCTGTAATAACGGCGGGAGCCGAAGTGAATCAATATGGCACTGAATGGCACTGGAACAAGGGTACTATCGAAGTGACGAGCCCGGAGCGTCAGCCGGGGCAGGAGAGTGTGCTTGGCCTGGCGTTGCCCGCCATGGAGAAAGTCAGGGTAGGCTTCGTAGGCCTCGGCATGCGAGGCCCCGGTGCTGTGGAACGGTTCACCCACATCCCCGGAGTGGAGATAAAGGCTCTGTGTGATTATGAGCGGCCACGTGCCGACAGCTGCCAGAAATATCTGCGGCAGGCATCGATGCCCGACGCCGCCGTTTACTATGGCGAAAATGGCTACAAGGAGCTGTGCGAACGTCCTGATATTGACCTGGTCTACATAGCTGCCGACTGGCTTCATCATGTGCCCATTGCCCGATACGCCATGGAGCATGGCAAGAACGTGGCAATAGAGGTGCCGTCGGCCATGACACTGAGCGACTGCTGGAATCTGGTCGACCTGAGCGAGCGAACCCGAAAACACTGCATGATTCTTGAAAACTGCTGTTATGACTGGTTTGAGATGAATACACTCAACATGGCGCAGCAGGGGGTGTTCGGCGATATAGTACGTGCCCAGGGTGCTTATATCCATGACCTTACTCCATTCTGGAAACATTACTGGAAGAAAGGCCCTGACGACCGGCTCGGATGGCGTCTCGACTATAACATGCGCCATCGTGGCGACGTTTATCCCACCCACGGTCTCGGCCCCGTGGCTCAGGCTATGGATATCCATCGCGGCGACAGGATGAAAACGCTTGTGGCCATGGATACCCGTTCGTTCAACGGCGCTGAACTGGTCAGGGAAATGGCCGACTCTGTCTGCGGCAGTTTCCGTAACGGCGACCATACCACAACCCTTATCCGCACGGAAAACGGCAAGGTCATAGAGATACAGCACAATGTGATGACTCCGCAGCCTTACAACAGGCTTTATCAGCTTACCGGCACAAGAGGCTTTGCCAACAAATATCCCGTGGAGGGTTATGCCGTAGGGCGGCAGCAACTCGCGGATGCAGGGATGGAAGTGGATATTGAAAACTTGTCGGCACACACATTCCTTCCCGACGGGGAACGTCAGGCCCTGGAGGAGAAATACCGTCATCCTATTCTTGAGAAATATGGCGAGATGGCCAAGGAAGTTGGAGGCCATGGCGGTATGGATTTCATCATGGACAGCAGGTTGATATACTGCCTGCAGAACGGGCTGCCGCTCGACATGGATGTCTATGACCTTGCGGAATGGTGCTCGCTTGCCGAACTGGGCTCCCTGTCGATGGATAACGGCTGCGCACCCGTAAGCATGCCCGATTTTACCCGTGGCGACTGGAACAGGACCAAAGGTTATCGACATGCCTTCGCAACTCCCGAACAGGAGCGTGAGTCGCTTGCCAAAGCCAAGGCTTTCACGGAGTCGTTGAAGACAAAAGGTGCCCGGAAAAATGTCAAAAAGAGAAAATGATGGATAAGAGCATGATATTGCGGCGGTTCGGCATAATGGCGGAACCCGACACGATTGTGCCCATAGGCGGCGGACATATCAACGACACTTTCAAGGCCGTTGACAGCAGCAGCGGACGCGCCTATATTCTCCAGAGGATTAACCATAATGTTTTCACAGATGTGGAGCTTCTTCAAAGCAACATCGAGCGTGTCACAGCCCACATAAGGGCAAAGCTGCAGAGCCGCGGTGAAAATGATATCGACCGGAAGGTGCTGAAATTCATAAAGGCATCGGATACAGGCAAGACGTATGTCCGGGATGGCGACAGCTATTGGCGCGTGATGCTCATGATAGAGGATGCGGAGACCAGAGGGGAAATCACGCCGGAGAACGCACGCAATGCTGGGAAGGCTATCGGGCATTTTCAGGAGATGCTGAGCGATATCGACGGCGGGATAGGGGAGAGTATACCCGACTTTCACAATATGGAGTTGCGCCTGCGGCAGTTTCGGCAGGCCATTGATGCGGATCCCTGTGGACGTCTGGCTCAGGTGACACAGCTTGTGGAGGAACTGAAAAAACGGGAGGGAAAGGCCTGTATGGCCGAAAGACTCTATCGTGAAGGGAGAATGCCTAAACGTATTTGCCACTGCGACACGAAAATCGACAACATGCTCTTCGACCGTGATGGTGAGGTGCTGTGCATGATAGACCTGGATACGGTGATGCCCTCGTTCGTGTTGTCGGATTTCGGCGACTTTCTCCGCACGGCCGCCAACA
Organism: uncultured Muribaculaceae bacterium; assembly: GCA_910584525.1. Classification (GTDB taxonomy): domain Bacteria; phylum Bacteroidota; class Bacteroidia; order Bacteroidales; family Muribaculaceae; genus Lepagella. The sequence goes on along the minus strand of CAJUAT010000035.1, from coordinate 20,545 downwards.
CTGGCCGCGAGGATGATCCAGATCTTGACAATGTGGAATTCGACATAGATGTATACCATGCTTTCAGGGAAGGGTATCTGGAAGAAGCCGCCGCTTTTCTTACAGATGTGGAGATAGCCGCTCTTCCATATGCCGCGGAGCGCTTCGCATACATGCAGGCGGTGCGTTTCCTTACCGATTACCTTAATGGCGACACTTATTACCGGATAGCGTATGCCGACCATAATCTGGTACGCGCCCGGGCTCAGTTCAAACTCGTTCAGTCAATAGAACAGCGATTCCCCGACCGACCCACTCTATGACTTTAGAGCGCGTTCCTGGACGTCAGAACTTGTATGAGATCATGGCGCGGAGCGACTGTGTGGAGGATTTTACATGGGGAAAGTCGCGGTAGTTGGTGGAGCGCATGAAATTGTCGAATACAAGCGAGCCGTAGATGTTTTTCCATATGCGGGCGTCGAAACGCGCTGTAGTCACATTGAACGATGCTACCGATTTGTCGCCCATCACGTTGAATGTGCGGTAGTTAACCTTGCTGAGGTCAGTCCCTTTGGCATACCCTTTCCATGTGAAGAGTCGGTAGAACTCATGGCTTATGGTGAACGACATCCTGTTGTGCATGAACACCCAGTTGAGGCCACCCTTTATAGAGAACCCCGACGCCCAGTTGTAATCGCGTTTGTTGGTCCAGTAATGGTCGGAGAGAATGCCGGCCAGAAACACCGCGTTGGCATGGGCGTAGCAGTCGAAACGCCATGACTGGTCGGGCTGGTAGCGGTAGAACACTCCGCCTCCCAGACTCGCAGGAATACCCATCTTGTAAGGCACGCGGTCAAAGGTCTTGATGGTGTCGGAATCGTAAAAGTCGAAATGCTGGAAGAGACCCACCGATACATGCGATTTCTTGCCTTGCAGCATACTCAGGCCTAACAGTCGGCCCTTTACGGCGAAATGCGTGAGCAGCGGCTGCTCCTTGACGGCCTGCAGTTCGGCGCTGAAGGTGAAGTAATCGTAAGGCACGGTATTCGGTTCGAATCTGTGTCCATACTCGAGGTCAATTTGCAGAGAGGCGCCGAAGCTGTGCTCCCATTGGCGGCTTTCGAAGATTGTGGCCTTCGGGCCGAGAGATACACGCAGTGCTATGGGAGGGACGCCGAACACTCGGCCACGTGTGGGACTCCGTTTCCATGCTCGCCCGGTGAATATGCGGTTGAGGCCGCGCATCGGGCTTATCACGAAAGCCGCTATCTCGCGGCCTGCCCGTTGCCATCCCCATGTGCGGTCGTCAAGCACCGCATCGCTCGCCCGGAATGTTATCTCCCCTACAACCGCTCCACCTATCGGCGTGGCTATCACGTCGTTGGTGCTCGGGTATTCGTTCTCCATAAACATCTCCCACATCAGCGACCCGCCTATGGCGAAAAGTTCCGACTGCCAGAAATTATAACCGTTGCTGCGGCCTGCGTTGAAATAGAGCCCCCCGTGGTAGGGATGAAGAAACAGATTGGTGCCCAGCATATCGCTGTCCCATTTGAAACCGCCACGGAAATTCTTCTTGATGCTTGCCCATGTCACAACCTCGCCGGGAGCCTTGAGCACATACCTGTCGAAAGCGTTCAGAGCCAGGTTGAACCCTACAACCTCGGCCAGCGGCCGCCAGAAGTTCTTATGCCGGAAATACTCCACATCCGCCGAATCAGGACTCACAGGCTTCACCGCCTCCTTATTGATGGCTATCTGTCCATAGCCGGGCAATGCCGCCGCCATTACCAGCAACAGCACCGTCATCCCGCGAAGAAGACTCGTTATGAAATCTCTCTGACACATGTTTTATAGTGGTCTTTCACTTATAACACTCTTCAGCCGCAAAGGGTCGCGGCCACTATCCTTCTTCACCGTGATTAATAATCGGGGCGACGCTCCAAGCCGTCATCGCAACGCCCCATTGGGGCAATAAAGGCTGCCGTGAAATATCTGTAGACTTATAGGGCATAGTCCATAAAAAATGACTAAATTTGCGTCAGAATAAGTAACTCTAAGCAAGAGATCTGGATGCCGACACTGGAATGGCTCGGGAAAGAGCGCATCGTAGCCCATCACTTGGAGGTGCCGTTTCATGTTCTGGAACATCGGTATGGTTTCGATTCAGAGGGACGGAAAGAGGCGGCTACCGAAAGTGGCAACAAGATAATACACGGCGACAACCTTGTCGCTCTTAAGTCTCTGCTCCCTCAATATGAGGGACGCGTCGATTGCATATATATCGATCCTCCGTATAACACCGGCAACGAGGGCTGGGTCTATAACGACAATGTGAGAGACCCGCGTATCCTCAAATGGATAGGCGATGCCGTAGGCAAGGAGGGTGAGGATTTCAGCCGCCACGACAAGTGGCTCTGCATGATGTATCCCCGTCTCGTTCTGCTTGAAAAGTTGCTTAGTCCTGAAGGGGCGATTTTTATATCGATAGACCGCAATGAGTTTGCATATCTCAAAGCGATATGTGACCGCATATTCAACAACTTTGTCGGGTGCATTTCATGGCAGCGAACTTATTCTCCCCGTAATGATTCCAAAGGAATAGTCAGCGAAACAGAATATATCCTTGTATATTCTAAATCTTCCGATTGGCAACCTAATCGTCTTGAGCGTACTGACGAGATGGATGCCCGTTATAAGAATCCGGATAACGACTGGTGTGCATGGAAAAGTGGTGATGCTTCTGCGCCTGGTGCTTCAACACATCAAGGCATGGTCTATGCAATTCAGCAACCAATCACGGGTAAACTAATCTATCCGCCTAAGAATAGATGTTGGAGTTTAGAGCAGTCGGAAATGTTGCGCATAATGAGTCAGTGGTGTTCCTATGAGCTTCAAGACATCAACGATGCAAAGCAACGAGCCGAAATCTGCGGCATCTCTGACAGTGAAGTGCGCGAAGGAGTCTGTGCCATAATGCTCAAAGAGCCAAAGGAGAAATCCAGAGAGCTGGCTCAGGCTGTTTTAGAGCGAGGTCAGTGGCCTAAACTTTATTTCACGTTAAATGGTAAAGGCGGAATCGGTCGTAAAATTTATCTGGAACAAACTGAAGGTAAAAACCCTACCAATCTCTGGCCTTACTCAGAAGTCGGTCATACCGATGAGGCGAAGAAGGAACTTAAAGACATCTTTGGCGGAAAAGTCCCCTTTGACACTCCGAAACCTGTCCGCCTCATCGAGCGCATACTCCATATTGCTACCCGTCCTGACAGCATTGTCCTTGACTCTTTCGCAGGCAGCGGAACAACCGCCCATGCTGTCCTCCGTCAAAACCGGAAGGACGGCGGCAACCGCCGCTTCATTCTTATCGAGATGATGGATTATGCCGAAGACACCACCGCTGAACGTGTGCGCCGTGTTATCACCGGCTATCCTACCAAGCAGAAACAGGAGGTGGAGATTTTCAGCAAGAAACTGACTTCAAAGAATCTGCTGAAAGGCGCTGAAATTATTGCCGAAGCAGAGAAAGTGATTGCGGATAATAGAGACAGATACCCCGAAATATCGAAGCCAAAGATTGTCGACAACTGCGTCAAGGTCATAGCTTCCACCGTGGCGGATGGCAAAGTCGCCGGAATCTCCGCCTCGTTCGATTATTATGAAGTCGGTCTGCCTCTGTTCATAGACGATAACAATCTTAATGAAGAAGTAGGAGCCGATAAGATTCGCGAGTATGTATATTATTCCGAAACGCACAAGCCATTGTTGCGGAGAAGAGAGAAAGGGACGGGCAAATGGCTGATGGACACCCACAACGACATCGGCTACTATTTCTATTACAAGCCTGACGAAGTGACCGACCTGAACATGGAGACCCTTCAGGAGATAGTGACCGAAAAGGCGGGGCATTATGTGATATACGCCGACACCTGCACTTTGCCCCCTGACTTCATGGAGGCCAGGAATATCACGTTCAAGAAAATACCACGCGACATAAGAAGATTCTGAATCAAAAAGACTCTGTTAATAATCTCAAATAAAATGTCAACAGCTGTAGAAATATTCAACGAGACCAAGTCATTTTGGGACAGGTATATTGACTGCTGGGGCGAACCCTGGGATGATGAATATAAACTGCCGTTTATAGTAAAAAGTCCCGCTCACGGCAAATGGATATCATTCAAAAATTTCTCGGTAAGCGCTCGGTCAGCCATATTGAACGAACTAGTGAACTCGCCCAACATAGAAATCACCAAGCGGATTGTGCGCAAGACTCTTTCGATTTATAGAAATATAGTGGAATTCATAACAGAAAGACGGTCGGAGGTTCCGGAAGATGAGGTTGCTTCATGGACGCCGGAAGGAATTGCTTTGGAACTGCGAATGGTGTTGACCGAGTCAATCATTACTATATCGGAGATAATGGGAGAAGAACCATGCTTATACTCAGCTCAACCCGACAGAAAGAAAGGCGGAGTACAAAAAGAGTATTTCCAGACAGATAAAGCGAAGAAACTTCTTGAAGATCTGGAAGAAGAGGGCCTGGTTGAAAAGAATGGAGACAAATACACATGGAATGGTACAGCCAAGTTATACGGATATTTCGTAGACGTATCAAGTGTATACCTGTCACTACGGACAAGCAACGGCAGGAAACCATGGTCTAAATACGAAAATCTGATTACAAATCATAAGAAGTTGAAAGACAGTGCAAGATCAGGGGTAAATGATTATGATAATGGCCGGCAGGTAAAACCTGAAGGCTATGAAATAATAGAGAAACTGTGTGATTCGTGACCCGTACGACCTACATATGTACTACATATGTACTACATGTATACCAGCCATCAGGAATTTCGTCGCTAACTTTGCGACATGAAAAAGCAAATATCAATACCATCTTTGTTTCAAGACGAAGATTTCGGGATTCTCCCTGGGACAGACAAAACCCAGGAAGCAGTTGAGACAAATCTGATTCTTAATGAATGCTATATGAAAGCATCGGAAGCGCAAAGAATAAAGATGAGAATTCTCAACAAGCATTTGCTGCCGTCCGATACTCCGGTGGAAGGAAGATTCCAGTTACCTGTAGTAGAGCCTTACATAGGCGATATTCCCGATGTTTTCATTCCTTATAGTGAGAAGGTCGAAAATCAATCAGTAAATCAGGGTGTGTATTGCAATATAGATGATTACAGGTTTAAATCGACATGGACTTCTCCAATAAAGGCTCTCGGGAAAGTCAAGCGATATATGGTAGCGGTGGCTCCTGACTACACGCTTTGGGTTGACGGATATCTCTGTGACAATATTGAGCAATCGAGGCATTCAAGGGTAATCCAGAGATTCTGGCAAAACAACGGAGCCGCCACGATTCAAACAGCTTCATGGGGAAATGCCGAAAGTTGTGATACCTATGCCTTTGACGGCCTCGCCAACAATAGTTGGACAGCTGTCGGGCATCAGAGAATCGGGAATCGTAGCGAACAACGACTTTTCAAATATGCAATAGAGAGACTTGTAGAAAGGAAACACCCTATAGGACTCTTGGTGTTCGGGGCTCCTCTTGATTTTGATCCTGGAGTACCTGTGATTGTCAAACCAAGTTTCATCACAAAACTACGTAAATTATGAGAAAACGAGAAAAAGAGGAGTGGGAAGGCCTGTCTGATACTCCTGAAGAGTTCGAAACGGCTATAAAAAATGCCATCTCGACAAATGAGCAAATTTTCTTTGATAAACTACGTTTTAAAATTCTTCATGAGACGGCTGCAAGCAATGATGTCTTGATGAATGAATCAGACAACGAAGACGGTATATTTATCTTACGTGTTGGGACGGATGATTTCCTGATAGGAAAAAATCTCTCGAAGCCGGAAGAAAAGAGCGTTCCCCAAGAGTACGCGGGAATCTTTCTTGCCCTTGAACAAGACATGTATCGCTATCTGAGCCGGCATATTACATTACAGGGATGGCTACGGGAAAGAGATTACATGGGAATACGTTATGATGCAAACAACGACTATAATTGAGCATGGGACAGCAAAGAGAATACATCGAGAGCGGGGGATTCTCCTCGTATCTTTACATCCAGCAAGGAGATACAATCGTAGCTGCAAATGGAGTAGAAGGTAAGGTGGTGGATAAAATTGAAGGCAGTTCTTATGACGGACTACCTATCTTCTCTAATACAAGTGAGGTATACTTCAAGCGAAATCAAAAGGGAGAGATAATACAGGCACGCATTTACAAAGATAGAAAACCCGTATGCGACTTTGACTGGGATCATTCACATACCAATAAAAATGGAGAAAAGTTTGAGGCGGGCGTTGTTCATGTACAATCATTCAAACAGAAAAGTGACGGATCATGGATGAGGGTGAGCAATAAGGCCAGATATATGTCTAACGAGGAAATGGAACGTTATGGAGAGCTCATCAAAAAAGCGAATCCAAAAGCAAAACTCAGGCCATAGAGATTTTGCTAAATATTGAGCAAAATTGTTGATTTTCAGCGGTGAGTTTTATAATTTTGCATTCTGATGGAACTGAAAAGATACCAGCGGCAGGTTCTCCGCGACATAGAGGCGTTCATCGACAGGTGTAATGAAACTCGGAATATCCCAAGGGCATTCCGAAGTTTCTGGCAGCATAAAGGTGTGGAAGTAGCCGAGGGCACAGACCTGCGGCCATATCAGAGCAGCATAGCCGGCGTGCCGCGTGTGACGGTGAAAGTGCCTACAGCCGGTGGCAAGACATTCATAGCCTGCAATGCCCTTGAAAAATTGTTCTCGACATTAGAGGTCGATAAACCTAAAGTAGTGGTATGGTTCGTGCCGAGCGACCCTATTCTCCAGCAGACTGTGCGAAGGCTCAAAGACTCTGCCGATCCCTATCGCCGGAGAATAGACGCTCTTTTCAATGGAGCCGTCGGGGTATATGACAAGGAAGAATTGCTCAACGCCAAAGGCTTTGACCCGGTTACAGTCAACGAACAGCTTACAATCGCCGTATTGAGTATCGATTCATTTGCCGCCACCGACAAGGAATCAAGGCGTGTACGACGCGAAAATTCCGAACTTGCCGAGTTCGGCCAGGACTCTCTGATGGATGTGCTGGCCGCCCTAAATCCGGTTGTGATAATTGATGAAAGCCATAACTTCCGTAGCAATCTCCGCACGGAGACGCTGCGCGACATAAACCCCTCGTTCATCCTTGAACTGACAGCCACGCCACGCGAGACGAGCAATGTAATCTCCTTCGTGGATGCTAAGCAACTGAAAGACGAGCACATGGTCAAACTTCCTGTTATCGTCTACAACCAACGGAACAAGACAGATCTGATACTCAATGCTATCCAGTTGCGAAACAACTTGGAGCAACAGGCAGTAGAGGCACAGCGGAAGGGTGGCAGGTATATACGCCCGATAGTGCTGTTTCAGGCTCAGCCGAGAACTTCTGACGACAGCGAGACCTTTGACAAGATAAAGGATAATCTCGTGGAGATGGGTATTCCGGCGGAACAGATAAAAATCAAGACTGCCGAAAAGGACGAGCTTAAAGGCATCGACCTTATGGGCCGAAACTGCCCGGTAAGATATATCATCACGGTCAATGCGCTCAAAGAGGGCTGGGACTGCCCGTTTGCCTATATACTTGCCTCGCTTGCCAACAGAACTTCGAAGGTCGATGTGGAGCAGATATTGGGACGCATATTGCGGTTGCCTTACACTAAGGAGAGTGACTGCGAGTTCCTGAATATGGGATATGTGCTCACGTCATCAAATGATTTCGAGCAGACAATCACCGGGATTATCGACGGACTGCAAAACTCAGGCTTCAGTGCGAAGGATTATCGCGCTGTCGTGACTGAGCAGACAAATGTGATGCCTTCTTATTCATCGGCAAAACAGCCTACACTGTTTGATTCTTACAAATATAAAACGGTTGAAGCCAATGAACGTGAATTTGACCCGGCCGATATGGTTGACGTGGTGGCGGCAAAGGAGATACTGGCCAATACAGCCGACGAGAAGAAACAGCCGGAGACCATTGCCGAGATTCTGAGCGCGGCTTCCCGGCAAAACAAGGACTTCACGCAAAAGATGGAGGACGAGGCAAAGGTTGACCTGCCTGTGACAATCCCTGTCAAGGCAAAAGCTGTAAATGAAGCGAAAGTAAAGGGTCATTTTGAGGAAATTGCATCTTCGGTAAGACTTCCGGTTTTTGAAATTCGACAGAAACTGACCAACAGAGTGCTGTTTGATGAGACAACCGATGAATATGTGTGGGTCAAACTTGAAAAGGAACATCTGTATCGGGGCTTTGACATCAGCAGGCAGGACAAGAATATCCAATGGAACTGGGCAGCGTCAACCGCAGTAAGAATTGACCTTGAACAAAGGAATGAAAATGAGTTCGTGCCGAAGTCATGGCTACTCAATGCCCGACAGATGGATGCGTTCAAGAGTTATATATCCACTCTTGCCCCGGAGGGGAAAATCAGCCAGTTGTCGGCAAAGATTGCTTCGTCGCTATCGGGTCTCGACTGTATCACGCAGCCTATGCTTGTGCAATATATCAAGGATGTAATCGCCAATCTCGACTCGGAGAAACTGAGCCAGTTGACTGATAACCTCGGCTCTACAATCGAGCTGTTCCGCGAGAAAATCCGCAGGCTGCTCTCGGCATATGCCGCAGCACAATTCGACAAGCTGCGCGACATAGACGAAATAAGGACGCGGGAAGCCCATAAACTTCCTATGGCTATCAATACGGCACCGGTTGACCGTCATTCCATTTCCAAATCGCTCTATACTGAAGAAGGAGCGTTCAACGATTTTGAGGCGGAAGTCATCCGACAGGTGTCGGCATTGTGCAATGTCGAGTTCTGGCACCGCAATCTTGAAAGAGGAAAAGGATTCTACATCAACGGCAACATCAATCATTATCCCGACTTCATTGTAAGGTTGAAATCGGGAATAACCGTATTGATCGAAACAAAGGGAGATGACCGCGACAATTCGGACAGCGAGGAGAAACTGCGTCTCGGCAAGGCATGGGAAACCGATAGCGGCAAGAAATTCCGCTACTATATGGTCTTCGACCACAACTGCAGTCTCGATGGAGCAATTACATTGCCTGAGCTGATTGACAGGCTCGGCAAGTTGTAAGTTCATTCAGGGGATTGTGGGATTATCCCTTGAAGTTGCATATGTTAAAAACATTCTCTAATTTTGCACCTCGATAGAAAAGGCCATGGTGGCAATATGATAACCATCAACCCCGGTAATCAGTGAATAGAGTGAAAAAACTGTCAGCAGTTGTAGTGGCGTTTGCGGCGGGCGTCGGCATGATGCACGCACAGACGGATACGTTGCCGTCCAAGATGAAGGACATGAACTGGCGGGTGGGAATGTCGCTGGGAGGCGATGCGGTGGTCCCCACAAACGCCTACCTCAAGGGAGAGTATCCGGGAGGCAAGATGATAGGAGCCGCTTTCGGCGTGCATCTCCAGGGGGATTTCAGCTATAACCCTAAGTCGCTTACGGGCAGGCTATACAAAGGGCTGTATCAGGGAATCGGTGTGGACGTACGCACATTCTATAATCCCGGAAAGCTCGGCACCCCGGTGTCGCTGTACGTATACCAGGGTATGCCTTTCGCCTGGCTCACGCCGAAGGTTACCCTCGGTTATGAATGGCAGTTCGGTGCCGCTATGGGATGGCAGCATATTTACAATCCCGTTACCAGTCCCTACAACACGGCCGTCAGCACCCGTATCACTGCCCACATGAATGTGGGTATCAAGGTGAACTATCAGTTCGACAAGCATTGGCAGTTCAACTGCGGCTGGTCGGTGATGCACTATTCCAATGCCAACACCCGGCAGCCAAACCAGGGTATCAACATGACGGGTGTCACGATGGGTGTGTCGTATACCCACGATGAATGGAAGGAACCTGAGGGCGCTACCAGAGAGATGATTGAGGAAAACCTTCAGGACCGTCGGCTGTATGTGGATATTCTCACCTACACGGGACAGCGCAAGAAGGTGAAGTTCAACAAAGGGGGACACGACCAGGACAACGTCTACGAAGGATCGTTCAATGTCAGCGGCATCAGGGTCGGACCTATGTGGAAGTGCAACAGGTTTGTGGCCGTGGGAGGTCAGCTCGACTTCCGTTACGACGAGAGTGCCGGTGTGGAGCCCATAGGACAGTATGCCCCGGGTGAGATCATCACCAATTACACGTGCCCCTCTTCGGCATTCAAACAGATGAGTCTCGGAGTGATGGGCTGTGCCGAGCTCACGATGCCACTTTTCGCCGTTAACGTGGCTCTTGGTGTCAACGCGCTCAGGCCTGACGGTGAAAAGATTTTCTACCAGGCGCTTTCGGTTAAGCTTTCACCGCATCCGCGGTTCTACATCAACGCCGGCTACCAGCTGTCAGACTTCAAGCTTCCTCAGAACCTCTGCCTCGGCGTCGGAATAAGGATATAGAAGAAAAGATGTCAAGAAAAAAGAAGAGCATGCCGTGGGGCATGCTCTTGCCATATGTGGTTGCGTATAATCATTCGCGCACGAGGCGGATGCTATGGCCGAACGCGTAGCTGTGACCGTTCAGGCCTTTCGTGGGGAACACGGCGTTGGCACCTGTGGCCGTAACGCGGAAGTAATCGGCTGCCTCTGCCTTTGAGAGAGCGTCATAGGCATGGTCGGAGGTCCATATATATGCCTCGGTGAGCATCTTGTCGAGACCTGTGGGCTTTGAGAAGTAGCCTGTGGCAACTACCGAGAAGCCGGTCTTGTTGTTGCCTGTGCCACCTTCGCTCCATGTGCCGGGTATGTCATCTTTGTAAAGGTTGCCTGTGCGGGCTCCTACGGATGTACGCATGGCTGCGTAGTCGGCACATGTGGGCACACGCCAGCCCTCGGGAGCTGTCTTGTCGCCGGTGGCTACATAGCCGTTGTAAAGGAGTCCGGCAACCTTTACCCAGTCGGCCTCGTTGTCAATGAGATAGCAGCCGGTCTTGCTGTCGTTCCATTCTGTTGCCTGTGTCTCGGTATAGCCCATTATGTCGGTGCCGTCTGTGTATTTGGTGGCGCGGAGGTTCTCGGCCGTCCAGTACTGAAGGCCTATCTTCGTGAGCTTGTAGGTCTGAAGCTCTGTGCCGCGGCGGTCGGAAAGTACGTCAGGCACCACAGTTCCCTCCTGGGTGTCGCCGACATACTCGGTCTTGAGTTCGCCTTCCACAATATAGAACTTGTTGATGGCGGTGGCAGCCTCGCCTACTGTGGGGAGCTTGGTAGCGGCGTCCCACGATACGGTGGCGCCCGTTCCCGCTATGATGCCTTTTGTCAGAATCGCTTTGCCGTTGGCGTCGCACGGATATACCACTGTGACGCGCTCCGCTCCTTTGACATACTCTCTGTCGACCTCTGCAACCTGCTTGCCGCCGGACATTATCTTCAGTACGTAGCTGTCGTTGAAGCTGTTGGGTACTGCGAACGACACGGGAAGCTCCGCAACCTTTCCCTCGCTGAAGGTGATGTCCTTGATGTCGGAGAGGATGTACTCTACGGTGGTCCCGTTGTTGAGGTTGATGTTCATTTTGGGCGACTCGGCGGTCTGTGCGTTGATTGCCGCGGCCGTTGCCAGGATTATGCTGAGGGTGGTAAGTTTTTTCATTGTGTTCTGTTCTGTGTTTGTTGTTTGGTAACTGATTGTCAGATCAGGTTCTTGTCGGTGCTCTGAATCTTGTCGGTATTTCGGAGAAGCTTTTCATCCCACACCGGTATCAGCGCATGTAAGAGAAGGTTTTGTTGTTGGCCTTGATGATGTATACGCCTTTGGGAAGTTCGTTGAGGTCGATGTCAACCTGCGCCATGGCGGAAGCCTTGCGAACCATCACTCCGTTGATGGAGTAAACGGCCAGGTTCACGGCGATGCCGTCGGGTGCCGTGGCTGTGAGAACTCCACCGTTCATGGATATTGTCACTTCGTCACCGCCCACCGAGATGCCGTCGATGCCGCTGGGTATCCCGCTGAAGTCGAAGGTGATTCCGCTGAGCGACAGCACATCGTAGGATGTGGTCGCCTCGCCGGTATCGACCTTCATGGTCGTCCCTTCGAAGGTGATGTTCTTCACCTTGTTGATTTCATATGCCGACTCGCCGGTGCTCCCTTTGATCACTATCGCAGGGGTGGGATTGGCCGCCGTCATTGTCAGGCAGGCTAATCCCGAGGCTACAGCTGTCAGCAGTCTGGTAGTTTTCTTCATGTGTGTGATATTGATAAATTTTTCACAAAGATGCAAAAAATTTTTTAATTATCAAAATTGGAGGAATCCGAACTGCCTCTAAATCAGCTCGAGAGCTTTTCGTGCGGCGAACAGGCAGCAGTCGGTGCAATGGGTGCCGCCGTATACGGCGCGTATCTTGCCGCAGCTCACGCTGCCGAACTCCTGCTGGAAGGCGTTGAAAAGCTCCTGTGTGGCCAGGGTGGCTTTCCCTTCGTTGTCGCTGAGGAATCCCAGTGCCATTACGGCTCCCGACAACGCTCCACAAGTGCCTTCGCCATATGTGCAGCCTATACCTCCCCGGAAGCCGACGCTTGCCTTGCGCAACGTGGCCGTATCGGGGAATCTGTTGCCGTATTCGCTGTCAGCCAGCCCGTCGGTAAGCCCGAGCAATGTGGATTGGGAGCAGGAGAGTTTGCCGGCGCGAAGCTCGGATATTCTGGAGGCCACGGATGTGGCAAGGGTAGGATTGTTCATTGTGTTTTTTGTGGGGGATGTGGTTTATGTGACTTATGTAACGGATGTGATTTATGTGTCTTATGTGGGGTCAGATGGAGGCTTTTGCGAGGCCACCTTCGGCGGTCTCCTTATAAAGGCTGGGGAGGTCGTGGCCTGTCTCTTTCATCACCTTCACCAGCTTGTCGAAGCTCACGCGGTGGCCTCCGTCGGAGAAGGAGGCGTAGATGTTTGCGTCGAGGGCACGGGCGGCGGCGTAAGCGTTGCGCTCTATGCAGGGTATCTGCACGAGTCCGCATACCGGGTCGCAGGTCATGCCCAGATGATGTTCAAGACCCATCTCCGCCGCATATTCAATCTGGGCCGGCGAACCTCCGAAGAGCTGGCAAGCCGCTGCGGCTGCCATGGCACACGCCACACCAACCTCTCCCTGACATCCTACCTCCGCTCCAGATATCGAGGCGTTCTGCTTGACGATATTCCCTATGAGGCCTGCCGTGGCAAGTGCTCTTAACATCCGCGACTCCGGAACATTGCGGCTTTTCCATATATGATAAAGCACACCGGGCATCACTCCCGAGCTGCCGCATGTGGGAGCCGTGACTATCTCGCCGCCCGAGGCATTCTCCTCGCTGACTGCCAGCGCATAGGCGAATGTCAGTCCGCGACTCCGCAGATTGTCGCGGTAGCCTTCGGCCTTGACATGGTACTGCGCAGCCTTCCTGCGTAGATTCAGCGGCCCAGGAAGACGTCCCTCTTTCGACAGACCGCGCTCTACCGACCTGCGCATTACTCCCCATACCTCTCTGAGGTGGTCCCATATCTCCGGCCCTTCGCTTTCCTCTACATATTCCCAATAGCAACGCCCCGTCTTTTCGCAATATTCCTTGATTTCGCTCATGGAGTTGAGCTTGTAAATCTCCGGTGACACATGCTCGTCGCTGTCGCCCTCGATATGTATCGCGGCGCCTCCCACGCTGTAGGCACGCATATGCGACAATACTTCGCCCGAGGCACCATAGGCCGTGAGGTCCATGGCGTTGGGGTGGAAGGGTAGTACGGTTTCCGGAAGCCATACTATCTCCACTTCCTTGCCGGCGTTCTTGAACTCGTCGATTATGGCCATGTCGGTCATGTGGCCTTTGCCTGTGGCTGCGAGACTGCCGTATAGCTTCACCTCGTAGCGGGCTGCGTCGGTGGTCTGCCGGCTAAGGAAGGCCTTGGTGATTCGCTGTGGACCCATCGTGTGGCTTGACGATGGGCCTATGCCGATGTTATATAGCTCTTTGATTGATTTCATATGAAGGGATTTATGTGAGGGAGATGTGATTTATGTGATGAATGTGACTTATGTGAGGGATGTGATTTACGTGAATGGGTAGGCATTAAGGAACAGAGCCTAAAACAGGCCGGCTATGAATATTATGAGGATGGCGGCCGGCGCCACGTATTTTATGCCTATCGAGATGTAGTCGAATATGAAGGCGGGAACCTTGGAATTCATCTTCATCTGGGCGGTGAAGTCGGAGCGGCGCATCTGCCAGCCTACAAAGGCGCATACACCCAGACCGCCGAGGGGCATGAGGATGTTGCTCGACGTGAAGTCGAAGATGTTGAAAAGGTTAAGGCTCTTCAACGGGCCGAACGAAAGGGAGCATAGCGTGCCTGTCACCAGCGATATGCATGTGATTATCATGGTGGCCTTGAGGCGTCCCATCCTGAACTCGTCAACAAGGAAAGCCACTATGATCTCGCTTACCGAGATGATTGAGGTGAGCGATGCCAGGGCAAGCAGCAGGAAGAAGAGGAAGCTCCAGAAGCTGCCGCCGGGCATGGAATGGAATATGTTGGGGAGCACTTCGAACACCAGCGTCGGTCCCTGGTCGGGCGTCATGCCGAAGCTGAACACCGCCGGGAAGATTATCACTCCGGCAAGCACGGCCACAAGGGTGTCGAGGGCCGCTATCTGCATCGATGTCTTTATAAGCGGGGTGTCGTCGGCGAAATAACTGGAATATGTCACAAGGCATCCCATGCCCAGCGACAGGGAGAAGAAGGCCTGTCCCAAGGCCCCGAGCACCACGTCGGGTGTAAGCTTGCTGATATCGGGATGGAACAGAAAATACAGACCTTCGGAAGCCCCTTCCATAGTCAGCGAATTGATACAGAATACTATGAGGATGAGGAACAGGATAGGCATGAGTATGTTGCTTACGCGCTCTATCCCTTTCTCGACACCTCCTATCATTACCAGTCCGTTGATGACGAGAAACACAATGGTCCACAGCACCGCTTTCCAGCCGCTTATGAAGCCGGTGAACTGGGCATGGCGGTCGCTGTTGGGAGTGTCGCGGAATAGACCGGTTGCCGAATCGATGATATATTCGAGCGTCCAACCAGCCACCACGGCGTAGAAGGCAAGAATCATGAATGCAGCCAGAATGGCTGCGTATCCCAGGAATCCCCACTGCTTTCGTGCTCCCGATATGCGGAAGGCTCCCGGCATTCCACGCCGGCTGCTGCGTCCCAGACTGAACTCCGCGCATATGCACGGAACGCCTATCAGGAATACGAACAGGATGTATACCGCCAGAAAGGCACCCCCGCCTCCTGTGCCGCATTCGTAGGGAAAACGCCATATATTGCCCAGACCTACGGCTGATCCTACCGTGGCCGCTATCACTCCAAGTCGTGTCCCGAACTGTGCTCTCTTCTCCGCCATGAAATTTTCCTTTTATTGCAGGGCAGACCCCCTCACGGAAGTCTGTCCTTATTTAGAGCGCGCTCTAATGTTGTAAAACAGTCTTTATCTTACAGCCACCTTGACGGTCTTGCTGCCGGCACGTACCACATAGATGCCTGCCGCTACCTCTGACGATCCGTCGGCTACCTTTATGCCCGAAAGCGTATAGATGGAGCCTTCGCCCGTAATCTCTATCATGCGGCCGTTGACGCTGATACCCGTTTCGGAGTTGTTTATCACGATGTCTTCAACTCCCGATTTCTCGAACGAGCCCTGGGCTGCCGTAAGTATCTCCCCGGTCTTGTCATCTGTCACCATAACGATGATGCGGAAGTTTTTGTTTGTAACTTCTGCCACGCTGACAGGAATCTTCACCTGTATCGGTTTCCCTTTCTCGATGGAGGCGGGGAGGTTGTTTACTGTGGGATAAGCGTTGAGATAGCGGGCCACATCGTCGTAGATATGTTCTACGGACCCGCCCTTTTTCTCCCAGCCGCCCATCTCGCCATAGGCTCCTGAAGAATAGGCGTTGGCCTGGTTGTAGGGACCCATCCCGTCTTCAACCACTGCGGCCGATACGCTGTAGCCGCGCGTGAGGTCTACGCCGAAGGTGGTGTAGGTGTCCACACTCACGGTATCATTGGGAACATATTCAATACCACGAATTTCGGTGGCGAGATATATGGGATGTTCCCTTATGTACTTCATGTAGTCGTCGATATCGGTGAGCATGGTGGGATTCTGGGGCTGGGGAGAAAGTTCGTAGGATCTGTTCATTATGGCCGACGGTACCGAACCGGCGAACTCTCTGAGCCATGGCACATAGGAATTAACCTGCATTATGTCGCTGGCATGGGCCGCTATGCGGTATATGTCGTCGGGATATTTCTCCTTGCAGTAGTCGAGAATCACTATGCCTGCCGGACACCATTGACACCATGTGCCGGTGCCTTCCTCTACAACGGCCTTGCGTGCCCATGTCTGGTCGCTGCATACTGTCTCCAGAACGAGATTGCTGTCAAAAGCATTCGCATTGCCGTTGACTTCCGGAATGGTTACGGTAACCGTTTTCTGACCCGGATTCTTGAATGCCGGTGCCGTTATGGTGTGCTCTATGGCGGTACCTGACGCCAGTCCTTTCTCGCTCAGTGTCTCTGTATAGACTTCTTCACCGGTTACGTCGAGTTTCAGCTTGGCCGTTGTCAGCGGCGATGTGCCGATATTGCGGATTATCAGGTCATATTCGGCCTGCTGGCCGGGAAGGTAGCATACCTCCGTCTCGCCGGCGCAAACCTGTGCCATATTGGCGGGTAGGTTGTTACCTTTGAAGATGGCGGCAAAACATAGCGACCCGCCTTCGGGAGCCTGGTTTTTCCATGTCTGGGGCACTTTCTCGCCAGTGCCGAAAGCCAACATGGCAGTATTCCCTGTAGTGGGATATCCGTCTACCACCATACAGTACTGTGTGAGGTTGGTGGCCTTGAAGTAGTAACCCATGTACAGCGGCTTCGTGGGATCGAAATCCTGCGGTGTCGTGAGGTCTACACGGTTCTTGCCGAATGCCACCGTGGATATCGTGACGTCCTCCTTATAGAAAGGTTCGGCTTTGAGGTCGTAGGTCAGGAATACGGTTATATCTTTATTGGGGTTCTTGTTGTACTGGGTGTTGATGCCGCCGTAAACGTTCAGGCCAGCTATCTTGGAACCTTTGAACAGCGCAAGATCCGAGGGCTGGAACTCCGTGGCAAAGTATACGTAGACGCCTTTCTTGACTTCGTTGAATTTATAAGCGGTGTAAGGATCCAGCGAATATCCATAGACGCACTCGTCGCCGGCACGTGTGGCACCCTCCTGTGTGGCCTGCATGGCGATTCCGCTGTAAGCTTCCTTACTGTTGTCACTGACGGCTTGCCGCCGAACTTTTGCTTCCATGCCCAGGTTCCCCAGAGCAAGCAGTCCCGCCATAATGATGAGTAATCTTTTTTTCATGATCGTTTGTTTTTCGGGATTAATCAAGATAAATCGGGATTAATCGAGATAAATCGGGATTAATCTTGATTAATCGGGATTATTTGATATAAACTTTGCCGGCGGCATCGGCGCTTCCGGCGATGCGGTAGATATAGATGCCCCGCTGCATATTGGAAAGGTCCACGGAGCCGTTGCCGTTGATTTCTGTGGAGAGGGCCGCACTGCCGTCGCAGGCGCAGATAGTCAGCGATGACGGTCCTGACACGTTATAGTTGAGTGTCTTGCCGCCGAAGGTGACGTTGTTGTCGGCGGCGACAATCTCCATACCGCCCTGCTTGTCGTTGAGTATCAGCGTATAGGTCTTTTTCGACTCGGGCACGCCCAGTTCCTCTATCGTGATGTCGGTGGTGATCCCTTCGGGTATCTGTGAGGCGTTGTCGAACTCACCGGTAAACTCGAAATCGAGATTCAGGCTGCCGTTGGCATCTACCTTCAGACCGCTTTTCACCACTTTTGTGTTCTTTTCGCAGGCTCCGCCACAGCACATCTGTATCTGCTGACCGCTTGTGCACTCGGCCGTGACCTGAACGTCAAATGTCAGCTTGTCGGCTCTGACCGAAAGCTTCGGGTCTATCTTCACTTCCACATAGTTGCCCTCGTCGTTGACTGTCATGTCATTGAACCAGTATTGCTGCGACGCAACCAACTCCTGGCTTCCCATGTAGAGGTTGAGTTCGGCATTGGCGGCCATGCTGGCCGCTAATGCACTTAAAATGAGTAGAGTTTTCTTCATATCATTGAGGTTTTATTTTGGTTTTCACTGCATTGCATATGTCCGTTCCACGGAAGGCGAAGCACACCACCGACAGATTGGAGGTATTCCAGCGTTCCTTGTCGGTGTTTTTTACGGTGATGTCGCAGGTATTGTGGTTTTCCACTCCCTTTTCGAGGGTGATAGGGAATCCTTCTTTAACATCATAGGCCACGTAACGGAGCACATTGTTGTGGATATAATCATCCACGCGGCCCTGTTTCGTTTCCTGCCGGGCCTTTATACTGTCTTCCAGAACCCATACCTGCAGACTGAGATCTCTGTCGGCAGTGGAGGTGACACGGGTGTCGACACTTATCACGTTGTCTTTGAGGGAAGCGTCGGCTGCTATGTGCACGTCGGCCGGTTTGCCAACGGCATCCCTGACGGCTCCGGCCCATTCGGGTACCAGCATGCCGGCACCCGGCGCGTTGATGCGGTCAACGACTCCCATGGGCCACGTGTTGATGCCAAAGGCATTGTTCATGGCATCCCCTTCTGCTATCATCAGCCCTATGTTGTTGCGCTCGAAGTTGGTGCGGTCTACCGATGTGGCCAGTGCACCGGCATGGATGCTTACCGTGATAAGTGCCGTGTCGCCATACTGCTGAACAAGCTGCTGCATCACTTCGTGTGCTTCCGGACAGTTCACGCATTTCTGCCCCGTGAAATCCATCAGCAACACCGTGCGTTGTCTGGTCACAGGCTCTTCGTAGACGAAGCGTTCGTCGGGTGCCACATCGCACGATATGGCGCTGAGCATCAGCAGCCCTGAGGCCGCCGCTGTATGGAGGATTTTATTTATGTCAATTGCCATGGCCGTCAGAAATTATAGGTGTAATTTATCTGGAAACCTTTCATTGCCGGAACATACCGGCACATGCCTCCCGAGCAGTTGAAACCCTCGCGAGTGCGTCCGTAGCTGAGCATCAGCCGGTTGTTGCGGTAGTTGCCCGTGATGCCGAACATGTAATAGTGGTTGCCCGTGCCGCCGGTATTGATCATGTCGGATACCGAGAACATCAGGTAAGGCGTCCACGAAAATTCCGCCAGGGCATAGAACCAGTCGCAACGGTCCCTTTCGGGGTGGGCATCCATGAAATCGCGTTCGGCGCTGTCCTCGTGCGACAGCATGTATTGCACTTCTCCGCGCAGTGTGAACTTGCGGTTGATGCGCCATTTGGCGTCGGCCACGAAGATGTTGTTGTATATGTTGCCGCCTTCGTTCTCCAAGGCCTGTCGGTTGTAGCGCTGGTTCATGTACATGAAGTGCAGCGTCACAGGCTTTGACAGCCGCTTCTCAAGCTGCACGTTGAAGTCCCAGTAGTTGGTATGTCCCATCTTCCAGAACGGCGACTTGTAGCCGTCGGTGCCCCTCACCGCTCCGTTGATGGGATTCCGCGGGTCGCCCTCGTGTACCAGCGAGGATATGTAGCTGAGATTCAGGGTCAGGCTTGTGCCGTATCTGCCTCCCAAAGCCGATTTGCGTGGAAAGGTATAGCCGAAAGAGCCGTTGAAGGCCCATTCGCCCGGTCCGTACTGCGTGGCATAGGGGAAGAGGGCCGGCAGTGCGTAAGTATGCTGGTAGGTAAAGGCCGGCATATAGTTGATGAATGCCGGCAGACCGTTGCGTTTGCGTTGGGAACGGAAGGAGAAATTGCTGCTGCGCTTGGCCTGCAGGCTGGCGCTCAGTCCTTTGCGGGAATAAGAGCCGGTTAGCATCACGGCCTGTCCGTGATTGTAGGTATAGTCGTTGTCGTACGACGGATCCTGCCCTTTCCATGCATATTCAGCCTGCAGCGACCATGGACCCTGGGTAAAGGTGCCACGGATGTCGATGGCATTAGTCTCCTCGGGGAGTTTCAGACGATAGTCGGTACCGTCGAGGAATATGTCGCCATCGTCTTTTTCATGTCGGAGCACCCAGGATGCGCCCAGGGTGAGGGCGGCGTCCTTGGCCCTCATTGACGGTATCCAGTCATGAATGTCGGCCTCTACATCGGCGCCGTATACCTGGCTCTGCAGCTTCCAGTCCCAATACACGCGCTGAAGACCGCCCAAGGCGGTGAGCCGCAATCCCTTGACGCTGTTGACCTTCACGCGACCTCCCAGTATGGAGTTGTCGATACCCAACGTCCTGTCCTCATATGTGCGGAGTATAAAGCCCGAACCGAATTGCTCGTAAAATGTGCCGCCCGTCAGTTCCACACCTTTGATTTTCCCTTTTACGGGTCAAGCCGAAAAGCCGGTGCATTTGTTAAAATTGAAGATTAGAAATGTTAA
>CAJUAT010000034.1 GCA_910584525.1 uncultured Muribaculaceae bacterium | reverse complement strand
GAAAAGTAACTTGCCGCCCGTTCCGTCCGGGGCAAATCAGCTCGCGACTCGCCGATTTTTAATCACTGGAATTATGGAGAAGAGAACCAACAGGATAGAGATACTATTCACCGACACGGAGCTTGAACGCCTCAAAGACCGTTCAAAGAGCTTCAGCAGCATAAGCTCATACATCCGTCTGGCGATAACTGAGTTTTCCGACAGGGACATGAAAAGCCGCATGGATGCCGTCGAGCTGATGACCTCCCTCTACCGCAGACATAAGGATGAACTCGGCTGGGCCGGCGGCAATCTCAACCAGGCCATGAAGCGTGCCAACGAGCTTGCCGTGGCAGGGCTGCTGAACGAGGCATATTATAAAGAGGTGTTGCTGCCGTCCATACAAGAGATAAAGGGAGCGATAGATAAGCTGATAGCCGAACACTCCGATACCGTAGGCATGATAGTAAGGGGCGTTCTGAGAAACGGGAAGCCGCATTAAGAGATTATGCGATGACACCATATTACGATTAACCGATATAACGACCATCTCTTGCCACGGCGAGCCATAAAGAAATAACCAAATGATAGCGACAATACTTCCTTCAAGCACCTCCTTCCATGCCGTAGGCTACAACGAACGGAAGGTGGCAAAGGGTGTGGCACACCTGCTGGAGATAAAAAATTTCGGGCCGGTCGAGGCTATGGAGCGTCCTACAGCCGACGACCTCACAGCATATCTTGAAAGTTACTCGGCCAGGAACACGAGAATACGCAAGGCACAGTTTCATATAGCCTTCTCCTGCAAGGGGCATGAAAGTACGGAGCGGGAGCTTCTGGATTTCGCGCACGAGTATCTGCGACAAATGGGCTACGGAGAGCCGGGACAGCCGTTGCTCGTTTACGGCCATACAGACACGGGCAACACACATATTCATGTGATAACATCGCGTGTGGCCCCTGATGGCAGGAAGATAGACCACAGCCACGAGCGCGTGAGATCGCAACGTGTGATAGACAAAATACTGGGGAACGATGTCGTGGAGAAAGCCCGTCAGGACATGGAGGCAGCCCTGCGCTACAGATTCGCCTCGATGACGCAGTTCAAGGCCCTTATGAACTCACTCGGATATGAGTGTTACGAGAACGACAGCAAAGTGTCGATAAAGCGAGGCGGCGCGGTATGCCTTGAGGTGCCGTTGGAGGAGATAGGACGCCATTTCCGGACAGACACATTTGACAGGCAGCGCAGGAAGCAGCTCCGCGCCATATTCTCGAAGTACCGCGACCTTACAGCCAACCGCAGGGAACTGGCCGGGGAAATGAAGCGAAAATTCGGCATAGAACTTGTGTTTTTCGGCAAGACAGACTCCCCATACGGTTACATGATAATCGACCACAACAGCAAATCGGTGATGAACGGCGGCAAGATATATTCCATACGGGAACTTCTGGACTTCTCGACAGCCGACGAGCGGTTCTCACGGATAGAGGCTCAGATAGACACACTTCTTGCCGACAATCCGAAAATGACAATCCCGGAACTCAATGATATACTTTCAAGACAGTTCAAAGCCTATGTCAAGGGTGGATGCCTGCACAGGGGCGGAGATAAGCGGCAGCTCCGCGCCCATATGTGGGAGGCACTGAAACGCAACAACAGGATCCGCTGGGCCGAGTCATTCTCACCCGCCACGGAAGCGGAGCGCGACTTCCTTTGCGGCATAGGCCGTATATCCGTTCCGCATATGGTGGATATATATGCTTCCCGCTGCGCCTCATATCACAGCCGTCGCCTTGACCTGACTGACATATTCGACAACAGCACCGGATATATACGCAGACAGGTCTTTCGCGACGCCGGACTCTCAATCCGTGACATTGGCGGCAGGACATACGCGACAGACCTTAAGAGCCGCGTGCTGATTGACCTTGAAGCGGAGGGATTCGACATGACAAGAATAAGGTTCAGGGAGCTGCCTTCACAAAAAAAGCGGAATGAGCCACATGCTAACAAGACACATAGAGTATCAGGTGCAGCAGGCGACGCCGGAGCAGGCCGTGGCGACAATCGGGAATGGGAGGTCGGCTATAGAGGCGATTATGACAGGATTGATGATGAATCCGCACTTAAACGCTGAGGCCGCTCTGCGACTTCTATCCTGTGACACCGTATGCCTGATAATCCGGTTGTCACATATTCAGATAGTGTTTAAGAGGCATAAAAGCAGTATCCGATGATGAAAACTGTTCGGAATTTCGGATTTAGCAAACGGGCGATGATAATTTTGCGTCAAATCAACCGACAGATTCCAAATGGACACGACAATCATAATCACGTTCGCCAACCAGAAGGGCGGAGTCGGAAAGACGACACTCTGCGCCCTTTTCGCCAGTTATCTTGTAGGCAAGGGGCATAGCGTCGCCGTGTTTGACACCGACCCGCAGCAGTCGATAGTCAAGAAGCGGGCCTCCGACACCGCGACATATACAGGTGCCGTATTGCCGTACATCGTATATCCGTTCAGCCTCACCAATGAACAGGCCCTGCTCTCCCTCATAGGTAACCTCCGTAATACCCGGAGTGTCGATTTCGTGCTGTTTGATTCTGCCGGAAGCCTGAACGACCAGGCTCTTCTGGCCCTGTTCGCCAATTCCGACTATATCCTGACTCCGTTCCACTATGACAATCTCACCGTGCCTTCGACAGCGGTTTTTGTCGCGGTGATGGTGGAACTCAGACGCAGCCTCGGCAAAGCCATGACAACAGTCCATTACATAATACCGAATCTGGAGGAGCCCGGTGTCGGAACCAGGGAGGAGATAGAACTGTGGAAACTCGTGAACGAGAAATTCAGCGAGCATGCCCGCATAGCTCCCACCGTATATAAACGACAGTCATTGCGCCGTTTCAGCACAATATCCGAAATGGACGGACAGATGCTTATCGTGTCACCCGCCTTCGACCACATTTATAACGACATCACAGGAACCCCAAACATATAAAATGAACCAGGAAACGAATTACCCCAAACTGGACGAGCTGCTTGGCGGCCTCGGAAACCTTGTGCCCGGCGCGGCGGCTCCCGTTCCAGGGATAAATGACGCCTCCCCGGAAGTCGCCGGGACTACTCAGGATGATGACTGGGAGCTTTTCAGAAAGAATCTGGACCTGTATAATTTCAGGGAGAAAAAGGACGAGAGAATGATATGCAAGCTCGACCGGGACCTTGCCGACTCGCTGGATGCCTGCGACATAGACCGTAAATGCCGCTCAGATATAGTCAACGCGATAGTCCGGACATTTGTGACACGCTATCTTGACAGACTGCGTAAATTCAAAAGAAACAACCGCTCCCTGCTCGACAGGGCGCAAGACAACAACCCTTCATGAAAAAGATTATCTGGACTGACGATATGGTGGCCAGGCTTACAGAGCTGTTCCCCACAAACTCAAACGCCGGTGTAGCCGCCATTCTCGGCATAGGCACAAGGCAGGTGGCAGTCAAGGCATCCGTTCTCGGGCTTGAGAAAGAACGAAAAATCCGGCACGCTGAGGCCGTAAGCACGGTTTTGGAAAATTTCGAGCGTCACTCTTACCGGGAGCTGTCCCGTATGGCAGGAGTGTCAGTGCGGACGGTAATCCGCATAGCCGCACGCCACGGACTCAGACACGCCGCCGCCGAGTACAACGGATTCATCTCGAAAAGGCGCAGGGAGATTATAAGGCGCGAAAAACTCAGGCTTCGTCTGGGACTGCCCCCCGTTTCTAAAGTGGCAGTCACCTCCGACCGTAGGCGTACATGTCTGCGTAACAGGTTGAAACAGTCAGGATATATAGTTGAAAGAGGGAGCGATACCGTATATTTCACGCCTGATATTGCCAGAAACAGGAAGCGCGAGGACAGAGGCGTATCGCTCGGTCTGACATTCATGCCGCTGCCACCGCAAGTATCATCCACCACATTATAATCAATACAAAGCATTATGTCAGGAACAATATTCTCAATACTCACGGCCCTGCTGATACTGTATTACGCGGTGCTTATATGCCTCGACCTGTTCATGAAACCGGGGCACGCCGCAGAAGAAAGTGTCAGGCCGGAAGAAGCGGAAATCGACATATCCGAGGAAGCGGCTTCCTTCAGGGCCGTCGAGATCCTGCGCGACAACCACACCGGCAAAGGTCCGGGCAAGACACCGGCAGTCACAGACACCACGCTCCGCAAACCACTAATGACAAACGGAATCCCGGTTGAAATGCTTGTAAGCCGCGCCCGAAACATATCCGGTACCGAGGATGTGGAACTTGCCGGACTCGGACTTATAGTAGCCCGTTGTGAATCGGCGGAATAACACCCCGTAAACCGGTATATACCGAAAGACCTCTCTCCTTTTGTTGCCTTTATCGCCCTAAGCTGCCTTTACCGCCCTGCATTGCCTTTATAGCCCGATAACAATTTCAATAACGAATATCATCGCAAATGCAGAAAATTAAAAAGAAATGCCTGAGGGCGTTGGCACGCTTCAACCGCTCCGGGCTCGCCCGCAAGGGTATGCTCGCCATCGCCGCCGTGACAGTGGCCGCCGGCGACGCCATGGCCGCCAGCAAGGGAGCTGCCGGCTTCACCAAAGCCACGCAGGAAGTCAGCTCGTACCAGACCCCTGTTTCCAATCTTATGAAGGCCATAGCAGCCGTGATTGTACTGGTGGGAGCGTTCAATGTCTATTTCAAGATGCAGAACGGCGACCAGGATGTGAAAAAGACAATCATGCTTACCATCGGCGGCTGCATCGCCTTCATCGCACTGAGCGAGGCCCTTCCCCTTTTCTTCAAGTAACCGGACGCACAACATCACAGTCATGGGGACAGACAACGGGGGCTACCCTGTTTTCAAAGGGTTACAGAAACCTCTGGAGTTCATGGGAATCCGGGGACGCTTCCTTACACTTGCGGCGGCAGCCATAGGAGTGTCGTTCGTAGGATTCATCGTGTTCTCGATCGCGCTGGGGAAGCTCGCCGGGTTTGTCGCCATGCTCGTGATGGCGGCCGCCGGGCTCGTGACAATCTATGTCAAGCAGCGCGGCGGACTCCACAATAAGAAACGCGACCGTGGAATCTTTATCTATCACAACCTGTTCAAACGCTGACATATGGCAAGAACACTCAAAAAAGTCTTTGACGGCATTTTCGCACAGCTGGAGGAAACGGACGGAAACGTGGTGCTGTTCGACGCCAAGGGGTCCTCCTCTGTCATTTTCGAAATGACAAACCCCGTTCCGCGCCTGTGTACCGATTCTGAGAGATACACTCTCTTTCAGGATGTCCTCGCCAATATCGTACAGACACTCGGAGAAGGGTACGCCCTTCAGAAGCAGGACATATTCTGCCGGCAGGAGTACCGCCACGAGGTGCCTGATGGCGCGGAGTTCCTTACACGAAGCTATTTCGCATACTTCGAGGGACGGGAATTTACCGAAATCACCACATATCTTATCATAACGCAGGAGGCACCCAAGGGCCAGTTCGTGCAGTACGACCCCAAAAGGTGGCTCGACTTCCACGCCAAGGTGTCGAAAGTGGACGACATACTTACCGAGAAAGGGATCCGCCACCGCAAGCTCTCCAAGACGGAGGTAAGCGAGTACATACACCGTTTCATGGCTTTCAATTTCAGGCACGGGGCTTTCTCCATGACCAACTTCAAGGCTTCCGACGAATATCTCAGGACGGGTGACCGAATCATACGCTCCTACCCGCTGGTGGATATAGACGAAATCAACCTGCCGTCAGTGGTAAAGCCATATTCCGAAATGAGTGTCAACGGCTATCCGGTGGCGACCGATGTGCTGTCGTTTCTCGCCGAGGTTCCCCATGCCGACTGCGTGGTGTTCAACCAGGTCGTGCAGATACCCGGCCAGCGCAGACTTCTCAGGAAGCTCCAGGGCAAGGCGAAGCGTCACGGCTCGATGCCCGACCCCAGCAACAGGATCGCCAAGGCCGACATAGAGGAGGTGCTGAACATTCTGGCAGTCGAATCCTCCCTGCTGGTAAACACCAGTCTTAACATAATAGTGGGCTGTGCGCCCAACAAGGTGACTCCCGTAACATCGTTCCTTGAAACGAAACTGTACGAGTGCGGCATAATGCCTTCACGCACGGCATACAACCAGCTGGAGCTTTTCATCGACAGCTTCCCCGGCAACTGCTATGCCCTTAATCCCGACTATGACCTTTTCCTCACTTTATCCGACGCAGCCCTGTGCCTTTTCTTCAAGGAACATATCAAAGGATGCGAGGACACCCCGCTCACCACATATTACACCGACCGACGGGGGCTGCCTGTCTGCATAGACATAACCGGCAAGGAGGGCAAGGCAAAGATGACCGACAACGCAAACTTCTTCTGCATAGGGCCGTCCGGAAGCGGCAAGTCGTTCCACATGAACAGCGTCGTGCGCCAGCTGCTGGAGCAGGACACCGATGTTGTCATGGTAGATACCGGCGACTCCTACGAAGGTATATGCGGCTATTTCGGTGGCACATACATATCCTATTCCAAGGAGAAGCCAATCTCGATGAACCCGTTTAAGGTGACACGCGAGGAATACGAGCAGAATTTCGGCGAGAAGAAAAACTTTCTCAAATCGCTGATATTCCTGATTTTCAAGGGTAACGAAGCTCCGTCCAAAATAGAGGACATGCTTGTCAACCAGACCATAGTGGAATACTACGAGGCATACTTTCACCCTTTTGACAGTTTCACGCCCGACGAGCGCGACGGCCTCAGGCAGAAACTACTTGTTACCGCCAAGATGGATAGCGACTACGACAAGTACGCTGAAAAGATGGAGGACATTGATGCGCAGATAAGGGAGCCGGAACCTCCGGCACAGGCCGGGAGCAAGGCCCTTATTCTTCCAAGCGAGGAACGTCGCAACAAACTGATACGCCAGTGCCGCGCCCTATATGCCGTGTCGATCAACGAGGCATCCACTCCGGCCGAAAAGGAAAAGGCGGCTGCCAAGGTGGAGCTTTTCAGAAAGGAGCTGTACGAGAACTCTATGCTCGTGAAGATAGACAGGCAGATCAACCACATGGAGGAGCAGAAACGCAGGCTTAAAGTCAGGAACCTCTCTTTCAACTCCTATTATGAATTTGCCCTTGAACGCATCCCGCAGATAACATCGCTGGAAAAGATACATTTCGACATACGCGACTTCGCGGCTATCCTAAAACAATTCTACCGTGGCGGCGAGCTTGAGCTGACGCTGAACTCGGATATAGACTCAAACCTCTTCGACGAGCGTTTCATTGTCTTTGAAATCGACAAGATAAAAGATGACCCGGTACTTTTCCCTATCGTGGTACTCATTATAATGGACGTGTTTCTCCAGAAAATGCGTATCAAGAAGGGACGCAAGGCCTTGATAATCGAGGAGGCATGGAAAGCAATCGCCTCACCGACAATGGCCGAGTACATAAAGTTCCTCTATAAGACAGTTCGCAAGTTCCACGGCATAGCCGGTGTCGTGACACAGGAGCTTAACGACGTGATAGATTCCCCGATCGTCAAGGAGGCCATCATCAATAATTCCGATGTGAAGATATTGCTCGACCAGTCGAAGTTCAAGGACCGCTACGACGACATTGCCGCCATACTCGGACTGACACCCATACAGAAACAGCAGATCTTCACGATAAACGCACTTAACAACAAGGATGGACGCAACTATTTCAAAGAGGTCTGGATATGCAGGGGACAGGAATCCGAGGTGTTCGGCGTCGAGGAACCTCCCGAATGTTACTGGGCCTATACTACCGAACGTTCCGAGAAAGAGGCTTTGAAAATCTATCTCCGTCACTACGGGACCATGCAGGAGGCCATAACCCGGATAGAGGACGACCGGAAGAGAGCCGGAGTGTCACGCTATCTCGATTTCGCAAGAAAAATAAACCGACACAAAAAAGTAATGACGCTATGGGAAAACTGAAATATCTGACAGTGGTCGCGGCCATAATTATTTTGAGCAATACGGCCTCGGCTTGGAAAGTGGTGATTGACCCCTACTGCCTCAAAGCTGTGACAACCAATCTCGCGACGCAGAAGGCGATAGAGGATCAACACAACAAGAGGCTCGACTCCATATCCTCCAAGCAGAACAAGCTGGAGCAGTACACCGTGAGCATGGCTACAATAACAGAGCTTTACAAGGTGACGATGGAGAACATATCCGGCTTCGGCACCGAGAGCAGGTATTATGTGGAAATCGGGCTGTGTGCCTTCGACATCGTGAAGAGCGTACCCGGACTTGTCAAGACCGTGGGAAAGGCCAATTTCGCGAACAAGGCTTTGTGCCTGAACGAACTCGGCAACCTCACGGCGCAGACGCAGCAGCTCGTGGCAGACTTCATCAATATCGTCAACAACGGCAAGGTGCAGAACCCGCTCAAAGGACAGGCCACAGCAGAAACAAAATCAGACGGCTATAACTTCCTCGACAGGTATGACCGGCTGACGGTGGCCAACCGCATATATACCGACCTGCTGGAGATACGCTACAAGGTGCAGGCAATGACGGCCATGGCGCGGTATGCCACAAAGGACGACCTTTTCTTCGCAATAGACCCGGAGGGCTGGGCCAACATGAAAGTAATGCAGAACCAGGTGGGAATGCTTATTCTAAGCTGGAACGGGCTTCAGATTCTAAAACAGTGAAGTCATGGTGCCAAGGAAATTTGCAATCGCTATGCTGGCGGTACTCCTTCTTCCCTTGAAGTCGGCCGCCTTCGACTGGCCGAAAGACATGCCAACATTCGAGGCTCTGATGGCTCTTCACAAGGCTGTCAAGAAAGACGAGGACCAGGCACTTGCCCGCATAGCCACGAGTTTCGGGGAACAGTCGCTTGTGACAAAGGGGGCGGAGAAATTCAACGATGTGCGCTCCACGCTTGACACAAGGCTCAACAACGCATATTCGTATGTCGTTCTTGCGGCCGCCATATCCTCGACGGCAAGCTCCCTGTATCTTCTGACAAAGGAATACAAGGACTTTACCGTGAACACTTACAGGCATGTGTCGGAGAAACCCTTTGTAGCGTGGTACTATACCGAGGCCAACGTAGCCATAGCACGCGAGATAAAGCACGCGCGGAAACTGTACGCGACCGTAGCCGCCTCCGGCATAAATCTTATGAAGGCCTCGATGGACGAGAAGCTGAATCTCGTGATGTCGCTCAAAGACACCATCGAGAACGCCCGGAGAATAATCGACAACGCCAACCTCTACTGCTATCTCGTGACCGACTGCGGCTGGAAGCCCGACTACATATGGGAGATACTTACTTCGGAAGTCAAAGACGGGATAGTCAGCGCGGTAGTCAACAAATGGAACAGATAACCGCCACTTAAAGACAACACATATATGAGATTCAGATTTTTTACGGTGGCGGCACTCGCCGCCATGATCACGGCCTTACCCGCCGTATGTCCGGCCAAAACGCCGAAAATACATGACGACCAAAAAGAGAAGCAATGGCTCTCGATGGAAAACGGCCCGTGGTGGTTTGCTCCGGACTGGTATTACTACTTCCTCCACAAGAATTATTCCGGAGCTGAAATGTATTGGAAATGGGCCGGCTTCAAATCAGGCTACAGGGTGCGCTTCAAGGAGGAGAAATCCAATGTCAGGAGGATTATGCCCGTGCGCGTGACAGCCGAGGAAACACAGCGTCAGAAGCTCGCCAAGGTCGAGAAGGAGCGCGCCCGCGTGGAATCTCTCTACAAGGAGGAGCTGGCACGCGAGGCTGACCGTGCGGTGGATGTGACATATTCAATCTATAAGGAGGAGTTCAGCCGTATGCAGGACTGTATCGCCGACGGATTGCTCTACTGCATGAACAAGAGCAAGGGCGGCATGAAATATCAGGTTGACGAGCTTTCGCGGCAGAACGAGATTGTCTGCGCCAACATAGCCTACATACACAGACAGGGCGTGGGCTACGGACTGGAGAACGCGAAGCGTCAGCAGGCCTACGAGGAGGCGAAAGCCGCCATGAGCGAGCTTGTGAGCCGAACGGCGAGGCTCGCGGCGGTGGCGGCGACACACTATTGAACAGGATTGACGACAACCATAAAACGATAAGACTATGACTTTACTTTCCATACTCTGCACAATGGGCCTTCCTGCCATCGACGAGAGCCTTGACAGGCTCCTTGTCGCGATGGAGGCTTTTCCGAATGTGGCGATTCTCGGCAACACCATAGGCTTTGCCCGCATGCTCGGTCTCCTTCTCGCGCTATGCGTCGGCTCATACGAGTGCTGGATGATGATGCTCGGCCGGCGCGGAATGGACGTGATGAAACTCCTGCGCATAATAGGAATATCAATCTGCATTTCCTCCTCGTCATGGATATGCTCCGCACTCCAGACTCCGGGCAAGTCGCTTGAGGCCACGACCAAGGCGATGGCTATGGCCAAGAACAGGGAGGTGGCGGCACTGGAACTGAAAGTGGCTCAGAAGCAGGGGGAATACCTCGAAAGGCTGCGTGCCGTGCAGGACTCCATATCGACGGCTAAACAGATAGCCGAGATCGGCGAGGACGCTAACTGGTGGGACAAACTGATATACAATGTCGAGAATCTCGGCACCACCATAAACAATTACGCCCAGCGTGCGGCGGTCGCTGCCGAAACCAAAGTCAGCGAGTGGATAAACGATGTGATACGCTTTGTCGGCGAACTGATATTCCAGATGTCCTATTACGGCATACTCGTGGCGCAGAGGATATTCATAGCCATTATGATTGTGTTCTGCCCGATAATGTTCGCCTTGTCGCTAGCCCCGCCGTGGAACTCGGCGTGGAGCCAGTGGATGTCAAAGTTCCTCTCCCTGACGCTGTGGGGATTCGTGACCTACATGTGCCTGTACTACATAGATTTCATACTCATGTATAATCTTCAGGAGGACCTGGTGGCATACAACCACCTCCTGCACGGCACTGTCAACTCATGGGAGCAGATAGGCGCGCTCGGACTTCAGGGCATAGGCTCCAACTGCATGTACGCCATGGGGATGCTCGTGGGAGCATATATAATCCGTTTCGTCCCGGAAGTGGCCTCATGGCTGATTCCCGGCGGCATAAGCAGCGGCGCGGCTTCACCGGCAGGTTCGGTGGCGATGGGCGCGGCTACCATGGCAGGTTCCGCCGCCGGTTCCGCTGTCGGCACGACCGTCGGCCTCGGCGCAAAGGGAGTGAAAGCCTTAACCAGATAACATTACAAAAATATGCTTATTAAATCACTTGAACAGAAAACGCGGCTCGCGCTCATGACGGTCCTGACGACCGTCGCGGGCTGTGTCCTGATATGCGGCTTCACCGTCTGGCGGTGCGTTTCGCTTGTCAACGAGGAACGACAGCAGATATACGTTCTCGACGGTGACATACCGTTCCTTGCCGAACGCGCTAAGCTGGAATCCAACTTCATCATGGAGGCGAAGGCGCATATCCAGCTCTTCCACCAAACTGTTTATATTCTCTACCCATCGTAACTTATCGGAATTGTTTGGAATATAAATATACTAATGTTCAGTTATTTGATTGTGGTTAGGATTATTGGTTGGATTCCTTTGCTCTCTGGAATAAGGCTTATTTTGTTACTTTGATTGCGACTTGTTTGTTACTTTTGAAATTATTTCGTAATTTTGTGTCTATAAAATGACCAATAAGTAACGACAAATAACTTTCGCATGGCTTTCCCCAAATCAAGAATCAACCTGAAATACAAGGATATAGACGGCGGACGCAAGTCCATCTACCTTGACTACTACAAGGACGGGAAACGTGTCCGGGAGAGCATGCGCCTGTATCTGTTACCCGAAACCAACCGTAAGGCTGTTGCCGGAAACAAGGCTACGATGAAAAAGGCTTTGGAGATTCAACGCCGGAGGATTGAAGAACTTACGGCAGAGGAAAACGGAATGAAGATTGAGACTGTTGAGCCGGGCATTCCACTTGCAAAGGTAATCAAAGATTATCATTCAGAGATATTGAACCGTGGCGACAAATCCACGGCAAACAATGTCATGGGGATGTGGCGGGCTGTTTCGGCATATCGCGGTGATGATGTGAGCCTGGCCGATGTCGATATGGAGTATTGTGATGGTCTTGTTGACTTCCTGCGTGATGAATACCACACCGTCCATGGAAAACTGAAAATGACAACGGCGAGGGCGTACATCTATCTTTTCAGCGGTGCATTGAACCTCGCCGTAGAGAACGGCCTTATCCGGCGCAACCCTCTTTTCTTCGTTAAGATACATGACCGCATTACCCGTGAGAGACCGAAGAAACAGAATTTGACGGTTGATGAAATCAGGCTGCTCATGGACACCCAATGCCCGGTAATATCGCGTCCGCAAGTCAAACAGGCGTATCTCTTCTCCGTTTTCACAGGTCTGACTGCATACGACATTGTAAATCTCAGATGGAAGGACATCAAAACCCCTACGGATGGCAAAGCCTCGGTATGGTGCGCTTCACGAAAGATATTCATTCCCCTTTCGTCAAACGCCATGCGTTGGCTTCCGGAAACCTCCAACCGCCGGGGACCCGTATTCAAGGGGCTTCCGAAGGAAACGGAGACAAACAATATCCTGAAACTATGGCAGGGTAAGGCCGGAATTGAAAAACGGCTCAATTTCACATTGGCGAGAAATACATTCGCATATCTGATCCTGTCCACCGGGGCTGACGTAGCGACATTCTGCTCCCTGCTGGGGGTGACATCCAAAAACGCCAAGGGCTATCTCGCAATGGTTGACCGTCAAACCGTATCAATGGAAGAAAAACTAAAAGCATTACAACTCGATTAAATCTCTCTTTATATGGCACGACCAAAGAAAACAGTCAAGGCGAAAGAGCCTGTGAGAATCCGCTTCAAGGAACTGAAAAACGGAAACAAGTCTATCTATCTCGACATTTACCGGGACGGCAAGCGCACATACGAATTTCTAAAACTATATATCGTGCCGGAACTCGACCCCGCGAGCCGCGCGCTGAACGAGCACAACCTCGCCCTCGCCAACAAGGTAAAGGCAGACCGAATCATACAGCTCACCAACAACGAGAAAGGCGTCACCAACTCCATGCTCCATTCACGGATGAAGCTGCTTGACCTTATAGACCTCTACAAGAGATGGATTGATGATAACGGCAAGTCAATGGGGCCGTCTGCTTTCAGCGGTCTTAAAAAGGCGTTGATACAGTTCAGAGGTGACGGGATAACGCTGAAACAGGCCGACAAGGATTACTGCATCGCCTTCACCAATTTCCTGCGCAACGAATACAAGTCACGCACTAAGAAGCCCCTTGCAATCAACACCATCGCTTCCCTCACTGCCTCATTGAGCGCGACATTCAACTGGGCTGTCCGCAACGATTATCTCAGGGAGAACCCCTTTGACCGCATTTCGTCAAACGACCGGGTTTATCATGTCGAGAGCCAACGGCATTATCTGGAGATTGACGAGCTGAAACGCCTTATCGCCACCGAATGTCCGACACGGGAGTCTGTCAAACGGGCATTTCTTTTCTCATGTTACTGCGGGCTTCGCACGAGCGACATCCGCGCCCTGCGGTGGGGTCAAATCCATAAGGACGGCGAGCAGTGGCGCGTGTCCGTTGTCATGAAGAAAACCGACACACCGATTTATCTTCCCCTCTCGTCTCAGGCTATGAAATGGCTTCCTGAGCGTGGCGACGCCGGTGACGATGACAGGGTTTTCAGCCTGCCGACCACAAGCCGCGTGAGCATCATACTCGGCAACTGGGCGAAAGCCGCCGGAGTGAAGAAGGAGATCACATTTCATGTGAGCCGCCACACCTTCGCCACCCTCATGCTTACGCTCGATGTTGACCTTTACACGACAAGCAAACTGCTGGGACACAAGAATATCGCCACAACTCAAATCTACGCGAAAATCATCGACCAGAAGAAAGATGATGCCGTAAATCGCGTAGATGATATTTTCAAGTAATAAATCGAAACAGACAGTCCGCCTCCTCACTGCTGGGCTGTCTGTCATAATTTTGTGGTTGAATGGCTTGCTATACTTTGCGTTGCCCTATGTTCCACTCTATTATCTGCCAATTTTCTCTCCCCAATAATATGTGTTCCAGCTATCACGTGCATACCCGTCTCTGCCGCACTTGAATGAGTCCGGGCTGGCTCCGTCGATCTTTTTTCCATCAAAATAGACGCTCCATGTATCTTTGGCGTATCCGTCACGGAGAACTTTAAAACTATCTGTTGAAGCACCGCTCACTTTCATGCCGTCGTAATATACATTCCACGTGTCTTTGGCATACCAGTCTTCAAGTACGTTAAAGCTGTCAGAGGAAGCCCCATCAATCTTGGAGCCATTATAATATACATTCCATGTGTCCTTTGCATAGCCGTAGCCCAACACCTTGAAGGAATCGGCGGAGGCCCCATCAATCTTGATTCCATTGTAATACACCGTCCATGTGTCCTTTGCGTATCCGTCATGGAGAATTGAAAAGCTCGATGCCGAGGCACCCTCTATTTTCCGACCTTCAAAATAAACATCGTCATTGCCGACATAATATCGTGGTCGATGGTGCCGACACTCACGCCTATCACTATGGGTATCATAATCCCTCTGTGCGACACAAGGCACAGCGACAAATGCCACCAGCAGAAATATATACAGTATTCGGTTCATATTGTTTCTTTTCTTATTTAGGCCGGTATGAACTGCAATAGATCAATCTTTTCATTTAGCCTCGATAAGAAGATAATATTCTTCAAGAGCGGTATCGGAAGGCAATTCGTGAAGAAGCAAGATTCTTGTAGTTTCGTTTTCCCAAAAAAGATCACCCTCAACACCTTCAGGGACACAGTTGAATGATTGAATTCTATCCTTTATTGATTTACCATCGCCTATGTTCTCCCTCATAAGTTGGATTAGAACATCTCTTGATATAGACAAGAACTTATCATCTGGAAGAATTTTATGATTCCGAACATGAATCTCACCATATTTCGTGCCGTTGATCTCACGTATGGGCATCACTCTATACTCCCGACTGTTGTCAAGACCACAATATACGCCCTTGGCATGGGGGTTGGCTATACAAACATCTCCGGTTGTCCAGTTGAAGCACAGAAAATCGCGCTCGAAAGTCTCAATTCTCAACTGATCTGTATATATCACCTTACCCTCTCGATACCCTTTAAGATAACTTCTCACGCTTCCAGCTTTGAAGAAGTGTGATGACCATTGGGCTGTGAAATGTTCCTCAGAACTGCTGTCACCGGATTTTCGTTCATAGATGCGTACTGTATTCGGCATACCCTCGGAGCTCCATACAATCGAATCATACGGTTCAACAAATTCTGGAAATCCCATTGGGCTGAACCTGTCAAGATAATCCAATATCTGGAATGATATATTGTCAAAAGGCGCCGGAACATGGATATTGTCATTCATAATAGGTGTGAAACCTGCATAGGCGAGTTTGAAACGATATTTGTCTGGAACTCCTTCGGGTTCATCCGGGTCAGCAGAAGAAAGAGGTCTTTGGGTAATTGTGACAGCCCCCTTGTTCCAGCCCTTTCCTTTATAGACTGTAAATTCAAGGATTCCGGTCTGCGAAGTTTCTCCAAGATTATTTGTGAGCAGGATTTTTATTTGTTTGTCTCCGGATGTCACCATTCCTATGTCTGGGACAGCCGTGACTCTAAAATAGTCATAGTCACCAATGATATCGATGCTTATGTATTGTTGATTACCCGGCACAGTGATTTCGCAGTCGTGAATACCCATTGCCAATTCGCCCTCACCCTCCAATTGCACGGCAAGAGAGAAGAGATCAGCTTCATGGTCCGGTTCATCATTGCTGCAACCCGACAGGATTAAGCAGGCAACAAGTGAAATTATTGTGTGTAGCTTATTCATAGAAGATTATTTAGCTTTATTATTAAGTGAATTATATATTTCAAGAATGAGATTTTTATCCTCACTGTTGATTGTGAAGCAACCGCTTTCTATCCGGCAGTTTACAGACGGTGCCATGACAACAGAATCCTTGAATACAAACCCGTTGCGCTTGCCGATTCGGTCCTCTGTGGCCTTGGCCCAGACAGGCACTTTGTCAACTTTCAGCCGACCCTCGATGAAAGCGACATCGGGATATGACACGGTATCAAGCCTTGTTGTATCAAAATCCTTGACAGTCACAATAGCTTTTCCTTCAATATGGTTGTCAGGAGTGTCCGCAACAGGATACCAGCCGTTGGCAAGTCGTCTGGTGGAGCAGCCGCAAAGAGTCACAAACATTATTACGATACAGCTAAATCGAGCCATGAAGTTTATCTTTGAATCGTTTTGATCAGTAATCTGTTTCGATGAAATCAACGGTTTCGCGTGGGACATAGATACGCTCCACGGATTGACCATCTTTATCGCGGACATTACTAATGGTAACTCCTCGTCCACTAAACTGTGCATTGATTTTGCCGAGAGGGTTGTCAAAGAAACTGCGCTTGGCCTTGAGGAATTTGATTCGGTCGGTTTTACCGTATTCGCCGGACAGATAGATGGGTGTATATTTTTGTCAGGCTGTTGGATGCCGTCAGCCACGAAGCTATATAGTCCATCTTCAGTAGCGGCCTCAAGGATCAGTCCGGGAACTCCCTGTAGTTTCCACGGGCCCGCGACAACAGGTATTTCGGGTGTGAACCATACAGACCATTTGCGGCCATGAAAATCAGCCGTTGCAACGAAACACTCATAGCCGAGAATGGTTTTAGTCGAGTCTCTGACTTCCCATTTTGGTTGTGGAATTTCTTCTTCATAATAGAACTTCTCCGTTCCCGCCGTGTCGTAACAAGTGTACTTATTGTCCGTGGCGTTTTTTACTACATAGTAGCTTCCATCGGCTCGTGGAATATCGTCCATTTTTCCGCCAAGATACGCAGAACGTGTCATTTCCTGATATTTTGCTTTTCCCTCAGGAGTGGAGTTGAGTGAGTCGATATATTCTGTTCTCGGTGAGAAGAATTTGGAATCCTCACCACCTGCAAGCAATATATATTGATGAGTTACGCCGTTCTTTTCGCCCGTGCGCATATTTGGCTGATGCTCCGTGTAGCTGACTTCGATTTCTGCTTTCTGCTGTGCGATCGCGGCTATCGCCACAAGACACATTGATAATATTATGCCTTTTCTCTTCATTTGATTTATATTATTCGGCCAATCTGAATCCCATATATGGCGATTTAAAACTGGGATTGCTAACAAACCGACAACCGGGATTATTATATTCCGGGAGAATTGCACAGTTGCCTCCACGAAATATCTTTCCAATTTTGGATTTTTTTGCTCCCCGGGGATTCTTTTGCGGCTTCTCTGAGTAATGCCCATACCAGTCCTGTACCCATTCCGATATATTGCCGCCCATATCATATATGCCCAGCTCATTCGGATTCAATAACCCGACTTTATGTGTATGTTTATCTGCATTGTGAGAATGCCACGCTGTCTTATCTATTTCATTGCCTCCGATAAAAGCATACCCCTTGGATAGATTGCCGCCCTTTGCTGCAAATTCCCATTCAGCCTCGGTCGGAAGACGGTAATTCCTGCCTGTCATTTTATTCAATTTCTTTATGAATATCTGAATGTCATTCCAAGATACCGACTCAACGGGAAGCCGGTCTCCTTTGGAAGAGCTGGGGTTGTCGCCCATCACAGCTTTCCATAGATCCTGCGTCACTTCATACTTTCCTATACGGAAGTCAGAAAGTGTTACCTGATGCCTGGGAGTCTCGTATGAATGTTCCGCCTCGCTTTCGTCAAGCCCCATGACGAAAGTACCACCTTTTACCTCAACCATTTCTATTTCCGGAATGGTTGTCGGTTCCTTTGCCCTGCTGACAGGTGAATTGGAAGTCATAAGGACCGCGAGAGTTATCAGTGTTAAGAATCTCATGGCGTTCAATTATCGGTAATCGGTCTCTATAAAATCTCCGCTTTCTGATTTCTTGGTCTGGTTTTCCGGTGAGATCTGCACATTGATACCTTTGGCGGCGAGATGTCCCATCGGATTGTCGCGCATAGCTCTCATAGCTCGTAGAATCGCCTTGCGGTCCCGCTTTTCATATTTGTCCGCGCCATACACGTCGGTTATAACTCTTTGGGATTTCTCAATTCCGTCGGCTACATACCCATGCCGTCCTTCTCCGGTCATGGCTTCCAGAATCAATCCCGGAAGCCCATGAAATTTCCACGGACCGTCCTGAACCGGAATCTCAGGTGTGAACCACGCAGTCCAATGCCTTCCGTGATAATCCGTCTCAGCCTGTATGCACTCGTAGCCAAGTATGTTTTTGGTGCTGTCGCCAACTTCCCATATCATCTCATCATACGGCTCTGTATAATACACCGGTTCGTCAGCGCCTATCATATCATAAACCGTAATTGTAGAATCGGCTGCCGATTTCACAACATACAATGTCTCCTTCTTGCGTGGCAGTTTGTTCACATCTATCGCACCTTGAGCGATCATAGCCTGCAACACAGCCTCCTGTGTCTTTTTGAAGTTGGCAAGATCCTCGGGTGTGGATTTCAGCGAGTCAATCTCCTCTGAACGGGGATTGAAGAATTTTGACTGACCGACATTTGCAACAAGATGGTATTTGTTGCCTCGCTCCTTGCCGTTCTCAAAGAAAGAAATCTCAGAATAGCTGACCTCTATGTCGGCTTTCTGCTGTGCGCTTGTTGCTATCGCCATAGGACACGCTAAGAGGAATGCAATTATCTTTTTCATTTTCTTTGGCTTTCTTTTCTTTGTTTGTAGTTCCTATGTGCCCGGATGCCGATTATAGTTCCGGCAATTGTTCCGAGAAGTGGTAGAAATATCAATGGATTCATGTCTGTGATTTTGTTATTACGGTTATTTCCTGAGTGTTATCGAAAAGAGGAACTGTCGGCCTCGGAGCTGTCGTTGGCTCTCGAAGGAGGAGAGTTCCGAGTAGGTTGTGTAGTTGTAGCTGCGCTTGTCGAGAATGTTGGTCAGCGAGGCGGCAAACTCGATACGTTTGTTGAGCTGGTAGGTGAGCTTTGTGTCGAGCATCACCACGTTCTTGTAGTTGTGTTCGGTCAGCTCGTTGCGGTAATGCTCGCCGCTGACGGTCCACTGCCATTTGCGGTGGGGGATGAATGTCAGGCTCAGCTCGTTCTCCATCGTCGATAGCCACGACTCGCTCAGGCCATTCATAGTCAGGCGGCTGTCGGAATAGTCTATGCGGTAATCGAAGCTGAACCAGCGGCAGGGGTTGCCGCTGATCTTGCCGCCCACGCTCCAGCCGGTGCTTACAGAGTTGACTGCCCGCGACTGAGAGAACAGCTGTGATTCGTTGCGGCTGAAAGAGCTGTTGACGTTGCAGCTGCCTCGCATGAAGTCAAGGGTCTTGCCTATGTTGCCCATAGCCATAAGCATTTTGCTGTCATTATTGGCATCGGCATAGCTGTAAACAACATAATCGCCATAGAGCTGCTGCGCCATAGTGTAGGGCACGTGCGTCCACGAGTGCATCACCATGCCGTTGGCAAACAGGCCGTGGCGTGTGTGCTTGTAGCTGACGCTTGCCGAGACGTTCTGCGAAGAGGAGTTGTAGAACTGCTCCGTTCCGGCTTTCAGCGTGCGGTAGTTGGTCATTATCAGACCCGGATGAATCAGGTTGAGATTCATCGGAGAGCGTCCGAGACCGCCGCGCAAGGTTCCGGAGAATCTGTTGTTGGGCTTCCAGTTGATGCTTAGCGAGGGGGAGAAATACACCTCGTCATGGTCGGCTATCGCCTTGTCGAATGTATAGTGCGCGTAGCTTACGGGCAGGTTGAGCGAGAGGTTTACTCGGCGTACCCAGTATTCAAATTTCGGTTTGGCATATACTGTAAAATAGTTGGTGTTCACCACATTCTCCGTTAATCCGGGCAATTCCTCCGGGATGTCGGGCAGCTGCGAGTCCATCGATCGCAGATAACCCTTTATTCCCCCTTCAAGACTGAGGGTTATCCCCTTGATGTTGAAAGCGTAGGCCGCGCTCTCGTGGGTATAGAAAGCATGATCGGATATATGCTGGCGGAAACCCTCGCCGTTCATGTCGAGATTCAGTGTCTGGGGCAGCGATTCCCATTCGTTCACGCTCTGAAACGTGACAAGGTGCTTGCCCTTGAAACGTTTGATGATCTTGAAATTGTTGCTGACATAATAGTCGGGGAGGTTTGCAGACTGGCTGTTCGGAATGGAGCCTGTTGTGGTGAGACTGACGTCATCCCAGTCGATGTTTGTGCGGAGGGTGTTGTTGATGAACGCAGTCTTTTGGTTCAGCTCATAGATGAACTTGCCGCTGAGCGAGTGTTCATGTTCCGTGCCGCTTCGGTTCTCTGTTATGACGCGGTTGCCGCTGTCAAGAAAATATGTCGTGATATTTGCGGCATCGGCTGTAACACGGCTGAAGGAATAGTCGATGTTTGCCTTGAACTCGCCGCGCCCGAATTTCCACAGGCTGTTGGTGGATACAAGGAACGAGCGGTTGAACCGTGTCCGTTTGTCGCTCAATGACGGGACACCGGGCAATCCGACACCTACATAACGGCTCTGTCCTGTCTGACGTCGGTCGGCGAAGAAGTCGGTGCTCGACGATGAAAGGTTCTCGCCGGTGTTGTTTGTGCGGAGGGTGGTGATGTTTTGGAATCCCGGCATCACCGCCATTGCGAAGAGTTCTCCGTCCCATACCGCTCCATCAGGCTGCCACGAGTAGCCGCCTCCGGCGTCGCCGTGGAAAGTCCATGTGGCTTTGGCCTTGTTTTTCAATTTTAGGTTTATGGCGGCTTTGTCGGAAAAGGCTATACCCGACAGCACCTGCATAGGCTGATGGTTCTCCATCACTTCGACAGCACCAACATCATCATGGCTTATACCGTTTGTGGCAATGCCGTATTTGCCGCCGAGAAGATCGGAGCCTTCGATATAGAATTTGTTTATGTCCTCCCCTTGGTATTGTATCTTGCCGCTCTTGGCCACGTCGATTCCGGGCATACGCTTCAGCACATCGCCGATGGAGCGGTCCTGCTGCTGGGCGAAGCTGCCGACATTGTATGTTATCGTGTCGCCCTGTTCGCGGATGCGGTCAGCCTTGACCGCCACTTCCTTGAGCTGGATGCTGCCCGGTTCGAGATATACGGTAAGCGGAAAGGTCACGCTGTCGAGCGGTATCGACTGCTTGGCATAGCTCATCATCGACACCTCCAGACGACATCCGGCCACGGTCGGCACCGACATTGCAAACTTTCCGTCGGCCTTCGACGAGGCGAATTTCTTTATCTTGCCGTCGGAGCCCTTGACGATGACCGACGCGCCGGCAACCGGCTCATTCGCCTCCTTGTCAATCACCGTGCCCCTCACATCGACCTGCGCCGCAGCCCCTATCGCGACAATAAGACATATTATATATGAGATAAGGCGTTTCATTCGTGGTAATCCGTTTCAAGAAAGTCGTATTTACGGCTTTCTTCAGTTACCGGAGCGTCTATTCCACCGCCAAGTTCATATCCGGTTGCGGCCTTGAACATCGCGTTGCTGTTTTCCTTGTAATGCCTCAGGGCACGAAGCATATCAAGTCTGCTCATCCTCTCATACTCTGAACTGAATATCGGGAATATGGGGTGAGAGCTTGACTCGATTCCGGTGGCAATAAAGCTATGTTGTCCGGATGGTTCGCTTGCTTCCATAATAAGCCCCGGCAATCCGCAAAACTTCCAAGGGCCGTCTTGCACCGGGACTTCCGGAGTGAACCATATAGTCCATTGCCTTCCGTGATAGTCCGTAGTTGCCATAACGCATTGATAGCCCAGAATTTGTTTTATATTGCCCTCAGCTATTACCCACTCAATTTCAGAGAAAGGTTCATCATAATAACCGCATTCACCCATGCCTGCCTGATCATAGGTGGTGGAAACGGCTTTGGCGAAATCCTTTAATACATATAAGCGCGAGTGATAGACCACACCGTCCATAGCGCTACGATCCCGGTTTTGCACATATGCCGCGGCTGCGGCATCAAACATCTGTCTTTCCTTTGCTCGCCCCGAAGGTGTGGAGAGCAGTGAATCCCGATACTCTGTACTTGGACAATAGAATTTACTCTGACTGTTGTTGGCAAGCAGAATGAACGGAGTGTTTTTATCGACCACGCCGTCACTGCCGCGCAAGAACTTATTATGATAGTTGTAACTCACCTTGATTTCGGCACGAGGACAGTCGGGCCTTTTCTTGGCAAAGGAGCTTGATACCATCAAGATGGCACAGAATATTGATATGATGATTCGATGTCTCATAGGAATGCTTCTATCTTATAGCCTCGAATCTCCAAACGGATTTGTCGGTGTTTGGATAAATCACAGGGTCTTGAAAAGCACTTGTCACTGACAATTCGTAAGGCGTGAGCCTGTCTATTAGCCAGAACTGTTCCGACTTATCCATATAGATGACTGAGAAATTGTCTGTCGTAAAAGTCCATCGGAAATAAACCGGTTCACCTGTGATTGTTCCGTCGCTCCAATTTTCCCATTTATATGAGCCAGTTCCGTTGGCGTTGAACTTATAGATCCGACCCTCTCCCTCAAATACGGTAGGTTCAAAATTGGGTCTGGCTTCGTATGTCTGTTTCCATTCTACGCCCGTAAGGATACTTATTATCTCTTTTTGATCTGAATCATAATAACCTGTGCGTTCCTCACACGAGGATAGGAACACACAAGCCAAAATGATTATGAAGTGATGTATTTGTTTCATTGAGATATTCCTACTGTCACAGAGCCGTTGCCAATAAGGGATTTGCCTTGAATGTTAAGGTATTCTCCGTCAACCTCCGGCAATGCCAAAGAATAGCTATATGGCAATGAGTTCCCACCTAATCCGACTAAGAGGATTGTACCCTTATTGGTGTTATCGGATGTCAAGAAAGAGATTTGTGACACATAAAACATGGAAGTGTTGCCGGAACTCACCATAAGCCGTTTGTCTCCCATAGAATAGAATCCGGTTCGGCAAATATCGTCGCCTGACACAGACAAGCGAGCTATTGTTCTTCCGTCTATATTATCTGACTGAAGTTTTAACAGACGCATTGTTCCTTCTTCATTGTTCCTTACCAATCCTGAAGTCGGGGTTG
The DNA here is from genome assembly GCA_910584525.1 of uncultured Muribaculaceae bacterium. GTDB lineage: Bacteria > Bacteroidota > Bacteroidia > Bacteroidales > Muribaculaceae > Lepagella. Next base: position 6,355 of record CAJUAT010000034.1, on the reverse strand, counting down.
TGTATATCACACTGACATTTAGGGCATCTCTATATGCCTCTATAAGATCGTTTGCCTGCTCCATTTCACGCTCAAAGCGAGTCCGGTTTATGGAGCTGACCTCCAACAGTTGCTCCCGAGAGCGGTTGACAACGTAATCGGTTGCCGTAACTTTCCTGCCAGGATTGATGGAGAACAGCCCTGTGCGGCTGTCCACCTCGACAAACTGCGAAAGCACTTCGGCATCCGCCTCATAAGTCCTTATCGGAGCGGGTTCGTTGAAAATTGTGTTGTCATCACTGCAAGCCGTTATCGAGAGGGCTGTGCAAATCATTCCGGTAATGATAAGTTTGTTCATGACCTACAATCATTTACTCCACTGACCCGGTGGAGAGATTAATTAAAGAAACGTGAGCCAACTATGCCACGTCTTAGTTTGTAGGTCGTAGGAAACCTTTGATGCAGATGTAACAATAGTGACCCACGCTATATGCGTGAGAACCACTATGCTATCCCTTGCATCGGTTTCTGAATTTCCTACGTTCACAAACTACAAGATAAGCATAACGCTTCTTATTTTTCCAAAATGTCGTGGACCGGGCTGAGCCAAATCCGAGCGCAAAGTTAATCATAATCTTTGGGATTCAGGCAATTATTGCCGATTTTTTTGTAACTTTGCACAATGGAATCACCGGAATTTACCAAACTGCTCGCAAAACTGGTCGCGTTTCCGCAAGAAACGGAATGGATAGAGTTCAAACATAATTTCCACTCCGAGGAAGAGATTGGGCAACGCCTGTCTGCCTTGGCAAACAGCGCGGCTCTGCTGAATGAGCCATTCGGCTATCTCGTGTTCGGCATAGAGGACGGGACCCACGCCATAATCGGTACGTCATTCAAGGCAAAACGCCACAAGAAAGGTAACGAGGAACTTGAAATGTGGCTACTCAACCGCCTTAATCCGAGAATCGACATCGAATGCGTCGAGTTTGATGTTGACGGCAAGCATATTTCAATGTACCGCATTCCGGCTGCAACCGACCGCCCTGTCACGTTTCTGAACACGGCGTATATTCGTGTCGGCTCACTTACAAAACCGCTAATGGGCTATCCTGACAAGGAGGCTAAACTGTGGAGGAAGAACCGTAACAGGCAATTAGATAAGACGGTTGTGAAAGAGTGCGCCAATGCCTCCGATGTTATCCGTCTGCTGAGTGCCGAGACCTATTTCGACCGATTGAAAATCCCAATGCCGCAAACGGCTGACGGCATTATGGAAAGATTCGTGTCTGAACGTTTCGTTATTCCTTCCATCACGGGCTATGGCATCACTGAACTTGGCGCAATACTGCTCGCAAAGGATTTTAGGGATTTTGACGCTCTGTATAGGAAAGCCATAAGGGTGATAGTTTATAAAGACAAGAGCAAGGTCGAGACTATCAGAGAGCAGAGCTTTGAACAGGGGTATGCGGTATGTTTCCCAATGATGATTGATTGGGTCAATGGCCAGCTCCCTGCCAATGAGGAAATCGGCAAAGCCTTGCGTGAAGATGTGAGGATGTATCCCGAAATAGCCATAAGGGAAATTTCAGCCAACATGATTATCCATCAAGATTTTTCAGTGCTTGGTTTCCCTATGATAGAGATATATTCGGACAGGGTCGAAATTTCCTCTCCGGGGCAACCATTGATCAGCACAGACAGATTTATTGATGAATACCAGTCCAGGAATGAGGAACTTGCCGACATAATGCGAAGAATGGGATTCTGCGAGGAGAAAGGAAGCGGAATGGATAAGGCTCTTTCGGCGATAGAGCGATACCAACTGCCCCCCATCAAGTACCGGGTCTCGGAAATACGGACCACTATCATACTGTCAGCTTTTAAGAAATGGGCCGATACCACCAAGGAGGAGCGTGTTCAGGCTTGTTACCAACATGCCTGCCTTAAATATCTCGCCAATGAAATGCTTACCAACAAGTCACTGCGCGAGAGATTGGGGGTTGATGAGAAGAATTACCCACTTGTATCGGCTGTAATTAAAGAGGCTTTGGTCAAAGGACTGATAAAGGTAGGAACGCCTGAGGGCACAAATCGTCGGGACATTGCTTATATACCTCATTGGGGATAGTTCATGTAATTTCATGTAATGAATCGGCGCGATTTCAATGAATGAATCAATTTGATCATCACAAACAGCCTGAATATCAGTCTATTTGATGGAGGCGTTTCATGTATGGCTCATGTAATTCAATGAATACAGTAATGACAAATATAATATCCATGCTTAAAGAGGTCAACGAAATTGTTGCAGCCTGCAACGGTGACACTATGCCGTTTGAACAAGCGCATTTACTCGCCCGGTTCTACTACGACTTTCAGGACACCAATGCGCTTATTGCCGAGGCGGAGGCTATGGCTACGGAAAATCCGGAACGGCTGAAAGAGTCTGCTCTTTCCCTCAAAGCCGGGACCGCTACACTCCTTAATAATATAGGGCGACTTGACGGCGTTGATTTCCGGGAGATTGCCAATGCTCACTCCCGACATTACCATGCCATATTCCAAAAGGCTTCCGATAAGCTTAACCCGTATTGGAAACGTTACTGTGAGCTGAACAACCGCCTTGACTATCTCCCTCTTGATTCAAAGGAGTATGCCGAGGCTGAAAAGGAGTGCGAGGCTGCAAAGGCGGAGCATGACAGGCGGCAGGTAGAAGTGAAAAAGCTCTATGCCGATTATGAACGTGAGAACCGCCGCGCCGGGGATGTATTCACCCTCAAAGCCTCCCACCTGTATGCGCTTACCGCGAAACTGGACGGGATAGCCGGGAGCATACTAAGCGACCTTGACCGCATGGAGAAAGGGAACGGCCAATGAGCGGAAGCCTGTTGCTTGAAACCGCCAAGTGGCGTGATGTGGTGGAACTGGGTCTGTGCATGGCGATACATGACGTGTGCAACGACAGCCAGTTTGAGAACTGCACACCGCTTGACTTCGCCAATTTCCTCAACGTAAGGGAAGAGGCAAGGGCGATAGCGGTTGTGCCGAAAGAGAAGCTGCGGATATGCTACATGGTCTATGCCGTGGCGCGGAACATCAGCCCGCGGAAGGAGGCCGAGACATGGGCGCGGTTGTTCCTGCAACGCTGCAATATCGCCAAGTCATACTATGACAAGCACCGCTCCGACATCTGCGCCGACCATGCCACCGAGGACAATAAAAATTACAGAGAATCCATAGACACAGCCATCGAGAGCTGGCGTTCAAGGCGCAGAACCCCGTAATATCCCTGCCGTTCCCCATTTACAGAATATAAAGACATTTTTGAAACGCACTATGCGACTGAGATTCAGCGTATAGTGCGTTTGTCATTTTTAACCTTTCCCCATGAGACCCACATTGCGCCACACGGGAACGGCTGTAATTTTGCATCGGAATCCAAAGGCTGACAAGTCTATCAATCAGCCTATTCCATAATCAAAGAATACGAACTTATAAATTAAAGAACCGATGCAGACAAAACGAAAACTACTCAACTCGCAGGAGGCCGCCGACTATCTGGGCTTCTCCCTATCGTACTTCCGCAAGATGATGATGCGGCGTGTGATCCCGATGTACAAGCCGAGCGGCAAGATATGCTTCTTCGACCCCGACGACCTGGACGCATACCTCAAGAGCGTCCGCATATCCTCGCAGGACGAAATCGAGGCAGAGGCCGCACACTATCTCGCGAACAAGAGACCGCTTTAACGAACTCATCAACCTACTCATTCAAGACTATGCCAACAGACATAACAACCACGCCGGGAAGAAAGCCAGGCAAATCATCGGAGACCAAATCCAAAGAGTCAAAATCCGGGAATCAGAGGAAAACCCAAATCATCATGGAGTTTCTTTGTGAATGTACCCCATACGAGGCCGACGCGCTCCGCGCCATCATAGGAATAGCATCCGGTAAAACGACAGTGGAGACCATGCCGCAGTATGACCGCACCGCCATCAACCGCTATCTCAACTTCGGCTGGGACAAGGAGACGTGGAACGCCGACGAGATAAGGATACATCGGCAGACAAGGACATTGGAGCTGATAACATCGGCATCCCAATATGTCGGCAAGGAAGAGGTAATCAAAATCACCTCAGCACTCCTTGTCATATCCTCGGACAGGAAAGACATCGACAACATGGTGAGCAATCTCCCGAAAATTCAGCAACCAAACAGACCCTCTAATAACGTGAACCAGTCCGGCAATCAATGGATGCCGAAATAGGGAATCATTGTCAGCCCTCTTTTCCCTCCGTTTTCGTTGTTCCCCAATCCTCAATTAGAAAATTGTCGGAGAAAACACTTGAATGATATTTGTAATCTCAATCTTATGAGAATAGAATCTCATAGAAATAATGACTGACGAATAAAGGGGCAAGGAGAACGACGCACAAATCCATCGTACATAAATCTCACTTTGTAGGAATCCAATCTTTGGCATTTCGCCAATAATCCATCCATAAGAAAACAAGGAACATGGAACAACAAGACATATATCCCTTTTCATCTGTGAACATCAGGCTTACAGCGGAAGCCATCGAATGGCTTTCGGGAACAACTACCGATAACGGCTGCAACGCAATCAGCAACATGGCGATATTCAGCGGACTGTTGAAAGAGATGCGTACCTCACCCGGATATGACGGCACTTTCCGCAGACCGCTGAATCTGAAACCCGGTCAGGTGCAATTCTCGGAAATTGGTCTTGCAGACAAATGGAATCTCGGACGGAAGAAGATTCACAATCTCCTGTCAAGAATGGAAGCCGCAGGTCTTGTCAGCATCTACAATTCCCGTGTCGGGTCGGCCCTCTCGTTCACCTGCATAGCCGATTGGAAGAACCCCGACGGAGAGACCGTAATCAACAGATTCTTCGCAGGTTGAGCAACCTAATCCGATGTGCGACCGAGAGCATGGGAAACCAATCGTGAAAGCAGGTCTTTTGAGAAGTGTTGCGAGATATGTTTTGGTGTTACACCCGGCTTCGCCCGGTTGCACCAAAACGCCTCGCCCCTCCCTGCGGTCAGGGTCATGGCCGCTCGCAGGCTCGCACCCGATAATCAGTTATACAAATCATTGAATATCCTTTTTTATGACTAATACAGACAATAGCCCCGGCAGCAATACCGGAAAGACGAAGCGGAAGAAGCTGCCGCCGGAGGACGTGCGCTCGTGCACCGTAACCACGAAGATGACAGCCGGGGAGCGTCAGAAGATACACGCCATAGCCGCCAGATGCAACCTGACACCGAGCGACTACATGAGGCAGCGCGGCTTGGGCTACGAGCCACCATCGGCACTAACCGTCGAAGAATCTGCGTTGCTTCACAACCTTGACGGTTGCCGTGTCGATATACTCAACTTCGCCAACGCCCTTGCCGGAATGAAACAAGACAAGAGAATCATACTTTTTCAAAAAGTCTCCTTCATGCTTGACTGGTACAGGCAGGTCGTGCCGATAACCAATGCCGTGACCGAGTTTTTGAACTCGGTAATTAACGGTGCCCGTTTCAGTCCGCGAACAAGAAAAACCATCACAAAAATCTGATAACATGATAGCGAAAGCAAAGTCAATATCCCACGGCATAAACGCACTGAACTACATAACGGGCGTGTCGGCGAACAAGAAACACCCGGAGAGAATCATCCATATCTGCGACAGCTTCCTCCCTCCCGGCATAGACCCGTTGGGAATATGGAACTCCGTCAGACTTGATTCCTTGTGCCACCCGCGCATGAGGAACAACCTTATACGGATTGAGATCAGTCCTGCAAAGGAGCATACGCGCAATTTCACTCCCGAAGACTGGAAACAGCTATGGCTGGATTTCGTTGCGGAGTTTGACCGTCAGGAGATGAAGGGCAAGAACGGCCGGTGGCTATCTCCGAGAACCAATCTCGCAGGAAGCAAGTCAACCGTGTGGCTGCACCTTGAATCCGACAGCGGCATACCTCACCTCCATGCGGTTGTGAGCCGCCTTGACGAAAACGGGAACATCAACAATGACAGCAACATCCATCTTCGGGCACAACGGGCTGCGGAACGTGTCGCGAGAAAGCGGGGCTGGCAGACAGCGGCGAACATACACGACATAAACCGACAGACCGTAAGCCGTGACTGCCTCGATGTCCTCGGCAAAATGGGGAAATGGTCGCTTGACGACTATTTCGCCCGACTTGAGGCGAAAGGCTACGATGTCAAAATAAGGAAAGATGACAAAGGCATTGTAAGAGGCTATATCCTGAAAAAAGGAAACGCCAAGTTCAAGGCTTCCGAGTTAGGCAAAGGCCGCAACCTCATGGCATCCAAACTTGAAGGCACATGGA
>CAJUAT010000033.1 GCA_910584525.1 uncultured Muribaculaceae bacterium | reverse complement strand
AGCACCTGACTGTTAATCAGGGGGTCGTTGGTTCAAGCCCATCCTGAAGCGCAAGGATGCCCGCGAAGTGATTCGCGGGCATTGTTGTAAATAATCAGTTCCGGTTCAGTTCCAAGATTCCCCAAATGCGCCGGATTTCGGCGGCGAATTCAAGAAAGATTTGGATAGGTGGGGGAAATTTAGTAATTTTGCGGAGCTTTTTAGGCAAATGTGCCGTGAGAAGGAGTATCGCGGAGGGCATTTGCGGGAAAAGCAGTTAAAGATAACCAATAAAAACAACTCCCAACATGCATCTTTCCACAGAAGAGAAGAAGAAGATTTTCGCCGAGTATGGCGCAGGTGAGGGCGATACGGGAAGTGCCGAGAGCCAGATAGCATTGTTCTCGAAGCGCATCCAGCACCTCACGGAGCATCTGAAGAAGAACCACAAGGATCACGCCACCGCCCGCGCGCTGAAAATGCTCGTAGGCCAGCGTCGCAGCCTGCTCGACTACCTCATCCGCAAGGATATCAACCGTTACCGTGCGATAATCGCCAAGAAAGAGCTCGGTATCCGCAAGTAATAATAACCATAATTCCCGTAAGGGCCATACAAGCCTGCGGCAACAGTCCGCGGCGCCCTGCGGAAGGATAATCAAATATCAAAGTCAACGATGTACGCAATCGTAGAAATCAAAGGGCAGCAGTTCAAGGCCGAGGAAGGCAAATTCCTGTATGTCCATCATCTGGGCGACGTGAAGGAAGGCGACGCAGTAAGCTTCGACAAAGTACTCCTTCTCGACGTAGATGGAGCCGTCAAGGTGGGAGCTCCCGCCGTAGAGGGCGCCAAAGTAGAATGCGAGGTGCTGATGCCTCTCGTGAAGGGCGACAAAGTAATCGTCTTCAAGAAGAAGCGTCGCAAAGGTTACCGTCGTAAGAACGGTCACCGTCAGCAGTTCTCCAAAGTGATGATAAAGAAAATAGTAACCGCTTAAACCAAAAAGGAAATGGCACATAAAAAAGGTGTCGGTAGTTCGAAGAACGGCCGTGAATCAGAGAGCAAACGACTCGGAGTGAAGATTTTTGGTGGAGCGAGCTGCAAGGCAGGCAACATACTGAAGCGTCAGCGCGGAACAGTGCACCATCCGGGCCTGAACGTGGGCATGGGCAAGGACCATACCCTCTTCGCCCTCATCGACGGTGTTGTTGTCTTCACCAAGGGTAAGGAAGGACGCAAGTTCATCAACGTAGAGCCCTATCAGAACTGATAAACGGCTGAAAGCAGTTTCGGCACAACCGCAAAAGACCGATTTCCTCAGGAAGTCGGTTTTTTTGCGCCGGCATGCGAAACAAAGCAATGAGATGCGGTGTTAATATTTTGTTATTAAATGAAATAATTGTTAACTTTGTAAAGTGAAGAGGATCAGGAAGATTATGGAAATGGTGCCTGCATGGCTGCTGACGGGAGTGGTGCTTGCAGGAATACTGTGGGCCACGTTGGCTCCTGATCCCTTCGGGCATCGGGAAGTGGAGCTACCCTTTCCGAATGCCGACAAGGTAGTGCATGCCGTCATGTTCGGCGTCCTGACATTCACAGCCCTGGTTGACTGGGCGCGCGGCCGCAGCTTGCGCAGCGTGAAATGGTACGAATGTCTGCTTATGGCGCTGGTAGCCACACTCATAGGGGTGGTGATAGAATACGCGCAGCGCGTGATGGACCTGGGCAGAAGCTTCGACTATATGGATATGGCCGCCGATGCCACGGGAGCTTTCGCTGTGGCCGGCATATGGATAGCCGCCGAACATGTCCGCTTTAACAGAAAGAATCTCCATGGCAGAGAATGACACATCAGAGGTAAAAGAGGTACAGGAGCCGACGGAGAATGCCGGCAAGAAGCGCCGTAAAGGGCCGCGATGGCTGCGCGTCACGCTGAAGACGCTGATGTGGACAGTCATCGTGGTGCTGCTGCTTCCGGTACTGCTGTACATACCGCCGGTGCAGGACCTGGCTGTCAGGATTGCCAAGGATGTGGTGAAGAAGTCCACCGGCATGGAGATAGGCATAGGGGAGTTCCGGCTCGGTTTCCCGCTCGACGTGCACCTCAAAGACGTGTATGTTCTCACGGAGCATAAGGACACGATGGTGCGAGCCGGCGAGGCCGTGGCCGACATAGGGCTGCTCCCCTTGCTGCGGCTTGACGTGAAGGTGAACCGCCTCGACCTCGTGAACGGTTATTACCGCATGGTGTCGCCCGACTCATCGATGATCCTAACCATAGACGCCGGACATCTAACCGTCGACGATAAGAGTAGCGTCGACATTGCCAGGAGCCGCATACTTCTCAATAAGGTAAGGCTTGCCGACGGCAACGTAGGCCTTTACATGGACGTATGGAAAAAGAAGCCTACGCCAGAGGATACCGTGAAGTCCACACCCTTCTACATCTCCGCCAACGACATAGAGATGGAGAATTTCCGGTTCGGCATGTCGATGCTTCCGACAATCGACACGCTGTCGATGGCGGTTGGCAAGGTGGCGTTGGTCAACGGGGTGATAGACCTTGGCAAGAACACGGTGACATGGCGACGCGCCGGCATAGAGGGTGGAGAAATAGCCTACATAGTGCCGACGGCAGAATATATCAAGAATCATCCGGCGCCCCCGTCGGAGCCGTCGACAGGGCCTCCGATGCAGATTATGGGCGACAGCATATCGGTGCGCGGTGTGTCGGCGCTATACGCCACGAAGGGCATGAAGCCGGCGCCAGGATTCGACCCTTCGTATATCTCGGTGAGCGGCGTGGAGATAGGAATAAGGCAGTTCTATAACGAGGCCTCCACGGTAAAGTTGCCGCTCACGCGGCTGCAGGCGAAAGAACGCAGCGGACTGCAGATTGTCAATGGCCGCGGTCTTATAGCCGTCGACTCCATAGGTCTGAATATCTCGGGAGTATCGTTGCAGACATTATACAGCAGATTGCATGCAGATGCGGAGGTACCGTTTGCTCTGATGGCACTGGAGCCAGACGCGCCGATGACGGCGCAGGCAGGAGGCCGGCTGGGACTCCCCGACATAGAGGCATTTATGCCCGCGCTCAAGGAGTATACCGCGAAGATACCGGGCCGCAAGCCGCTGGAGTTCAAGGTGGATGCCCTCGGCACGCTGTTGCGGCTGAGCATTCGCAACATCGAGGCTGAGATGGCCGGCGTGCTGAGACTCAAGGCATCGGGAAAGGCCGACAATCCGCTTGACTACAGGAAGATGCGTGCACAGGTTGCCATAGACGGAGCACTTATGGACCCGCGGCTTGCCGAGCAATTCCTGCCCAAGACAGAGATGCGTGTACCTGCTTTCGCCATCAAGGGAACGGCGACGGCCGACGGGCTGGCTTATGGCGCCGACCTGGCGCTGACAACCACCGCCGGCGACCTCGCGGCTAAAGGACACGTGGCGCTAACGCCCGAGACGTATCATGCCGACATTACGGCATCGCATATCAATGTGGCGCAGTTCATGCCCTCACTCGGCATCGGAAGAGTATCGGCAACCGTCAATGCGCACGGTGCCGGATTCAATCCGTTGAACGGCTCTGCCGTAACCGATGCCGATGTGGCTGTGTCGTCAATAGAATACCAGGGACGAGAATATCGCGACATAACCGCCAATGTGGTGTTGAGTCCCGACCATAACCTCAAGGTTCGCGCCAACTCCGACAATCCGGGACTGAGCCTCAACCTCGACGGCGAGGGAACGATACTCCCCGACAACTATACCGTGGATCTGCGTGCCGACATAAGAGACCTCGACCTGATGCAGCTGGGCTTTACCGACAGTATGTGCAACGGCAAAGGGAAGGTGATGCTCGCCGGCAACGCGCAACCCGGTAAATGGCTCTACGACGCGGATTTGAAACTGGAGGACTTCGACTGGAACATGCCGGGACGTTACATACATCTTCCGGGTGGCGCCCATGCACGCGTCCAGGCCGAGGAGATGCTTACACGCCTCGACCTCGACTCGCACCTCACATCGCTGAGCTTCGAGAGTCCCAACGGGCTTCAGCGGTTGATAGCATCGTTCATGGCCACGGCCGACACGGTAATGGCCCAGGCTCAGCATAAGAACATAGCCGTGGATGCCATAAAGCGTGTGCTGCCGCAGTTCCGGCTTGACGTCAACGCCTCGGGAAGAGGACTGTTGGGACAGGTGCTGATGTCGTCGGGCATCGGCATGGATACGGTATGGGCACATGTGGAACGCGACTCCCTGATACATGGCAGCGTCAACTTGCTTGCGCTGACAACAGGCACCATGACCCTCGACACCTTGGGCCTGACCCTCAAGGAGCGCGGTCAGCTCCTTGACTATCACGCACATATGGGTAACCGGCCCGGCACTCTCGACGAGTTTGCCGAAGTGAACGTGAAAGGTTATCTGGGACACAACCGACTGGGCGCCTATCTCACGCAGAAAAACATTTCGGGCGAGCAGGGCTACCGTCTGGGTCTTACGGCGGCAATGATGGACTCCACAGTGTCGGTGCACTTCACCCCTCTGAAGGCCACGATAGCCTATATGCCGTGGACTCTGAACAACGACAACTACATAGACTATAACTTCAACAACATGCAGGTAGACGCCAACCTGCAGGCGATGAGCCGTGAAAGCTCCATCATGGCGCGTACGGAACCGGATGCCGACGGCGGGAAACAGCTGCGACTGCAGATAGCCAACGTGCATATAGAGGACTTCATGCGCATGTCGCTGTTCGCTCCGCCCGTCAAGGGCTCGGTAAGCTCCGACCTTGCCGTGCATTACCGCGACAAGGAATTCCAGGGCGGCGGTACCCTTGACATAAAGGGGCTGCAATATGAGAACACCTTTGTGGGCAACTTAGGCCTTGACATCAACGGCCGTTACGGAATGGAGAGCGGCAACGTCGCCGCTGACGCCGCGCTGCGTGTGGACGGCAGAAAAGCCATGATAGCTTATGCCCATACCAATACCATCGACAAGAACGCCAACGACAGCGTCGGCCTGACACTTACACGTTTTCCGCTGCGTATAGCCAATGCCTTCTTAGGCAACAATGCCCGCCTGTCGGGCTTTGTCAACGGCGACATGCGTATGTCGGGCAAGTTCTCCGACCCGGTGCTCAACGGCCACATAGCCATGGATTCGGCAAGGGTATACATACCCATGGCCGCCGCCACACTCAGATTCGACACGGTACCCATTACCGTGGCCGCCAACAAGCTGCAGCTCGAAGAGTTCGACATATATGCCGCCAACGAGAATCCTCTGACACTTGCCGGTACTGTAGATGCCGGAGATTTTAACAACATACTCTTCGACGTCAGCGCGCATGCCGCCAACATACAGCTCATAAAGAGCGACAAGCGCTCCAAAGGCGACATCTACGGCAAGATATTCATGAATCTCGACGCCACGGTGAAAGGACCCATGCAGCGCATGGACATCTATGGCAACGTAAACCTTCTGGGCACCACCGACGCAACATACCGGCTAAATATACCCGAAAGCCAGTTCAACACACAGGCCGACGAGGAAGTGGTGAAGTTCGTGAACTTCAGCGACACCACGCAGGTAGCCGATGCCGACACGGTTGTGGAGTCGTCGCTCAACATGCGCGTCAACGCCAATGTGGTGATAAGTCCGGGGACGCAGCTGCAGGTGCTTCTGAGCACCAACGGCACCGACAAGCTGCAGATAGAGCCGTCGGCCAACCTCCACTATTACCAGAGCTATATGGGCGACATGACGATGAACGGCACACTGACACTGGGCAACGGCTTCATACGCTATGCCATACCGGTGATGGGAGAGAAGATGTTTGACTTCAACCCGTCGAGCACCATCACCTGGACAGGCAATGTGACGAATCCTACGCTCAACGTTACGGCCACCGACCTCATGAAGGCCAGTGTGACTACCGACGGCAATTCGCGACTTGTCAACTTCCTGGTGACGTTGCATGCCACGCAGCCTGTCGACAGGCTCAAGGTGGCCTTCGACCTGAGTACCAACGATGACCTCACAATACTGAACGAGCTGCAGTCGATGACCCCTGACCAGCGGCAGACACAGGCCATGAACCTCCTGCTATACGGCCAGTACACAGGACAGGGCGGTACCAAGGCCAACGCCAACATCGGCGGCAACGTCCTCTACAGCTTCCTCGAATCGCAGCTCAACTCGTGGGCTGCCAAGAATATACGTGGCGTTGACCTGACATTCGGCGTAGACCAGTACGACGTGGGTACCAACGGCAACAAGACCACCAACACCAGCTACAGCTACCAGGTGTCGAAGTCACTCTTCAACAACCGTTTCAAGATACGTGTGGGAGGCAACTACTCCACCGACCAGAATGCGGAAGACAACCTTGCCCAGAACCTGATCAGCGACATATCATTCGAGTATATCCTCAAACAGACCCAGACGATGAACATGTCGGTGGAGCTCTTCCGGCATCAGGGTTACGAGAGTATACTGGAGGGAGAGATTACGGAGACGGGAGTAGCCTTCACCATGAAGCGAAAGCTGTCGAATCTGCTGCGCATGTTCCGCTTCCGGCGTAAGAAGAAAAAGAACACCGGCAATGCCGACACGCGGCAACCCGTCAAAGTGATAACAGTGACAGATACCGTGGATACCGTCAATACCAAAGAGAACATAGTGGATGGAAGTGATGTCAGGAAATAAGGGATATTTGGCCATATTGGTGACGGTGCTGGTGATGATGACGGCATCATGTTCCACCACGCGCAGGCTTGGCGAGAACGAGACGCTTTACAACGGCATGAGCATCAAGGTTACGCCGGTGGAGGATGAGAAAGTGCCTGCCGGCGTGGGCAGCGACCTCACCAAGGCTGTGGATGTGCGTCCCAACAATCCGTGGCCCTGGCTCAGACCTTACAAGAGAATGCCTTTCCCGCTCGGTCTGTGGGTCTACAACAACTGGAACGACTCCTGCAAAGGGATAAAGAAATGGCTCTACAACAAATGGGTGGCCCAGCCGGTGCTCATAAGCGACGTGCGTCCCGACACGCGCGTGAAGATGCTGAAGACCATACTCAACAACAACGGCTATTTCGCCGGCAAAGCCTCCTTTGAGGTAGACTATAACAAGAAGAATCCCAAGAAGGCCAACATAAAGTATAATGTCACTCTTGGCGAGCCATATCTCATCGACAGCCTCATATATCTCAATGAGAGCCGCGAAATGGTTGATTCCAGCCATAAGGTGTTGTGTCATTTCATCGACTCGCTGGCGCATAAGGAGCGCTATCTGCGTGTCGGGGAACGTTTCTGCATCGACTCTCTGCTGGCTGTGCGCGTAAACATCACCAATGCGTTGCGCAACAGGGGATGGTTCTATTTCCGGCCTGAGTATATAGAGTTTCTGGCCGACTCGCTGCTGAAGCCTGAGCGTATAGCTCTGAAGCTCACGCTTGCCGCCAATACTCCCGACATGTCGCTGCGCCGTTATCGTGTGGGAAACATCACGACATACGTGCGTCGGCGCAGCGAGAGGCGTCCCGGTACCCCCGATACCATTCATTCCAATCGTGGCGACATAATAGTGTTCCGGCCCTCACGGCTGCGCGAGAGCCTGATACCTTCGTGCATCATATTCCGCAACAACAAGATATTCTCCGTGCGCGACATGGACCGTACGCAGAACAGGCTGGCACGGCTCGGAATATTCGGCAACATCAATATATCGGCTGTTCCCGCCGACACGCTGGCTTCCGACCCGCGCCTCGATGTGGTGATCGACTGCCGCTTCGACCATCCTATGGAGGCCTCGCTCGAGGCAAACCTTACCTCCAAGTCAAATTCCTACATAGGCCCCGGTCTTGTGTTCGGCCTTACCCATAACAATGTGTTCGGAGGTGCCGAAAGGCTCACGCTGCAGCTCAGCGGCAGCTATGAATGGGAGACGGGGCACAACCGCAGCGACGCCATGAACAGCTATGAGCTGGGCGCTTCGGCCACGCTCGCGTTTCCCAGGCTCCTCGCGCCGAATTTTATCAAGCGTACCCGCAGGGAACTCAACTGGACAAACATCGACCTAAGCGCCGATTTCATGAACCGTCCACGTTATTTCCGCATGGCTGAGTTCAAGACCGGAATCACCTACCGATGGAATCATTCGCGCCACGTGGTCAACGAATATACTCCTTTCCGGCTTACCTATAACAAGCTGTTGCGTACCACTCATACCTTCGATTCCATCATGGAGCAGAATCCTGCTGTCGCTCTGTCGTTCCAGAGTCAGTTTATCCCGGTGATGTCGTATACCTACACCTACGACCGCTGGTTCGAGCGTTCGAAGATGAATGGTGTCAATTTCACGGCCACGCTTACCGAGGGTGGCAACATCTTCTGGGGTCTGTGGCGCATGTGCGGTGTGAAGGGTGAGAAGAAGCTCTTCGGCATGCCTTTCTCGCAGTTTGTGAAGGGTCAAGGACAGCTGGTATATTCCCGGCGTCTGAAGTATGGCAGCGACATGTGGCTGGTGACCCGTCTGCTTGTCGGGGCGGCCCATGCCTATGGCAACTCGTCGCAGGTGCCTTATTCGGAACAGTTCTATATCGGGGGCGCCAATTCCATACGCGCATGGACCGTACGGTCTCTGGGTCCGGGCAGCTACAGACCACCTGTTGACCTGCGCAACGGCTATTTCGACCAGACAGGTACTTTCAAGCTGGAGGCCAACGCCGAGTTCCGTTTCCCCATCATCAGTGTGCTGCATGGCGCCGTGTTCGTGGATGCCGGCAACATATGGCTGCTGAAGGATGACCCGTTGCGGCCCGGCGGTCTGCTCACGAGGAAGAATTTCGGCAACGACATAGCGTTGGGTACCGGTGTGGGTCTGCGTGTCGACATAGGCATGATGGTAATCCGCGGCGACCTTGGATATGGGCTGCACGCGCCCTATAATACCGGCTCAAGGGGTTATTTCAACATCAAGCCCAAGGATGCCTTCTGTTTCCATCTGGCCATAGGCTATCCATTCTGATGAGGCTGGGACGTAACGAGCGTTGGGGAGCGGTGTGGCTGATAATAATCACGCTGCTGATATGTGGCGCAGGATTATGGCTGCGACAGTGCCGTCGCGCCACCGAC
Organism: uncultured Muribaculaceae bacterium; assembly: GCA_910584525.1. GTDB lineage: Bacteria > Bacteroidota > Bacteroidia > Bacteroidales > Muribaculaceae > Lepagella. Next base: position 21,687 of record CAJUAT010000033.1, on the reverse strand, counting down.
ATCCCCGAGACTGTCACCATCTATAAGACACAGACCGACACCATATACCGCTCGAAAAAGAGGGCTAAGAGCGGAAAGGGGAGGAAGAGCGACAATTCCGTCAGACGTGGCAAAAAGAAGAAAGGAGGAAAGCACACCCCCTCCGCACCAGCTGCACAACCCCGCGACTTCCTCACCGACACGATCAGCACCGCCCGGCCTTAGATTCCGCCACGCTTATGTAGTATTCATATTTCATTCAGTCATTCAATTATCACCGTCGTTAATGCACAGAAAAATAGATTGGAATATAGAATAAAATTGAGGCATATTTAAAAAAATTATCATTCGCTAAATAAAATTTTTAAAAATATTTTGAAATTAATTAATATTTTTATATATTTGCGGTGTGATTATTGACCTGCTAAAACAGTTAACGCTATTTGGAATTTTGATGCAATAATGGTTTTAGATAGGAATAGGATTTATTTTAAATTTAAACAACAATGAAACAAAAACTTCTAAGAGTCGCAGCAATGCTTGCTGTGTTGGGGGTAATGCCATTGGTGTCATGCAATCAATCAGATATGCATGATTTGGTGGCTGCAGACCAGCATGAGAGCACAGTCACTAACAACGATGTCATCGCCGCTGCGAATGACTACATGGGAATGGTATTCCAAAACACTCGTGCAAAATCGCGTGTTGTCAAGAGTGTGGAATACGTCACAACATCAGCTACAAGAAGTGGATCTGACACAATCTTGTCGGTAGTGAACTATCAGGACAATGAAGGCTTTGTGCTGATGGCAAAGAGAGGTTCAACCTATGAATTGTACGGAATCAACAATGAGAATAATATCAGTCTTTCCGATACAACAAAAAATGAAGGACTTGCCTACTATATTTCCAGTGTTTGCTCGTCAATTGGGGGCGTTGGTAGAGATGATAAGGACTCTATAAAGGTGTCTGAGCCAATATATGTAGGCCCTACTGTGACTAAAAGCGGACCCTATCTATCAAAGTATGTTAGAGAGTGGCATCAGCAAGACCCGTTCAATTCCCAGTGCGAGACTGTAGGTGGAACCAATTTGGGATATGAGCCGCATTGTGCTGTAGGATGTGTTCCGTTGGCTGTGAGTATGATTCTGTCTCATTACCAATGGCCAGCCGTTATAAATGGGCATTCTGTAAATTGGCAAAGAGTACGGGGTAATTCATTCGGAGACTATGGAGAAATAGCCTGGTTGTTGGCAACGATGGGAAAGTATTACCTCCACAGTGTTTATGGTCTGGAGGTGACTGAAACGTCTAATTATTATGTAATACCTACATTAAGAAGTCTCGGTTACATTGTAGAAGAGGACTGGAGCTCGTCAGCATATTTCTATAATTCGCATGTTCATTCGTCTCAGGTGCCAATACTTGTTAAGGGCGCGGCTTCTAAAAATAATGAAGTTAGCGAAATAGGTCACATGTGGGTTCGTGATGGACAGTTATCTCTATATTACCCGGAAAATGCCACAAATGTTGCCGGTCCGTATACTGAGTATTTTGATTACTATGTATGGGGAGATGGCGGCAACAGTAATGGCTATTACAAGGTTGGGGCCATACAAGGATGGAAAGATGTGCCGTATGAATCAGACACGGCATCTTTAACCTATCGTTACGTAAATCTCCGTTATTTGCCTTCTGTTTATCCCAATAAATGAAATATATGAAGAAGTACGTGTTAATAAGTATGTTGGCAGTTGGACTGTTCTGCCTCATGCTGGCTTCCTGTGACAAGGAAGAGGGAATCGATGAAGTCAAAGTAGTTGATTCTGAAATGGTCGACAAACTGATAAATGGTACTGAAGATGTAGCCTATAACAGGGTTTCGGTTCATAGATACCTGTATAATGAAAAGAAGAATAGGTGGGAGCGGGATGAAAGAGAAATCAGTGCATCTCCCTATCTTGAAAATCACAGTGAAATAGTATTTCTGGATGGCAAAACTTTAACTAGATTCGGCATATGGGGTACGTACAAGGAAATGCATGATCTACGGGTGTCATGGACATTGTACTGTGAGAAAAAGAGAATCGACGGGAAACTGTATCTATGCAGACCCTTTGAGTTCGATAAGGGTGACAATGGGTTTTCTATCAAATATGCCGCCTTTGGAATAGGAGATTTTACGGGGACAGTTACCGAACTTAGCGCCTCGAGCATGACGATTGAAAAAGAAACGGTATGGACATGGGGGGGAACCGCCAATGAAAAAATTAAATTCGTTTCGGAGTATCAAGGTTCTCGTTTAACAGACGCAAGCCGCTATGAACGGGTGTTCAATTCCGAGAAAGAGGCATGTCAATATGTGCTGGATGAAGTCAGAAAGGAATATGGCGACTCGGTGCCTAATGCTTCTTACACGATTCAACTCGATTCTATCCAGAGCTTCATCGACAAGGACTACTGGAGTAAATTGAAAAAATGAGAGTTCTGTCCAGTAAAATCTTTTAAGGAACGGAATCAAAAATTAGGGCTGACACCTGTTATCGGGAGTCAGCCCTTTATCATCAGTATGTGCCAGGTATGTGCCAGGTTAGTAAAAGCGAGATAATTTTTGGCGGGAAAGGTGTCGGCTTTCAGCTTTTTTTTGTAATTTTGCGGTTTCAAAACGGTATTAGACATACATGCAAGAGATCCGCAATATTGCCATAATCGCCCATGTGGACCATGGCAAGACAACATTGGTAGACAAGATGCTTCTGGCCGGACACCTGTTTCGCGACAACCAGAGCACGGGAGAACTGATTCTCGACAACAATGACCTGGAGCGTGAACGCGGCATAACGATATTGTCGAAGAACGTCTCCATCAATTATAAGGGTACAAAAATCAATATCATCGACACGCCGGGGCATGCCGACTTCGGCGGGGAGGTTGAGCGCGTGCTCAACATGGCCGACGGGTGTCTGCTGCTTGTGGATGCTTTCGAGGGCCCGATGCCCCAGACGCGTTTCGTATTGCAGAAGGCTATCCAGATGGGCCTCAAGCCGGTGGTGGTGGTCAACAAGGTTGACAAGCCAAACTGCCGTCCCGGCGAGGTCAACGAGATGGTTTTCGACCTTATGTTCAATCTCGACGCTACCGAAGACCAGCTCGATTTCCCCACCATCTATGGCTCCGCCAAGCAGAACTGGATGAGCGACGACTGGGAAAAGCCTTCCGGCGACATCACGGCCCTGCTCGATGCCATAATCAAATACATACCTGCTCCCACGCAGCTTGAAGGCGACCCGCAGATGCTCATCACGAGCCTTGACTACAGCCAGTATGTCGGCCGCATCGCCGTGGGTCGCGTGCACAGAGGCACTCTCCGCGAAGGAATGGAAGTAGGGCTCTGCAAGAAAGACGGCACCGTGACACGTCAGAAAATTAAGGAGCTGCAGACTTTCGAGGGAATGGGCCGCGTGAAGACGGACCATGTAGACAGCGGCGACATCTGTGCCATAGTCGGACTCGACAATTTCGAGATCGGCGATACGGTGACGCTCTACGACAAGCCGGAGGCTCTGCCGCGCATAGCCATCGACGAGCCGACAATGTCGATGACCTTCACCATCAACGACTCGCCGTTCTTCGGCAAGGACGGCAAGTTCGTGACCTCGCGTCATATCCAGGAGCGCCTGGACCGGGAGCTGGACAAGAATCTTGCCCTTCGCGTCGAGAAAGGTGACCGGGAGGATATGTGGACGGTATTTGGCCGTGGCGTGCTTCATCTGTCGATACTCATCGAGACGATGCGCCGCGAAGGTTACGAACTTCAGGTTGGCCAGCCGCAGGTAATCGTCAAGGAGATTGACGGCAAGAAATGCGAGCCTGTGGAGGCGCTCAGCATCAATGTGCCCGAAGAATATTCATCGAAGGTGATCGATATGGTGACACGTCGCAAAGGCGACATACTGTCGATGGAGACGCGCAATGACCGTGTGGACATAGAGTTCGCCATCCCGAGCCGCGGCATCATAGGACTGCGCAACAACATCCTTACGGCCACTGCCGGCGAAGCCATCATGGCTCACCGGTTCCTGAGCTATCAGCCCTGGAAAGGCGACATAGAACGCCGTACCAACGGTTCGCTGATAGCCCATGAGAGCGGTACCGCTTACGCTTATGCCATCGACAAGCTTCAGGACCGCGGACGATTCTTCATCTTCCCGCAGGAGGAGGTATATGCCGGACAGGTGGTGGGCGAAAACGCCAAGGACAATGATATAGTGGTCAACGTTACCAAGTCGAAGAAGCTCACCAACGTTCGAGCCAGCGGTACCGACGACAAGGCGCGCATCGTGCCTCCGGTGGTGTTCAGCCTCGAGGAGGCTCTTGAATACATAAAGGAAGACGAATATGTTGAGGTAACGCCTCATCATATCAGGCTGCGCAAGATACTCCTTGACGAGAGCGACCGCAAGCGTGCGGCGCGTTGATCAGAAGGGCTTACGGTACTTCGACGGGTCGCGTATCTCATCGAGTATCGAGAGGTAGGAAGCGTAGCGGCTTTCAGAAATATAATGGTTTTCGACAGCCGGGATGACAGCACATCCCGGCTCGTCTATATGTTTGCAGTCGCTGTAGCGGCATCCGCGGCCTGTGCGGAATATTTCGGGGAAGTAATGCGACACTTCGGAGATCTCGAAATCGATGGTGCCGAATCCTCTTATGCCGGGTATGTCGATTATGTCGCCGCCGTCAGGCAGAGGAATCATTTCGGAGAAGGTGGTGGTGTGCATTCCGGTATGGTGCACGTCGGAGATGGCTCCGGTGCGCAGTTCGGCGCCAGGCACGAGCGCGTTGATCAGCGATGATTTGCCTACACCCGAATTGCCGGCGAAAAGCGTAACCTTGCCCCGCAAATTCTCCATAAAGGAGTCAAGCCCTTCGCCCGACTTGGCCGAGACAATATATACCGGGTATCCTATCGACTCATACAGATACTTGATGCCGTCGGCAAGTTCGCGGTCATCGTCGTCCCATGTGTCACATTTGTTGAGGGCTATGGCTGCGGGCACGCCGTAGGCTTCGGCGGTGGCCAGAAAGCGGTCGATGAATGTAGTGGGGGTGGTCGGATCTTTGAGCGATGCCACGAGAACGGCCAGATCGAGGTTGGCCGCCAGGATGTGCGACTCTTTCGACAGGTTGGATGCCCGGCGTATTATATAGTTTCTGCGCGGTTCGACAGCTATTATATAGTCGGCGTCGTCGGCGGCATGCGCCACGGTCACTCTGTCGCCTACGGCCACAGGGTTGGTGGTGCGTATTCCCTTGATACGGAAATTCCCTTTTACGCGGCAGCTTGTCTCCGCGCCGTTATCAAGCCTTACGGTATATGCGCTGCCGGTATTGCGCACCACAGTCCCCGTCAGTGTAGTGGAACCTGTGATTCTAGCCGAATCAGCCTTGCTCTTTTTTCTGGTCATAAGTAACTGTTCAAAATTACTTATATAATAACGCAAAGTCACGATATACTACTATTTAATCGAGGGGAAAATATAACAAATCAGGCGAATTAGTTGTTGAAATATTAAATAACACGAAAAAATTACGTGTTGTTTTAAAAGAAGTGCAAGATAAGGAACTTAAAAAGAAAATTTATTTTGATATTAAATAAAAAATTAAGACCTTTGCACCCGAAATAAAAAGTTATCCAAAATTTTTTAAAAATGAACATTGAATCGATTGGCACATGGGCCGGTGAAGTGTACAAGGCACTGGAGAACAGCGAGACCCGTATGCTTGGACTGAAAGGCCTTAAGAAGGCGACCAAACTGAAGAAGGACGAGCTGATGGCAGCTCTCGGCTGGCTTGGCCGTGAAGGCAAGATTGCCCTGGCAATGAGCGATGAAGACCTCGTTGTTACCCTGGTTTAAACACTAAGCGAACACAAAAAGAAGCTCCGGCACTGTCACAGTGACCGGAGCTTTTGATTCTCATATATCGCTGACTGCGGATGCTGGTCGCGTTATCTGCGGAAAGGTACGGACCAGATTACGCGTACGGGAACGGGCTTGCCGTTTAGTTTGCCAGGATTCCATTCGGGCATTTCGCCGAGCACTCGGATAGCCTCTTTGTTGAGGCTTGGGTTTACGCCGCGGAGCACGGAGATATGGCTCACGCTCCCGTCGGTATTGACGATGAAGGCACACGTGACACGACCCTGGATCCCTTTGCGGTAGGCGTCGATGGGATAATTGCGGGTGGCGTTGATGAACGTCATCAGATTGCGGTCGCCACCGGGGAAGGTCGGCTTCTCCGATACATAATCGTATTCATATACTTCCATATAGCTCACAGTGCCCTGCGCATTGGTGCCTATGTTCACGCGGCATGTCTGCGCGTGAGAAGCCTGACCTGTTACCAACAGACCGGCTGAAAACAGTATACGGAGTAAATGTTTCAACATATGTGTGTGTCTTTGTTACGCCTCGGGTCGGACAGTACGGTATGGTCGGTACTACCTTCTCCGTTACTCATGCAAAATTACGTGCTGTGCCCGACATTCGCAAACATCCATACATTAATTATAGTTAAAACTGTCGGGGTGCCAAAATACCATATTTATAATAGAGTATGCAGCGCGACGTTATAGATAAGTAGTCGTATGGTGGAACCGTGCAACAGCAAGCATATGTAGTCATGCGGTTACGAATTAAAAACGATTATAGGAAACAAAAGTTGAATTTGCTTAAGAGAAAGATATTGTTGCCCGTCATGGTCATGGCATTGGCTGTGGTTGATACGGCATATGCGGAGGATTCGTCGTCGGCCTACTCGTTTCTGAACATACCGGCGTCGTCGCATGTCTACGGACTTGGGGGCAACAATATCTGCATCATAGGGGAGGATGTGCTTCTTGCCGACCAGAATCCGGCGCTCATAGGACCGGAGCTGGAGAAACAGGTTGCCGTGAACTATATGTTGTGGCAGACCACGGGGAATTTCGCCGGCGTGAAATATGGTATGGCTGCCGACGACCACAGTGCCTGGGCAATAGGACTGCGATACCTCAACTATGGCAAATTCGACGGCTACGACGAGTTCGGAACTCCCACGGGCACGTTTACGCCTTCCGACCTTATCATAGAAGGGACATATTCGCGCGACATCAGCGACCGCTGGCGTGGTGGTGCCAACCTCAAGATGGTGTACAGCTCTTATGAGCAGTACAAGGCTTTCGCAATAGCCGCCGACCTCGGCGTGAATTATTACGACCCGGAGCATGACCTCTCGTTCTCCGTGGTACTCAAGAACATGGGCGGTCAGGTGAAGCGTTTCACGGAGCGTTATGCCCGTCTCCCTTTCGATGTGCAGATAGGATATATGCAGACTCTCGGCAGGTCGCCCATCCAGCTGTCGATTACCGCTCACGATCTTGTGCGCTGGAGAATACCTTACTATTCGTACACCAATGGCGACAATGGCGAGACCATGGTGTATAAGAACGGGTTTTTCCGCAACTTCTTCCGGCATCTGATATTCGGCCTGCAATATCAGCCGAGCGACAGATTCTACGCCGCGCTGGCCTACAATTACAAGACAGCCAGCGACATGAGCAGCTACAACCACAGTTTCCTGTCGGGATTCTCGCTGGGTATAGGATTCAAGGTGAAGGGTTTCAGTGCCGATGTCTCCTATGGCATTCCACACAAGTCGGGAAGCACCCTCAGCATCAACATGGCCTACACAATCTCATCACTGATGGAGTAAGGACTTTAAGGTCATTAAGGTCTCTAAGGTCATTAAGGTCATTTTAGTGACGAGGCCAGGATGTTCTCGAGGTCGATGGCTTTTACTTTCAGGCGGAAATTGCCTTCCTCGGCCACGGAAATGCCGCCTGTCTCCTCGCTCACCACAATACATATGGCGTCGGTGACGGTACTCATGCCGAGAGCCGCCCGGTGGCGAAGTCCCAGGTTCTTGGGTATGTTCATGTCGTGGCTCACCGGAAGGATGCATCCCACGGAGGCTATCCTGTTGCCGGCTATTATCATGGCGCCATCGTGCAGCGGAGAGTTCTTGAAGAAGATATTCTCGATAAGCCGCAGGTTTACATCGGCATCAATCTCGTCGCCGGTCTTCTCATAATCAGTCAACGGCATCTTGCGCTGAATCACAATCAGGGCTCCGGTCTTGCTTTTCGACATTGACATGCAGGCGTATACCACATTCATAATCAGCGTGTGTTCACGCTCGTCGTTCTTGTCGTGGCGGAAAATCCGTTTTACCCGCGACAACTTCCCCGGGCCGCCGATATCTATGAGAAACCTCTTGATTTGGTCCTGGAACAGAATTGCCAGCACAATAAGGCCTATGCTCATGAACTTGTCGACGATAGTACCGGTAAGGCGCATGTCGAAGATTTCATATGCCACAACCCATATGGCTATGAAAGCGAGAACGCCGTAAAACAGAGACAGCGTGCCGCTGTTTCTCATCAGCCGGTAAAGATAGAACAGCAGCAGGGCTACTATCAGAATGTCTATAATGTCTTTTATGCCGAAGTCAATCACGTCAAAGGGTCTTGTTGTGTGTCAAAGGTTCTGATTTGGAAAGGGGAGGGAGCGTTTTGGGATAGCAGATAGAAAATGCGGCAAGCCTGAACGGCGGGGCGGACGTCGTGCACTCGTAGTATGTCGGCGCCGTTAGCGATAGCGAGGGTATTTGCGGCCACAGTGGCGTCGCCGGCCTCCTCGGGAGTGATGCCAAGGGGTTTCCAGAGCATCGTCTTGCGCGACAGCCCTGCAAGTACGGGGCATCCTGTCTGATGGAACATGTCAAGCGCGGCAAGCAGGCTGTAGTTCTGACCGACGGTCTTGGCGAAGCCGAAGCCCGGGTCGACGATTATGTCATGGACACCGGCCTGGCGGAAGTCGTCGACCTTGAAGGCCAGGTCGCTCAGGACATCTGCGCAGACATCGGAATAGTCGGTAAGCTGCTGCATCGTGGAGGGAGTGCCGCGGGTGTGCATGAGGATATACGGTACGCCGAGTTCCGCCACGGTGTCGCGCATCTCCGGGTCTAGGGTGCCTCCCCCTATGTCGTTGATGATGTCGACGTTGAACTCGCCGACCACCTTCCGGGCAATGTCGGCACGGAAAGTGTCGACAGATATTACGGCGTCGGGGTCGCAATGGCGGATATCCTCGAGAGCGGCGGCCAGACGGGAATACTCCTCGTCGGCGGAGACCTCGTCGGCGCCTGGCCGCGTGGAGAAAGCGCCTATGTCGAGGATGTCGGCGCCGTCGGCCAGCATGGCCGTGGCCACAGCGCCGCAACGGCCAATGCTCCGGCTCCCGGCATAGAAGCTGTCGGGGGTAGCGTTGATGATACCCATCACCCTGGGCGTCGAGAAGCCCATCAGACCGCCACGAAGCCTTATTGTATAGTCCCTCTTTCCTTGCATGTTGCGAAGTTAACGCTTTTTTTGCTCATATTAAAAAAAATCGCTAACTTTGCGTCCGGTTTGGCAATCTCTGACGCGACACAGCCCGCGAGGCTTCTTTATGCAGCGCGTTTATATTGCCTGATAAATAATAATAGCGAAATGGATCTTATAAAGATTGCGGAGCAGGCATTCGCCACTCCCGAGAAGAAAGTAGATGATTTCGGTCCGGGCGACACCATCACGGTAGCCTACCGAATCAAGGAGGGTAACAAGGAACGTATCCAGCAGTACCGTGGCGTTGTGATCAAGATCAACGGCCAGGGTACCAAGAAGCGCTTTACCGTTCGCAAGATTTCCGACGGAATAGGCGTGGAGCGTATCTTCCCCATGGAATCGCCCTTCATCGAGTCGATCACTACCAACAAGCTTGGTAAGGTGCGTCGTGCTAAACTTTATTATCTGCGTAACCTCACCGGCAAGAAGGCCCGTATCAAGGAGCGTTACGCCAAGAAAGCATAACAGGCTTTCATACCGACAGACAACATAAGGGCGTGTCCGGACTGCGGACCCGCCCTTGTGTGCATAAAGTATAGTAAATCGAAAAAGAAAAAGTATATAGACATGTCACAGAAAGCAATGCTTATCATCCTCGACGGTTATGGTCTTGGCGACCATAAGAAGGATGACGCCATCTACAATACGCCCACGCCCTATATGGACAGGCTAATGGCCGAGGAACCTCATTCGAAGCTTGAGGCAAGCGGCGAGAATGTGGGACTCCCCGACGGCCAGATGGGCAATTCCGAGGTGGGACACCTCAATATAGGCGCCGGCCGCGTGGTTTATCAGGACCTTGTGAAAATCAACCGGGCGATTGCCGACGGCTCTTTTGCCAAGAATCCGGAAATAATCAGTGCCTTCAGCTATGCCAGGGAGCACAATGTACCCATCCATTTCATGGGTCTTACCTCTGCCGGAGGCGTCCACTCGAGCCTCGACCATCTGTATGCCCTGTGTGATACGGCCAAGAGCTACGACCTGAGCCGCGTGTATCTGCACTGTTTCATGGATGGCCGTGACACAGATCCCAAGAGCGGCGCCGGATTCCTTAAAGAAGTTCAGGAGCACTGTGCCCAGTCGGCCGGAACCATCGCCACTGTCTGCGGCCGTTATTACGCCATGGACCGCGACAAACGCTGGGAGCGCGTCAAAGAAGCCTACAACCTCCTCGTGTACGGCGAGGGTAAAGGAGCCACCGACATGGTGAAGGCCGTGGAGGAATCCTATGCCGAGGGCGTCACCGACGAATTCATCAAGCCTATCGTCAACGAGAATGTGGATGGCCGCATAGGCGCCGGCCATGTGGTGATTTTCTTCAATTACCGCAACGACCGCGCCAAGGAGCTTACCACCGTGCTCACTCAGCATGCCGAGGATGGCATGAATCCGATACCCGACCTGCAGTATTACTGCATGACTCCCTACGACGACTCCTTCAAGGGAGTGCATATCCTTTTCGCCAAGAGCGATGTTCCCGACACGCTCGCCGAGTACCTGTCGGGTCAGGGCAAGAAGCAGCTGCATATAGCTGAGACGGAGAAGTACGCGCATGTTACGTTCTTCTTCAACGGCGGGCGCGAGGCACCTTTCGAGGGCGAGGACCGCATTCTGGTGCCGAGTCCTAAAGTTGCCACCTATGACCTGCAGCCCGAGATGAGCGCTCCCGAGGTTACGGAGAAGCTTGTGGACGCCATCGACAGCGACAAGTATGATTTCATCGTGGTGAATTTCGCCAATGGCGACATGGTGGGGCATACCGGTGTCTACGCCGCCATACAGAAGGCTGTGGACACTCTCGACACTTGCGTGGAGAAAGTGGTTGAGGCCGGCAAGAGAATGGGATATGAGATGGTGATTATCGCCGACCACGGCAATGCCGACCACGCCCTTAACGAGGATGGCACGCCGAATACGGCGCATTCGCTCAATCCGGTGCCATTCATTTACATCGGCAGCCATAAGGATGCCAAGTGTGCCGACGGCCGTCTGGCCGACGTGGCTCCCAGCATCCTGCATCTCATGGGCCTCTCGAAGCCTCAGGACATGGATGGCAAAAACCTCGTAACATTCTGACACATGAAGCGTGCCGACTCAATATCCGCAAGGATATACGGAACGACGCTGCGCATAATGATGCTCGTGCTTGCCGGAGCCTTCGCCATGGCTCTGCATGCCGAGCATCTTGTGCTTCTCACCACCAACGACACCCACAGCAACATCGATACCGACCGGAATGGCGTGGGTGGCATCCTCCCGCGTATGGCCGTGATCGATTCGGTCAGAAAGGCTGAGAAGAATGTCCTCCTTATCGATGCAGGCGATGCCGTGCAGGGCACCCTCTATTTCAAATATTTCCATGGCGATGTGGAATATCCGCTCTTCAACATGATGAAGTATGATATCCGCATCCTGGGCAACCATGAGTTCGATAATGGGATAGATCAGCTTGCCCGCTATTGGAAAGGGGTTAAGGCCGACAGGCTGTCGGCCAATTATGATTTCAGCCGTACTCCGGCCGCCGGCCTTTTCAAGCCTTACGTGATCAAGAAAATCGGAAGGCGGAAAATCGGGTTCATTGGCATCAACGTGAATCCTGCGAGTCTTATATCCAAGGCCAACACGGGCGACATGGGTTTCACGCCGGCGATAGCCAGTGCCAACAAGTGGGCCGATTATCTCAAGAATCGGGAGCATTGCGACCTCGTGGTGGCAGTGTCGCACATAGGCTATAAGACAGACCCCGACAAGGAGGATGACGTGCGCATGGCGCAGCAGTCGCGTAACATCGACCTAATTATCGGCGGCCATTCGCATACGTTTGTCGACCCGGGACATCCCGACGCCACTCCCTGCTGGATCAGCAATGCCGACGGCAAGCCGGTGCTCGTGACGCAGACTGGAAAGTATGGCCGGAATGTAGGGTATATCAACATCGACCTCGACCGTCTGGCCGACCGTAAGTTCGTGTATGAGTACATACCGGTCACCGACAGGTTCAGCCCGTCGGCTTACAATAAGGAGATCATAGATTTTCTGGCACCTTACCGTGCCAAGGTTGACAGTGTGAACCAAGTGGAGGTGGGCTACAGTCTTGCCGCCTGTCGCAATGGAGTCGCCACCGGGGCTTTGGCCAACTGGACCGCCGACATGGGGATGTGGGTCGGCATGCAAATAGCCGACAGCCTGCGCAGTGTCGGCCGCGAGATACCTGCTGTAGACTTCGCCCTTATGAATGTGGGAGGCATCCGCCAGCCAATGCCCGAGGGCGTGGTCAGCGAGGGACTGATTCTCAGCATGTTCCCTTTCAGCAACAGGATGATGCTCATAAGCATCAAGGGGAGCGACCTTATCAAGACGTTCGGTATTGTGGCTCCCAAGGGAGGCGAGAGCGTCAGCGATGAGATAAGGGTGCTCACGGATGCCGACGGAAAGATGACCGGCGTGACCGTCAACGGCAATGCCATGGACCCCGACAGGGAGTATACCGTGCTGACTATTGACTACATAGCTGAGGGCAACGATGACATGACCCCCATGGCCAATCATGAGAAACTATGGGTTGACAGTCAGGAACTTGGTTGCCGTGTGCTGCAATATATGGCGCACACGGCACGGATGGGGATACCTGTGAGTCCGGATACGGCGCCCCGTTTCCTTAGAGATTACCGCACTTTGAAACAATGAAGTAGCAGCTTCAATAACAAACCAAGGGCGATGAAAGAAGCCCGGAAAATAATGATAGAGGTCGTCGTGACGCTGTTGGCAGTCGCGACGGCCTCATGCGTTAGTGATGGAGATCGACGAGTGGTGGCCAGCTGGAAGGCGGAGGTTGAGAAATCGGATATCACGGCGGCCACGCGGCAGTGGGCCGACTCTGTGGCCATGACCATGGATACGGCGGCATTGGCGGCGCAGACACTAATGCCGGCGGTATATGCCGCCGACGATGTATGGACCATGAGGCAGCTTGCCTGCTATGCCGAAAGGGGGGTGGGGGGTATAATACTGCTGAAGGGAAACACGTCGGCGGCCGCGCATATCGCCGACACTCTGTCGCGGATTTCGCGTGTGCCCCCTTTCATGGCTATAGATGCCGAATGGGGTCTTAATATGCGGCTTGAGGATGCTCCGGCATTTCCAGCCAACGGAAGGCTGTCGCCCAAGGTGGAAGACCAGCTGATGTATGAGTATGGCCGTGAGGTGGCGCGGGAATGCCGCCAGATAGGCATAGATATGGTGCTGGGTCCGGTGCTGGATGTCAGCGACAGCAATACGTTCATAGGAGTGAGGAGTCTTGGCGGCGACCCTCGGCGTGTCTCTGAGCTGGGACTTGCCTATGGTCGTGGATTGCACGACGGCAATGTGGTGGCCGTGGCAAAGCATTTTCCGGGACATGGCTGTGTGGGCACCGATTCGCATCATGGCAAGGGAATGGTCATGGCCAGTCTCCAGCGGCTCGACACGGTGGATCTTGTCCCCTTCCGGGCGTGGACTGAGGCAGGTATGCCGGCGGTTATGGCGGGACATCTTGCGGTGCCGGCCATCGACTCGCGGATGCTCCCGGCGGCGGTGTCGCCGACCGTTATCGGCGATCTCCTCCGCGGCGACCTCCGCTTTGACGGGCTCGTCCTGACCGATGCCCTCAATATGGGGGGTGCCGAAGGTTATGGCGCCGACAAAGCCTTGGCCGCCGGAGCCGACATTGTGCTCGCCCCGGCCGATACCGACAGAGAAATTTCGAATGTCATCAATGCCGTGCGTGAAGGGAGACTGCCGATGGAACAACTGCGCCGGCATGTGGCCAGAATACTCTTCTATAAGCTGCTGTACAGGCAGACAGAGTCGGAATCTCTTGCCCCTATACGCGTAAAGGCCACTGACTCCATCGCTTCGCGCCTGTCAGGCAGATAAGGAACAGAGCCTAAGAATATCCCGTAGATCCGGGGCCTTTACATATTCCCGTTGTCGTGAAAGGAGTAGAAGCCGTTCACAGTGACGATGAGATGGTCAAGGAAACGGAACTCGAGAGTCTTGCAGGCTTCTCCGAATTTGTTGGTAATCTGCTGGTCGGGTCCCGAAGGGCGGCATATTCCCGAGGGATGGTTGTGGCATAGAATTATGGCCTGCGCATTGATGGCGAGTGCCTGGCGCAGAACTTTCTTGATGTCGAATATAGTGGCCGTGGCGCTTCCTTCTGAAATCTTCATCTCGCCTATGAGCCGGTTGCTGTTGTTGAGGAAGAGTGCCCACATCTGCTCATGGTCAAGATTTGCGATGCGGAAGCGCATGAAGTTGTAGATTTCTTCAGAAGATTTGAACTGAGTAAGGTCGCTGAGGTTTTCTCGCGTATATCGTCGCATGATCTCGAGCATGGTGCGTATTTCCAGCACCTTTACCGGGCCAATGCCTGGAATGCTCTTGAGTTCGTCGTCCGACATCCTTTCAAGAAGGGTGAATTTGTTCTGACGGCTCTGCATGAGTTCGGCGGCTATGCGGGTCACGGGGAGACCCGGCTGCCCGGTTCGCAGCACTATGGCCAGAAGCTCGGCGTTGCTCAGTGCCTGAAGACCATATTTCTCGGCCTTCTCACGCGGCTGTTCCTCTTTGTTGAAATCCTTGACAGTCAGCGGCTTGGCATTCTCTTGCCCGAACTCATCCATAATAGTGTCAGAGACCTTCGTTCTTGCCTTTGCGTATCTCTATTTCCTTAGCCTGGTCGCGGCCATGGCCAAGGATAATCTTGTCGGCATATGCCTTTATGAACCCCGTGCCGTAACCGGTGAGCTGCACCATTGCGGCGGCGACTCCCATAGTGGCTATCTTGAGCGACCGGTTTTCGATAAGGCCGCCAATCCAGAGGGCAATGATGTACAGGGCGAGCGGAATCAGGAGCCAGCGGCACCATATGCTGCCTATTATGAGCCCTAAGGCACCTATGGTGAATATTGCCGGCAACCAGTGCACAAGCTTCATGGAACCGGGATAAAGCAGCTCGAGAGTGATGCGCGACATGCCGAACACGTGCACCTGTTTCCAGAATTTGCGGAAGTCAACACGGCGCTTGTGGAATACCCTGACCTCCGGGTAGAGAGTTATGGAGAATCCTACCAGACGTATGCGGGTGCTCATGTCGATGTCCTCGCTGAACATCTCGCGGAAACCGCCAGTCTTTTCCCATACTTTGCGGGAGAAGCCCATGTTGAAGGTGCGTGGTGTGAATTTCTCCATAGACACCTTACCGCCGCGGATACCGCCGGTGGTAAGGAAAGAGGTCATGGCGTAGTTTATAGCCTTCTGAGTGTCGGAGAAAGACTCATGCGCCGCGTCGGGGCCGCCGAAGCAGTCGGCGGGACGGGCAGCCAGACAGCTGCGCAATGTGGCTATATAGTCGGGAGGGAGGATGCAGTCGGAGTCGACAAATATGAAGAAGTCGCCGCGGGCATGTTCCAGACCATAGTTGCGGGCTATGCTGCGGCCTTCGTTCTCCTTATGGAAATACTGAAGGCGGAGGGTCGGGTGACCCTTCGCCTTCATGGTTCCATCGTGTGAGAGGTCGTAATCGAGGCAGGGGATGGTGGAGCCATCCTCTACGATTACGATTTCGAAACCGTTGTCGGTCTGAGCCTCGAGACTGCGCAGCAGGTCTGCCACTTCGTCGGGCCTGTTGTAGACCGGCACGATAATAGAGAAGAGGATATTTGAAGCATTATCGGCCATGGGCAACGGTTGTATTGTCAAACAGAAAGTCAGGCTTTCACGCGGCCCACATAGCTGCCGTCGCGGGTGTCAACCTCTATGAGTTCGCCTTCGTTGATGAAGAGGGGCACTTTGACAGTGGCGCCGGTCTCGACGGTTGCAGGCTTGAGGGTGTTGGTGGCGGTGTCGCCTTTAAGCCCAGGCTCTGTATACGTGATCTTGAGGATGGTCTTCAGCGGCATCTCGGCGTAGAGCACGGTGTTGGTGGAGGCGTCGCGCACCACTTCCACGGTGTCGCCTTCCTTCATATAGGCAGCGCCGGTAACCAGCTCCTTGCTGATGGGTATCTGGTCGAAAGTCTCGTTGTCCATGAAGATGTCGTCCTCGCCCTCGGTGTAGAGGAACTGGTAGGGACGGCGTTCCACGCGTACATCCTCGAGTTTCTCGCCGATGTTGAAGCGGCGTTCTATCACGCGGCCGTCAACAACATCCTTGAGCTTGGTG
Source organism: uncultured Muribaculaceae bacterium (assembly GCA_910584525.1). GTDB lineage: Bacteria > Bacteroidota > Bacteroidia > Bacteroidales > Muribaculaceae > Lepagella. The sequence goes on along the minus strand of CAJUAT010000033.1, from coordinate 5,015 downwards.
CGCATGAAGGTATTACCCTTGCCGGGCTTTACATGCAGAAATTCTACACAGAAATAAAGACGGCCATCAAGACGGATGCACGACCCGTTCTTGATGTCTTGAGCGTTCATCATTGTATGTTTAGCTTTTTAATTGATGTTTTCGGTTTATCGCTGCAAAATTAGTAAAATTCCCTAAGATGTGCAAACGGGGCAAAGGTGAAAACATGGTGAAATCCCGGTGAAAAGAGGGGTTATGAGGGAATAATCGTGGATGAAAATCAGTCGGGATTTGTGAGAGTCGCAAAAAATTGCTAATTTTGCAACCGATTGCCGCCAATGGCGGTTTTGCGTACGTAAAATAAATACCACAAATAAGATGAAAAGGACTTTTCAACCCTCGAACCGCAGGAGAGTTAACAAGCATGGATTCCGTCTGAGAATGGCTACGAAGAGCGGCCGCAAGGTACTTGCCGCCCGTCGTGCCAAAGGCCGTCACTCCCTGACTGTTTCTGAAAACATCGCCGGCAAGTAAGAGTTAGCTCTTGCTGAGGCATCTTCAAGGAAATTCAAGCTCTGTCTCCACGACAGGGCTTTTTTTAGGGCTTTTTGTTAAGGAACACGCTCTTATGGCTGAGGATAGTAATATAGGGCATGATACGGAGAGCGGCATGTACACGGGGGAACGGCTTGTCGGCAGGCCGGCCATCTCAGTGGTTATGCCTGCTTACAATGTTGAAGATTACATCTCCGAGGCCATAGATTCCGTGATGGGCCAGACGTTTGGCGACTGGGAACTTATTATAGTCAACGATGGCTCCACCGATTCTACACCTCAGATAGCCGCCTCATACGCCGCGCGTGATTCGCGGATACGTGTGCTTGATATGCCGTCTCCATCCGGCAGTGCATACCAGCCTCGCAAGATGGCTATTCTTGACGCAAAGGCTGATGTGGTAGCGCCCCTTGATGCTGATGATTCAATCCCTCCGGAATATCTGGAGAATCTGATGCGCCGCAAAAGCTCCACTGGCGCCGACTGCGTTTACCCTATAATGTATGCCCTGAAAAATGGTGCATATCAGCCGATTACGCCGGGAATAGAAAATCTGGCCGACTCTGTGATGAAGGGTTGTGATGCTGTGGAATACACATTGGATGGCTGGCGCATAAATTGCAACGGAGGATTGATTGACAAGCGTCTCTATCTGAAGAGTTATGATAATTCAGATACCTCTGTATCTGACAGCTATGCCGATGAGTTTTTGACAAGATTGCTCCTCTATTCTGCTGATACAGTGGCAATGTCGTCGGAAAAATATTTTTACAGACTCAATCCGGAATCGGTGACACATCAGCGGTCATTGCGTCGTTTCCAATATCTGATCAATGACCGGAAGCTGATTTATTTTATTAGGGATCGCTATGCATGGGATTCTGATACATATTTAAGGATACAGCTTCAGACGTTTCATAACATATATCATGTCCTGCATTTGAGGAATAGATGCAATGTTGACGTCGCGGCATTCGACAGAGATGTGCTGCCGATGCTTGAAAGTAATCTTAAGCTGATAGACTGGCGATTGATAAGAGGGCATGAAAATGCGAGGAGAGTGATGACTCTAAGACTGTTGCGGCGACATGTCTGTATGGCTGCAAGAATTATGGGGATTGTAAGCGCTCTAAAAAGAAAGAAGGGTGAGTAGTATAAAAAAGAGAATAGGCAGGTTCGGGCGGAGATATGGCGGACGACCTTTCGAGGCCGTTGTCAGATTCGTGCACAATGCTTACGGCATGGCCAATGACATGATTGAGACAGTCAGGATATGCGGCAAGCACTTTGTGGCAGGTCCCGAAGATGCCGGTTTTTACGATAGATATTATACTGCAAAGCCGGCATCTGGGATCGTGGATGCTTCTTCTGAACGAGCCGAACTGAAAAGAGGAATCATCTGCATGTATGACGGCAGAATTGTACATGGCGGGCTTACTGACCGCATCAGAGGACTTCTGACCACCTATCGGGAAGCCAAACGACGTGGCTTGCCTTTCTATATATATTGGGACACCCCGTTTGAGTTGGCCGACTATCTGGAGCCGGCGGAGGTGGACTGGCGTATTGACAGGCGTGAGCTCTCCTTTTACAAGGAGGAGGCGTATCCCGTGATAATCCAGGATATGTCGCATCTCAACAATAAGTTTCGGCTTGATGCCGCGTTGTTCCGTGCCAGGCCGCAGACTCATGTATATTCCAATGCCGACAATGCCCGCGGAGAATATGCGGGTCTGTACAATGAGCTATTCAAACCGACCGCGGCCTTGCAAAGTCTTGTGGACAGTCATCTTGCAGAGCTTGGCACTGGATATGAGGCTTTTGCGTTCCGGTTCATGTCGTTGCTGGGGGATTTCGACGACTGTAGCGGAGAAATTCTCAGAGGTAAGGAGTATGACGACTTCATAGAGAAGGTAATTGGAGAATTCCGTAAGCGTATCGAATCATTGCCGGATGACCGCCGAATATTGGTGACCAGCGACAGCCGGAAATTTCTGGACATGGCTCTGGCCATGGATTCCCGTATATATGTGGCTCCAGGATTGGTCAAGCATATCGACCGCGACAGGGGGAACCATGAGGATGCCTGGATGAAAACCTTTGTCGACCAGCAATTGCTCATGCATGCCGAGAAAGTGACGCAAATGATAACGGGAAAGATGTATAATTCGGGATTTCCCAGGTTTGCCGCCGAGGTTGGTGGCACACAGTATGTGCTGCATAGATTCTAAGAGTGCGTGAATTATGGGGGAAGAGTTGAAGGAAAACAGTTACCGCAATATTCTGAAGCGTATATCGACATTCGGAGGCGTACAGCTGTTTAATATTCTCGTCACGCTCGTAAGAGGGAAATTTGTGGCCATGTTTCTGGGTCCGGAAGGGATGGGTATATCCTCGCTATACACATCGGCTACGGGGACACTGCAGCAGATTTCCGGATTGGGTCTCAATGTGGCCTTTGTCAAGGAAACGGCATCGGCCAAGGAGAATGCCGGGGAGTTGCCCCATGTGCTGGCAGCCTGTATACGTCTTATTGTTTTCACCTCCCTGTTGGGAGGACTGGCGAGTATATTGCTGTCGCCGTTGCTGAGCCTGTGGACTTTCGGGACCGCCGACTACACTGTAGGCTTCATGCTTTTGTCGCTGAGTGTGTCGCTGTCGGTGGCCGGTGTGGGTTATCTGTCGCTGCTGCAAGGTCTGGGGGAGGTGAAACGTCTTGCCAAAGCCTCTCTTGTAGGTGGACTCTCGGGACTCTGCTGCGGAGTACCGCTTTATTATTTCTTTGGCTATGACGGTATTGTGCCCGGTATCATAATATCGTCGGTAACTTCTTTTCTTTTCTATTACATATCGTTCAGACGCTCGGTGGGGGTGCGGCCCTCATCATTCCTATGGTCGGAGCACAAGCCTCTGGTACGTCGTCTTTTGGCCACCGGCATTGTATTGATGATTGGTTCGGTGGCGGGTTCATTGGTCAGTTATGTCATAAACGCATTTGTGCGCATGGCCGGGTCGGTGGAGGACGTGGGCCTTTTTCAAGCAGCCAACTCTTTGACAAATCAGTATGTGGGTATTATTTTCAGTGTGCTGGCTCTTGATTATTTCCCGAGACTCGCCGCTGCCAAAAGCAATCTATCGCAGTTCAATGAGATTATCAACCGTCAGATTGAGATTGATACCCTTATAATTACCCCTCTGTTGCTGCTGCTAATGCTTACCACGCCGCTCATAATACGTGTATTCCTTACCGTGGAGTTTATGAGTGTGATTCCCTTGATAAGATGGCTTGCCCTCGGGGTGATGATTCAGGCAATAGCTTTTCCCTTAGGGTATGTGTTCATATCTCAAGACAATCGCAAGATATATATATGGATGGAGGTGGTGTTGTCGAACGCTGTCTGGCTTATATGCAGCGTCGTTTTCTACTATATGTTGGGACTCATCGGATTGGGTGTAAGTCTGGTGGTCCGTTCGGTGATATGCGACGGTATCTCTTTGATTGTCATAAGCAAGTATTATAGATTCAGGCTCAGCAAGTCGAACATATGGCTTATGGCTTTAATGGCGCTGATTGTATCCACAGGTTTTGCCTCTTGCTATTTCCCCACACTTACCTATCCCGTGCTGATTCTCCTGACTGTAATATCCTTGTGCTTTTCAGTTCTGCGGATTAAGAGTAAGTTATGACTGCTACTTAAGTACATGACAAAAATTTGAAAACATCGAATTTAGGTGTATAGCTCTGACGGAAAAGTACGTTTGAAATCTCTTCCAAACCATATTTGACCAGCGACTTTGCACGTCGTCCATGTTTCAAAATTCTTATCGGTTTCACATTTAGATCTTTATGTTCACCAACGAGATACGCCCATACCAAAGCAATGCATACCAATGCGAGCAGACGCGCGATGCGCTCTCTGTCGCGCAGATGGGTGTCCTCGATGTTGAATCCGGAGGATTTCAGTGCGCGGAAGGCTGTTTCGATTTCCCAACGTCTCCTGTAGGTGGAAATTCCGTCTTCGGGTCGGTTGAAGCAGATGAGGATCTGAAGCTCCGGCACGCCTTTGGAATTTTTGATCCGGCTGCCAGCAAGATAGACGTACTGCCCCTTGTGAAGAAAGAGTTTATAGTAGAATTTCTCCTGTCCCGTCTTGAGGGAGTTGAACAGCCACCATGCCCTTATTCTTTCACCGGAGGAAGGCTTGACGACCCAGAAGTTCTGTCGTATACGGATATAATAACGGATTCTGTTTTCGTTGAGCCATCCAATCCACTCCTTGCCGATGAACTCGCGGTCAGCCACAAGACAATCGATACATTCACAGCCGAAAAGCCGTATGAAGCGCTCCATGACGGCCTTGCGTTCTTTCCAGCTGGAGTTGCCCCTCTTGTCCAAAAGACTGAACATCAACGGGAATGCAATTCCTTTATTTAAGTTTCGCAAGTATGTAATTTCAGAGATACGGGCATAAAAAAACGAC
>CAJUAT010000032.1 GCA_910584525.1 uncultured Muribaculaceae bacterium | reverse complement strand
CGTTCGACTTATACCCCAAAATTTGATGTTTTCAAATTTTTGTCATCTACTTAATAAACAGTTACTTAAGTAACCCGTCTGAGTCTCAATAAAATTCCGGGAGAGCTGCCGCCGACGCGACAGCTCTCTTTTCTTATGCGCCGCATTTCATTTAAAGTTGCAGACTAAGCCGATTTTTATTAACTTTGGCAATTGAACAAAATAGAATATCATGTCGAGCATAAACGAGACACAAGACGAAATAATAGAAGAGTTCGAGGGAATCGGCGACTGGATGGACCGCTATTCCTACATCATAGAGCAGGGAAGCACACTGCCTCCCTACCCTGACAGCGAGAAGACGCCAGCCAACCTCATCGAGGGGTGCCAGAGCCGTGTATGGATATCGGCACATCGTGCCGACGACGGGCGCATACATTTCGACGCCGACTCCGACGCCATGATAGTTAAAGGGATAGTGGCGCTGCTGATGCGCGTACTCAACGACCACACACCGCAGGAAATCCTCGACGCCGACCTCTATTTCATCGACCGGATAGGTCTGTCGGAACACCTCTCCCCCACACGCAGCAACGGCCTGGTGGCCATGGTGAAGCAAATCCGCGACTACGCCACCGCCTTCAGCCTCATCGACAAAACAAAGACGAACTAACAAACCAAACATAACCCCTATGCTACTTTCAATCGCGCAATTCTGGCAGGAACATTCGGCACTGGCCATCCTGCTGTGCATCCTGGCTTTGGTGATACCCCTGCTGGTATTCTATTGCATCAAGGCACATCGTGACCATCCCAAAGGGCTGATACCGGCCGCCATCGCCAACATGGGCGAACGCTTCGGCTATTACATCATGAACGCCGTGCTTCTCCTCTTCCTATGCTCCAAGTTCGGCATCAGCGACGCCGCCGCCGGTTGGATTTACGCCGTGTTCTACTTCCTCATCTACGTGTTGAGCCTCCCGGGCGGCATGATTGCCGACCGTACCCAGAAGTACAAAGGCACCATCATCTCCGGTCTGCTGGCCATGGCCGCGGGTTATGCGCTTCTCTCCATCCCCGTATTCTCCGATGGTCCTGCCGGCGGCGTGTCGTGGGTACTCGTGTTCACCTGCTTCGCGCTCTTCGTGATAGCTTTCGGCAACGGTCTGTTCAAAGGAAACCTTCAGGCCATTGTGGGCCAGCTTTACGACAACTTCGAGGCCGAGGCCGCCAAGAAGGGTGCCCGCGAGCTTGAAATAGCCAAGAGCCGCCGCGACTCCGGTTTCCAGATATTCTACGTGTTCATCAACATCGGCGGCGTGATAGCCCCCTTCATAGCTCCGCTGCTCCGCGAGTTCTGGCTCAAAGCCCATAATCTCGCCTATAACGCCGACCTGCCGCGTCTCTGCCACAAACTCCTCAACGATGCCGGCAGCATGTCGGCCGGCGACCATGCCAACCTCGCCGAACTGGCCGGCAAGGTCGGTTACGAAGGTGCCGTCGACAGCGGCTTCTGCACTCAGTATCTCGAAATCTTCAACACCGGCGTGCACTTCTCATTCATAGCCTCCGTGGTGGCCATGCTCATATCCCTGGGCGTGTTCGCATGGGTCATGAAACGTCTCCCCAACCCGGTCAAGAAATCGAAAAACGACAACAAGGTATCTCCCGCTGAAGCCCAGCACGACGCCAAGGAAATCAAACAGCGCATGTTCGCCCTCTATGACGTGCTCCTCGTGGTGGTATTCTTCTGGTTCTCGTTCCATCAGAACGGTCAGTCACTCTCCGTATTCGCCCGCGACTTCGTAAAAACCGACAACGTCGCTCCCGAAATATGGCAGTGCATCAACCCCTTCTTCGTGATTGTGCTCACCCCGATCATCATGCTGATATTCAGAGCCCTTGCACGCCGCAACCGCGACATATCCACACCCAAGAAGATTGCCTTCGGTATGGCCATCACGGCCATGGCTTACGTGTTCCTTATGATTGTCTCGCTGGTCTACAATTATCCTTCGGGCGAGGAGTTCAAGGGTCTGGCAGAAGCTGTCAAGGAATCGATGAAGGCAGGTCCCGTGGTGCTTATACTCACCTATTTCTTCCTCACCGTGGCCGAGCTTTTCATCTCGCCGTTAGGACTGTCGTTCGTGTCGAAAATCGCGCCCAAGCACCTGCAGGGCATATGCCAGGGTCTCTGGCTCTCGTCGACTGCCATAGGCAACCTCTTCATCGCCTTGGGCGTGACGATGCTCAACTCCTTCCCCCATCAGTGGGAATGCTGGGCAGTATTCGCCGGCCTCTGCCTCCTTTCCATGGGAGTGATGTTCTCCATGGTAAAATGGCTGGAGAGAGTCACCAAATAATTCAACAGCTCCATACAGCCAAGGCTTATCCAACAGCCAAGGCAGCTTTATACAGTGCGGACTCCGGAAGGGGTCCGTATTGTTTTTGTCAGTATTGCTTTTATATCCCCCTCTCAAGTAGGATTTTACGCCATCTATTTGCATAAAGCTCCGATTATTTGTATTTTTGTAGAATGGAATTGCATCAAGCACTCTATCTGATACCCGTAGGGCTCAGCGATGCGCCTTATAGAGATGTGATGCCGGCAGGCAATGTTGACATTATCCGGGGGATACGCCATTTCATCGTGGAGAACCTGCGCGAGGCGCGCCGTTTTCTGCGCCGGTGCGACGCGTCGTTTCCCATCGACGACTGCGAGTTTCACGAACTGAACACGCGCACCGACCGCACAGGTCTGGAAGAATGGCTCCGTCCTCTTGCCGAGGGCAAACCCATGGGACTTCTCAGCGATGCCGGCTGCCCCGCCGTCGCCGACCCCGGCGCCGATATTGTGGCCCTGGCTCAGAAGATGTCGCTCAGAGTGATTCCTCTCGTAGGCCCTTCAAGCATACTTCTCGCTCTCATGGCCAGCGGCTTCAACGGCCAGGGGTTCGCGTTCAACGGTTATCTCCCGATAGAGCGACAGGCCAAGGAGGCCACTATCGACCGCCTCGAACATGCCGCTCGAAGCAAGGGTATAACCCAGATTTTCATCGAGACCCCCTACCGCAACAACTCTCTTGTGGAGCTGCTTGCCGCACGCCTCATGCCCGACACTCTTCTCTGCGTGGCCGCCGACATCACCGACCCGCAACGCGAGAACATACGCACCATGCCGGCCAAAGCTTGGAAAAACACCACCTACGATTACGACAAACATCCCGCCATCTTCCTGATACACTCCACGGCCCATGCCCCGGCAGCAGCACGCAAGGGCCAGCACAAAAAATGAAAAAGACCAGAATAGTTTTCGACCAGCCACAGTTACCCTTTGAAGAGTGGGCCTCGGAGATGCAGCCCATGCCGGCTTCCGGCCCCGCAGCTTCGGCACCTGCCGACTCCGGCAACGAAACGGAGATAACCCCCGCAGGCGTCCGCGACAGACTCTATTACATATCTTTCGGTTCCGGGTCAAGCGGCAACAGCTGCTATATAGGCACGGATCGCGGCGGCATAATCATAGACGCCGGCATCAACACGGACCAGATTTCCAAAACACTCGCCGACAATGGCGTGAGAATGGATAGCGTCAAAGCCCTTCTGCTGACCCACGACCATTCCGACCATGTGAGGTATGCATATCAGCTTCTGCGCACTCACCGCCACATGAGTCTTTACTGCACGCCGCGGGTGCTCAACGGCCTCTTGCGTCGTCACAGCATTTCCAAAAGAATCAAAGACTACCATACTCCCATTTTCAAGGAAATACCCTTCAAGGTCGGCCGCATGGAGATCACGGCTTTCGACGTGCCTCACGACGGCAGCGACAACATGGGATTCTCCATCGACTTCGGAGAGCACACCTTCGTGTTGGCCACCGACCTCGGCGAGGTCAGCGAACGCGCACGCCATTATATGGGCAGGGCAAATTATCTGGTGATAGAGACCAACTACGACAGCGACATGCTCAGGCTTGGACGTTACCCGGAATATCTCAAGGCGCGTATACGTGCCGCCAACGGACATCTCGACAACATGCAGACTGCCGAGTTCCTGAAAAGCATTGTACGGCCCGAACTGAGATACGTGTTTCTGTGTCATCTCTCGCGCGACAACAACACGCCGGCGAAAGCTCTGTCGGCAGTCAGGAACGCCCTTGAGGAAATCGGCAAGAAAGTAGGAAATGGCGAGGAAACGCTCTCCGACCGCCGCGCCGACATACAGGTGTCGGCTCTGCCCCGCTTCGAGGCCAGCAGATGGTTCGTGTTCAGATAAATTAACCGCAAAAGGATTCTAAGAGCGCGTTCCCTAAAATTTCGGGGCCGTAGGGACGGCCATTAACCGCAGGGGTTGTTGCGCGACACGGTGATGGTCATCATGGCTGTCTCCAGACCTGAATCGGTCGTCTTCTTGTCTACCCTGAAAGATACGTATCCTCCTGTAAATGCGTAGCATACGATGCCGGCGCCATCCTTTACACTTCTGCCAACCATATCCTTGTCGGCAAGCTTCATCGAAGAAAGGATGTAGGCGGTAAGGTCTTCGGCAAGGAGGTCTCCCTGGGCGGTATTGCTCACGGTCACCGTCACCGGGTCGGCCACTTCCACCTTCCACACGCCCGGCTTCCCTTCAAGGTCGGTGTATAAAGGTATTCCCTGGCCATCGGTAAGGAGTCCCGTGTAATCGTAATCGGCATCTCTGAGGGTCTCGCCCAGATGCAGGGCATCGGCCACGCTGCGTATGGTCATGGCAATGTCATTGTCGGCATGGAACGATGCAGGTACCGTGTCGGTGCTGACACGTACCGTGTCGCTTATCGACGACTTGTCGCCGCGGCCCGTGCACGACTCCGCGGTCAGCATCAATATCATGCCGGCCATGCCGGCCATTATTACATTGCTCAGTTTCACGCCGCAAAATTATACATATATCGCGACATAACATAATTATACGGCAACAAAAATAAAACGGACCTCGAAAGGCCCGTCGTTGGTGCTGTTTGTTACCCCTTTCTTTAGAAAACAGGAAATTCCTTGGGATTGCACTGGTATTTTGCCATAAACTCCTGATCGGTCATGGTGAGCATCATTATGCCTTGAATAAGGTTTACGATACCCCATGCTCCGCAGGTCACCAAGTTGAGGACGATGCAGATTATTCCGCCGGTGGTCTTGCCCATGCAGAAATACTGCAGACCCAGGCCGCCGAGGAAGATGGCCATAAGGCCGCACAACGTTTTCTTGCATTCCTGCTGAGGATAATTCGGGTAATCCGGATACATTGCTTTCAGAGATTGTGAACGCGGCTCTGCATTCATTAAAATTATACTCCAAGGCTTCGTGCCTCAGGAAGAAAGGAGCCTGCTCCTTGACGGACTTTCCCCCGTTTCACCAACAAAATTACAATTTTTTTGCACCAATACAAAATTCCGGCATCAAGGCGCCGCCGCCACAGCGAGTAATCGCATTATACGATGCCTTTACTTGCATTAATGAAAAACAATCATTAATTTGAATCGTCTGAGACTCAATATACTCATACCAATAAACACATATCTGACAGACTCTATGAAAAGACTCTTAACCCTAATGGTGACGGCCCTGTTGCTGTTGACGGCCAGGGGTGCGGATCCCGTGTTGACGTTACAGGGATCGGGCACACAGTCAGACCCGTGGATTATCTCCACAAAAGAGCATCTAAAAGAACTGGCGGACGCCTGTTCGAATGCCCCCAAGGGGGCTGACGCCGGCCACTTTGTCGGCAAATACTTCAAGCAGACCGCCGACATAGACATGAGCGGCATCACCGATTTCTACGGCATCGGCACAGCCCCCAAGACTTCCGCCTCGGGAACCGCCTACTACTTCGGCGGCCACTACGACGGCGGCAATTTCCGCATCAAAAACCTTGTGGTGGATGCCCTGGTATACAAAGCCAACGGGCAGGTGGAAAGCACCGGCGCCAACAAGACGCGCCAATACAACGGACTTTTCGGAACCATCAAGGGTGGTTCCGTGAGAAACGTGATTATCGACAAGTCGTGTAAATTCCTCTTTTACGGCAACGGCGGCGGCATCGTCGGCAGAATAGAGGCCACGGCCTCTGACGGCGCCGGCATTTACAACTGCACCAATGAAGCCGACATTATCGCCTACAACAACAATATCGGCGGCATTGCAGGCTATGTGAACCGCACCGCCTCCCAACCCGACGTGACCCTCGAGAACTGTCTCAACAAGGGAAATGTTCTCTCACAGGGACAATACATCGGCGGTATCGCCAGCAACGTTTCCCTCTGCAAAATCTCCAACTGCGCCAATCTCGGAAATGTCACCGGCTATCTCTTTGACGGCAAAACCACTGTTTCGGCCCTCAACCAGAAATATTACGGAGGCATCACGGGCCAGATGAAAGGAGCCGTGATTGCCGACGTCTACAACGCTGGCACCGTTCGCAACACCAGCGACTACGCCGGCGGCATCTGCGGCATGACCCAGCTGAGCGGCACCTCCGGCTCCGTAGGCAACGCCGTAAACATCGGCTCCGTATTCACCGGGCCGACAGCATCCGCCGGCATGATTGCCGGACAGAACGGTTCCGGCACCAAGCTCACCAATCCGCTGACCGGCTTCACCAACATATATTATGACTCCCAGCTGTCGGCAGCCATGGGCAACGCCGTAGGCAACGGTATAGATACAGGCATCACCGGCATGGCGACCGCCGCCATTACCGCCGCCAATCTCCCCGCCGGCCTCGGCGACCTCTGGCAATGCGATGCCGGCAAGTATCCCCTGCTGAAAATTGCCGGCGCCGACGCCGAACCGGCCAGAGCCGCCTATTTCTCGATGGCCCCCGGCAAAAACACCGCCGCATTCAGCGGCGACGCAACCCTCAGCACTGCTCTCCCCGACATGAAGTTCTCCCTGACCGGCAGCGGCATCTTCTCCATAGCAAACGGCAAACTCTCCATGGCTCAATCCTCCGCCATAACTATCGATACCGTGACGGCAACATACCGGGATTTCGTCAGAAAGATACCGGTAATCAACTTCCCCGAGAAACCGTTCGCCGGCGAAGGCACTGAAGCCAGCCCATACCTCATATCCGGCAAAGACGACATCATGAGCCTCGCCATGCTTGTCAACAACTTCTCCAAGAGCCATTTCAAGGGAGTCTACTTCAAGCAGACCGCCGACATAGACATGGCTAACGACACAGCCTTCATAGGCATAGGCGTGGCACCTGCCGTGACGAATATCGCCAACGCCACCCGCTATTTTTCCGGCAATTACAATGGCGACGGACACTCCATCAAAAACATGAAGATCAATGCCGTGGTGTTTGACGGTACCGGCAAGGCCATGAACACCTCCAACGGCAGCTACAGCTATGTAGGTCTTTTCGGCGTCCTCGACACGACAGCCGTGGTCAGAAACGTACATCTCGACGAGAGCTGCGTCATCAACGGCGGCGAGCGCATCGGCGGCATCGCCGGATACATGATGACCGGCGCACACGTCGACAACTGCTCATTCGCCGGCAAGATCTATGCCTATCGCGGTTATGGCGCCGGAATCGTGGGCGAAACCATATCTCCCAAGGATGGCACTTATCCTTCGGTAATCAGCAACTGCGTGTTCACCGGCGAAGTGCACAGCAATTACCAGTATGCCGGAGGCATCGTGGCCTATAACATGGCCCATGTGGAAAACTGTGTCAACGCCGGCATGGTTAAATGCTATATCTTCAACTCCTCCACCACAGCGCCGGCCAATACAGGCGAAGTGGGAGGAATCACCGCCTACAATGCCGGCGAAGTTATCAACTGCGCCTCCTACGGCACCGTTTCCGGCAACAAGGACACGGGCGGTATCGTAGGCATGGAGAACACCTATTACAAGGGAGGACGCGTGGAGCGTTGCTTCTCCTCGGCCATCGTGGAATGCGCCCCCGGCCAGGAAGCTACCACCGGCTCCGTGATCGGCAAAATCCTGGCAACCACCAATCCGGAATACCTCGTATTGAAAGCCAACTATTCCGACCTGCAGCTCTCCACTTTCAAACCGGCACAGAACGACACCATTGCCGGCATATACCAGCTATACACCGACGCGCTGACCGCCGGCGCTGCCGTTGACTCTCTCGCCTCAGGTTATTCCTTCGCCAAAGGTTTCTATCCCATGCCTGCAACCGTCGCCGACAATCAGGCCGTAAGAAAGGCTGCATCGGTGTTCTTCACCTTGTCGCAGCCGCAGACTCTGAAGACCATTGCCGGCGCCGGTATCATCAACAATGCATTCCCGCTCATCGCCAAGCTCAGCAAGGGCGACATATTCTACATCGACGGCCTCCGTCTCGTGCCCGGATTCTCCGAGGAAATCGTCACCGATACCCTCTCTCTGTCTATCGGCGATTTCCGCAAGCAATACCCCATAAGCAAGCTCGTATCGTTCCTCAAAGGCGAGGGCACACAGGCCAATCCTTGGCTTGTAGAGTCGATCGCCGACATGAACAAGATTGCCAGCAACTCCACAGTCAACGTTGACTCCTACGAAGGGAAGTACTTCTCGCTGGCCAACGACCTCGACTATCAGGGAGAGAACCTGCAGCCCATAGGCCATGTGACCCCCTTCGACGGCATCTTCGCCGGCAACGGACACTCCATAAAGAACATTTCGAGCAGGATTCCCGATGGCGAGACCCGTACCTATCAGGGCATCTTCGGCCGCATCGGCGCCAAGGGTGCCGTGGATAACCTGACACTCGACAACGACTCTGTGGAAGGCAACGGCTACGTGGGAATATTGGCGGGCTACAACGCCGGCAAGATCACCAATGTCACCGTCGACAGCAAGAGCCATGCCTTCGGCACCTTCGGCAAGGCGGAGACAGGCCTCAACTCCTCCTACATCGGCGGCATCGCCGGATATTCCGGACGCACCGCGGCCTATGCCAACTGCGTCAATCATGCTGCCGTAACCGGCAACAGGCATGTGGGCGGTATCACCGGTTGGGCACAAAGCCCCGCTTACAACGACACAAAAGCAGCCTACATGACCGACTGCCATAACGATGGCTCCATCTCTTCCGACATCGCCTCTTCGGCCGAGGCAGGCGTGGGAGGTATTGCCGGCTACTGGATCGGCACCATGAAGAAATGCACCAACCGCGGAAATGTCTCCTCGGGCAAGGGTATGGTCGCCGGCGGTATCGCCGGACGTCTCTGCGGCACCTCGTTTGTTGACAGCTGCGACAACCATGGCACCGTCACGGCCGTAGAGGCTGCCGGCGGTCTCTTCGGCATGAATGTGGCCGCATCCGCACGCGACGAATCCGAAATCACCGCCTGCCGGAACTTCGGCGAAGTATCCGGTGGCTCATTCATAGGCGGTATCACCGGCCAGGCCACCACTCAATACAATTACCGCAACACCAGCAACCGCGGCAACGTCACCGCAACCGTCAGCAAAGCCGGCGGTCTGATCGGCGGCAGCAAAGGTTTGCTCAAGCAGATGATGCAAATTCAGGACTGCTGGAACGCCGGTACCGTACATTCCGCGCACATGGCTGCCGGTATTATGGGATATGCCGACGAAAACGGCAAGAACATAATCACGCAGTGCATGAACATCGGCGACATTCGTGAGACCCAGGTACCCGACAGCACTTACAGAGGAACCGGCGGTATTGCCAATGGCGCTGTCGTGACCGTATACTCCAACAATTTCGGCAAAGTGGAAGGTTCCGACCATGTCGGCGGCATCACCGGTCTGCTGGTTTTCTCCAACGACACCACAACCCGTCTCGGCTCATGCTATAACCTGGGTATCGTCAGCTCCATGGGCAGCAACACGCTGAACATTGGCAACATCTCCGGAACCAATGGCTTTACGGCTTACAAGTGTTACACCGTGAATACTCTCCAGCCTTTCGGCTGCGACGAGAAACAGAGGATATACGTAGTGAGCCCCTATGAGCTTACCACCATCAAATTCGGCAAACTCTTTATCTGCCAGGAGAAGTGCTTCCCGATATGCAGCGGCATGGAGGAGGTAGACGCCGCCAAGGCATACGCCGCCTACTTCAAGGCCGCCAAGCCGGCCAACGACGGCTATGTATATGATGCAATCGAGCTGTCGACTCTCGAAGGCGTCGCATGGACTTCAAACCAGCTCCTCGCCATCGAGGGAGATATCGCCACTCCTGTAGCCACCGGCGAAGCCGAACTAACCGCCACTTGCGGCGACTTCAGCAAGTCGTACCTGATAAATGTTGGTCCCGCCGGTATCGACAATGTGGCGGTCGACGAGATTATAGCTAAAAAATACTATTCTCTCGACGGTCACCTTCTCGACCAGCCCCTCAAAGGCCAGGTAAACATAGTGGAAATCCTGACAGCATCAGGAAAGAAAATCGCGAGAAGAGTACTTGTGAAATAATCCCATAACACATTGAAAAACGGGGTGGCGTTCCGACGCCGCCCCGTTTTATTTTGGGGAATCAGAGCAGGGCAACACAAAGCAGCATCATAATTAATCGTTGACCTTTTACCCCTTATCACTGATCCATATCCTTGTGCACAGGAATTTCGTCTTGACCCTCAACGTAAGATATTTCCACGGCTTACTTATTTTTAGTAACTTTGCATTTACGACTAAAAGCTCTTTCAAGATATGACCGAACAGGAACTTGCGGGAATGATATGGAACATCAAGGAAATTATCCGAGGTGTTTATGACGATACGGAAGTGGAGAATGTGATACTGCCGTTTACCCTGCTCAGACGACTGGACTGCGTGTTGCAGGACCGGTATGATGAGCTTTATCAGCAATACAGGGCATTCCCTGACGAGAAGAAAGATGTCATGCTGATGGCTCTGATGCGCCGTAACGGACTGACATTCTTCAATACTTCCGGACTGTCGCTCAACAAACTGCTGGCCCAGCCCCGAATGCTTGCCGACAATTTCAGGACATATCTTGACGGTTTCACCCAGAATGTGCGCAATATCCTGTTGGCGTTCACACAGGAGGACGGTGAGAACGGCGACATCAGTCGCATCTACTCGCGTCTCGACCGCAACGACTTGCTATTTCAAGTAACCGAGAGTTTCGTAAACAATGCTGACCTGCATCCCGACCGAGTTGACAATGCCATGATGGGTACCATCTTCGAGATCATCATCCGCAAGTCGAAGGAAACCACCAACACCAAGGCCGGTCAGTTCTACACACCGCGTGAGGTTGTCCGTCTTTTGGTTTCGCTCGTGATGCACGGACGCGAGGCGGAGGTGAATACACTCGGAAAGCATTTCCAGATTTACGACCCCTGCTGCGGAACCGGCGGCATGCTCACCGAAGGGAAACGCTATCTCCAGTCGATGACCGACCGAACCGACATGAAGGTTTTCCTTTTCGGGCAGGAACTCAACGAAAAGACTTACGCAATCTGCAAGTCAGACCTCCTTATAAAAGGAGACCTTGACAAAGACCGAAACATCGCCCTCGGCGACACTCTCGCCAACGACCAGTTTCCCGGCGAACATTTCGGTTACATGCTTGCCAATCCGCCATTTGGCGTGGACTGGAAGAAGATTGAAGGCAAGGTCAAGGAGGATGCCGCCAAGAGTGACGGGCGTTTCTCTGTCGGATTGCCCTCCACTTCCGACGGATCTTTGCTCTTCCTGCTCCACATGATAAGCAAGATGGACCCGACCGGCTCCCGCATCGGTATCGTGCTGAACGGTTCACCGCTATTCAACGGCGCAGCCGGAAGTGGATGGAGCGAAATCCGAAAGATGCTGATGGACCGCGATCTGCTCGATGCCATAATCGCACTGCCCAAAAATCTTTTCTACGGCACAGACATCTCCACCTATCTATGGATTCTTGACAACAACAAGCCGGAAGATCATAAGGGGAAGGTGCTGATGGTGGATGCCACTCATCCCCGCTATGCAAAGTTGCTCCAGCGCAGCCTCGGCAAAAAACGTTATGAGATTCCCGACGAGGCTATTGCGGAGATTGTCGATATATATGGCAATTTCACTGACGCAATATTACCCGCGACCGATTCCCCGACCGATTCCGTCCCGATAAAGGTGGCGCGCCTGATGGATGTGGATGATTTCCTTTACACTACGGTGACCATTTACCGTCCGTTGCGGCTCATCTATGAGGACATTGCCCGCAAAGCCGCCGAGACTGCCAACGATGAGAAGGTAAAGAAGGCAGATACGGAAACTCTTGAACACATTGCGGCTATTACATTCCCAACAGAGAAGATAACCGATGAAGATATGTTTGCGATAATGCGCGAACACTTCGGCAAGAAACTTACGCAGGGCTTTGTGAAACTCGTCCGCACCCTCGGTATCAAAGACCCGGAGGCACCGGCGGTCTTCAACACACCCGGCAAGCCCGACAGCGGCATGGCGATTGACCCGGCGCTCACCGACACCGAGACAATCCCCATGAAGGATGATATCGACGAGTATATTACCCGCGAGGTATTGCCTTTTGTTCCCGACGCATGGCGCGACCCGAGCAAGGATAAGGTAGGTTGTGAGTTCCCGTTGACCCGCCTCTTCTACCGCTACACGCCCTTGCGCGACAGTTCCGAAATCCTCGCCGACCTCATGGCTCTCGAGGCCGACACCACATCCGCACTCCAATCCTTAATCTCCGAAGCACGATGAAAGAATTATATATCATTGCAGGATGTAACGGTGCCGGCAAAACCACGGCATCGATGACCATTTTGCCCGAGGTGTTGAAATGTCGCGAGTTTGTCAATGCCGATGAGATTGCCAAGGGCATTTCTCCGTTTAAACCGGAAGAAGTTGCCATTGAAGCCGGGCGAATCATGCTCCAACGTATAGATTATTTATTAAGGTCAGGTATTTCTTTCGCAATAGAAACAACTCTTGCTACAAAATCTTATAGGAATCTGATATTACGGGCTCAAGATAATGGCTATACGGTAATATTGCTCTTTTTTTGGCTTCCCTCTCCTGAAATGGCTGAGGAACGAGTAGCGGCCCGCGTGGCAGCCGGAGGCCATAACATCCCGAATGATGTGATTTATCGAAGATATTGGAGCGGACTTTACAATCTTTTTAATGTATTCGTACCTATTGTTGATTTTTGGGCGTTATATGAAAACGGAGGCGCCATGAATCCCATTATAGTGAACAACAGAATTATTGATAACGAAAAATTCAATAAAATAAAAGAGTCATGTCGGACCAGGAAAGAATAGACTTATTCGATGCAATAGGTCGTGGAATACTAAAAGCGCAGCGTGAATTGTTTGTACGAAGTGCGAAACTTGGAGAAAAAGTGGTATTCGCGGATGAAGATGGCAAGCCCATCCGAATATCCGGCGAAGAAGCTCTACGTCGACTGAATGAGGCACATAATGATTAGTGCGGCAAAAACGTCCGCAGTGTAGACGCATTCCGAATTGCGAACACGGCGCATTCGTAATCTCATCAACAAATAAGCTGATTGACAACAAGCTACAAATTACGCACACATGTATGCGCAAATCACATCATAGCCCTATGAAACAGCGCTACGATTCATACAAGCCCTCCGGCATCGACTGGATCGGTGACATTCCGAGCCATTGGACCGTAAGTAAGCTAAAACACCATATTCACATCGATTCAGGTGATTATATTTCTAAAGATGAAATATCTGATGATAATAAAATACCCGTATTTGGTGGTGGTGAACAAATTGGTTTCGCGTCGAAAAGTAATGTTTCAGAAAATACACTTATCATTGGTCGTGTTGGTGCCCGCTGTGGTTGTGTAACACCAATAATACAACGGGCATGGGCTACTGATAATTCATTAATATGCATTCCTAAAAAAGATTTTAAATTCCTTTATTATTTGCTTTTAGCTGCAAACCTCAATAAGTTAAATGAGTCTAATGCTCAACCTCTTATAACTTCTACCAAGGTTAAAAATCTAATTATAGGAATGCCTCCTCTTGCGGAGCAGGAGGCGATAGCGGCATGGTTGGATGAAAAGTGTGGGGAGATTGATGCGGCGATTGCCAAGGTTGACCGAGAGATTGAGTTGATTGACGAATTGAAACAGAGCGAAATTTCGCGTGTCGTCACCCGTGGCCTTAATCCCCATGTCCCTCTGCGCCCCTCCGGCATCGATTGGATTGGCGATATTCCCAAACATTGGGCTATGGCAAGAATTCGCAATATTATAGAACAAACAAAAAATGGAATTAAAATTGGTCCATTTGGCAGTGCTTTAACTGGGCATGTCCTTACAGGTCTACCATATAAGGTATATGGACAGTGGAATATTGTAGGAAAAGACTTTAAGGCAGGTATCGGCACAGTTTCTGCATCAATATTCAAAAATTTACAAGCTTATGAAGTCAAAGAAAACGATATTCTAATTTCCATGATGGGCACAATCGGAAAATGTAGCATTGTACCTTCTCATATTTGTCCAGGCATTATGGATTCTCATGTGGTAAAGATACGATTGAATACTAATTTATACAATTCTCGATATTTTGAATATATCTACGATAAAGATAATTCCAATATAATTATATCAGAGCTTAGTTTAAAAAAGAAAGGCTCAATAATGGACGGGCTTAACTCAAGTATAATAAAAGATTTACATATACTTGTTCCTCCACTTTCAGAGCAGCAGGCCATCGCTGACTATCTAGACAAGAAATGTGCTGAGATTGACGGATTGAGGGCGAAACTCATCAAGAAGCGCGAGACGTTGACGGAACTGCGTCAGTCAATCATTTCAGAAGTCGTGACCGGCAAACGTAAAATCATCTAATCGAACTGAGGCTATGGCAAAGAATGACAACAAACCGGCATTTGTGAAGCGAGACAGTGTTGTCAGCGGCAAAGAATATGCACAGCTACTTGGACGGCTGAAAGAACGTTTTCGCCGTTCGCAAATCAAGGCTGCGGTCAAGGTCAACACCGAAATGCTCGAATTTTACTGGTCGATGGGGCGTGATATTTCACAGCTTTACAAATCTGCCAAATGGGGTACGGCATTCTTCGATTGTCTCAGCCTTGATTTGAAAACGGAGTTTCCCAATCAGACCGGCTTCTCAGTCACTAATATCAAATACGCAAAACGCTGGTATGAGTTTTATAATCAAGGTGATGCAAATCGTCAACGAGTCGTTGACGATTTTGAAGGTGTAAATAGTCACCAAGTTAGTGACGAAATGCCGATTGATTTCGGTTCTGTCGCATGGGGGCAACATATTGACATCTTCACCCGCAGCAAAAGTGTTGCAGAGGCTTTGTTTTACATTGAGAAAACAATCGAAAATGGATGGAGTCGCCCGGAACTGGCAGCGGAGATGGACGACGACTTATACCACAAGGAGGGTAAGGCGATAACCAATTTCGACGAGAAACTGCCCGCTCCTTACAGCGGCCTTGCAAAAGCCATACTCAAAAGTCCGTATGATTTCGGCTTTATCGATAAGAAAATTACCTCGGAGCGTCAGCTCGAAGATGCACTCGCGGGCGACATCACACGCTTCCTGCTCGAACTCGGACAGGGCTTTGCATACGTGGGCCGTCAGATGGAGCTGAGAATGCCAGGCGGTCAGACTTTCGTGCCCGACATGATATTTTACCACACCCGGCTGAAAGCCTATATAGTCTGCGAGTTGAAGGTAGTTCCATTCATTCCCGAATTTGCCGGGAAACTGAATTTCTACGTCTCGGCAGTTGATGAATTGATGCGACAGGACGACGACAACCCGACAATCGGTCTGCTCATCTGCAAGTCGAAAGACAACACTGTTGTTGAATGGTCATTCCGGGGAATGTCGCAACCGTTGGGTGTTGCGGAATACAGACTCATGGAGCGCCTAAACAGCATGCTCCCTTCTGAAAAGGAATTGAAGAACATTATAGAAACTTATTCCAACAACGAAAACGATTGATACCATGAATATCGACAACGAAACAAAATTTGAAGAACATATCGAGGCTGCTTTGTTAGCTTCGCCATTATATATCAAGCGTACTCCCGGCGATTTCGACATCAAGCGGCTGGTTGACCCCGATATGCTCTGGCAGTTCATTCACGCGCAAACCGATACATGGAACCGCCTTGTAAAGCGTTTCAAAACCGGCGACGCCGCTCTCGATGCCGTGATCAAGGATTACAACTCAAAGCTCGACAACGGTCATTCGTTGGTAGATATTCTGCGCAAAGGCTTGAAGATACAGGGGATTCCCATCAAGTTAATGCAGACCAAGCCGACGCTCGCCGGTGAGGACTCGGCCTTGCATCAGCTCTATCTCGCCAACCGCTTTGCCGTGGTGCGCCAGATGCGTTATTCGCTCGACAAAGCCGACAAGGGAAATGAACTCGACCTCTGTATCCTTCTCAATGGTTTCCCGATAATCACCGCCGAACTGAAAAACGAAGGCTCCGGTCAGAACTATACCAACGGAATCTGGCAATACCGCCACGACCGCGACCCGAAGAATCCGATGCTACGCACGGCATTGGTGCATTTCGTCATAGACAACAACTATGCCTTCATGACAACGTTCCTCAACGGCGAGGACACGGCGTTCCTGCCCTTCAATGTGGATTCGGTCAATCCGCAAGTGCCGGGCGATTATGCCACGAGCTATCTGTGGCGCGATATATGGCAGGCGGACTCATTGCTCAACATCCTCGACCATTTCATCAAGAATGTGCAGAGCGACGGCAAGAGCGTGACATACTTCCCCCGCTACCATCAGTTGCGCGTGGTGCGCAATCTCATCAAGTGGGTCGGAGAGGATGGACCCGGCCACAATTACCTTATCGAGCACTCGGCAGGAAGCGGTAAGACAAAGTCGATGGCGTGGCTTGCCCACCAGCTGGTGAACCTCGTCAATCCCGACCAGACTCCGGTGTTCGACTCCATCATTATGGTGACGGACCGCATCGTGTTGAATGCAAATATGGCTGATGATGTCAACGCATTCGCAACAGAGGCCGGTGTAGTGAAAGATATCCGCCGGGGGAGCAAGAAACTCGCCAAAGCTATCAACGAAGGTGGAAGGATAATCGTCAGCACAGTTCAGAAATTCAGTTATGCGCTCAGCGAACTAAAACGCGAGAAGCACCGCAACTATGCCGTAATCATCGACGAGGCTCACACCGCTATCGGCAACGAAAGTGCCAAGGACATCGTCGCCGCTCTGTCGACGGAGGCTGATATTCAGCAGGCGATGGCACAGGCGGATGCCGAGGGTTATGAGAATCAGATGGATGCTCTGATGGCGTATATGCAGACCCAACGCCAGCAGATGAGTCATATCAGCTATTTCGCATTTACAGCCACACCGAAGGATAAGACCTACGCTCTCTTCGGAAAGAAAACTCCGGAGGGATACGTGGCCCACGACTATTACACAATGAAACAAGCCATCGACGAGAAGTTCATTCTCGATGTGCTCCGGAACTACACCACCTACAAAACGATGTTTGAATACATCGAGAAGAACACTGCGCATCCTACAATGGCGATGACAACGGAAGGCGTGGCCAAAGAATCGGAGGAACTTTACGGAGAGAAGAAGTCGGTGGCGTTGATTCTCCGTAAGCTCAACTCCGAGCCTGAGAACATGACGCTGAAGGCGCGGCTTGCACTCAGCTACTTCATGCAGCATACGCGCAACAAGATCGGAGGACGGGCGAAGGCGATGTTCGTGAGCGACAGTCGGGCTTCGGCAGTGCGCTACAAGAAGATTTTCGACAATCTGATTGCCGAGGAATATGGAGGTGAGATCAAGACCCTCGTGGCTTTTTCGGGAGAAGTCGAATTGCCCGACGGGTCCAGGTACACCGAGGACAAAATGAACGGCTGGGGCATCAAAGACGACAAAATCCGCGAGACATTCGACACGCCGGAATACCGCATACTGATTGTGGCCGACAAGTTCCAGACCGGTTTTGACCAGCCTTTGCTCCACACCATGTTTGTTGACAAGACACTCGGCGGCATCCAGTGCATACAGACCCTCTCGCGCCTCAACCGCTGCTATGACAAGGGAGGAGTGAAGAAAGAAGACACGATGGTTATCGACTTCCGCAACGATGCCGATGCAGTGCAGAAGGCATTCCAGAAATATTATCAGACCACCATTCTCACCGGAGAGGTCGATACCCAGCGTCTCTATACCCTTCTCGACGACATCAAGGCATTCAAGCTGTACAACGACTCGGAACGCGACCGCGTGGTTGAATACATGATGAAGCAGGATGTCGCCTCTGCCGTATCACTCTGCAATTCGATTGTAAAGGAGCGTGAGACTCCGTTAAGCAACGACGATAAGGACAAGTACCGCAAACTTGTGAACCGCTATATCCGCAGTTATGGTTTCATGGCTCAGTTGCTCACATACTGCGACCCGGACCTGGAGCGTGAATATATCTTCCTCCGCGCCCTCTATCCCCGTCTGCAATACACCCGCGAGACTCTGCCGATGGAGATTCTCGACCGTGTAGACCTCAACAAGCTCCGTCTGCAGATGATAATGGAGGGAACCATCGCGCTCGAAGATGAGGATGCGGAGTTGAAATCATCACGCATCGGCGACGTCAAGGCACCGGCGGAAGATGAGAAACGACCGCTGCGCGAGATACTCGACATCGTGAACGAGCCGTACAAGGGTTTCTTGGATGACCATGACATCGTGCTCCGTCCGCTGAACCACCTGATGCTTACCGACGAGAAGATAAACGAAGCTGTCAGAAGCGGCAATTCTTACGGTGTATTGCGCGAACTGTTCTCGGAACGCGCCCAGGACCTTGTGTTGGATATGAGCGGCAAAGGGATAGACCTTTATGAGGAGTTTATCAACGACACACCGTTTGCCCGCGAGTATATCCGCGGTATTCTCGATATGGCCTTGCGCAACAACCAGCAAAGCAGTATCGACCTTGACCTGCACCGTCTTGCTGAGAAGATTGTGGCTGAAATACGGGATGAATTTATTGAACTGGCTCAGACCTCGCGTCGCCTCGATGTGGTTGCGGAATATCTTATCAATGTGATTCAGAAGAGAACCGCAAAACCGAGACTGAACGGAGCCAATGACCTGCTGATTAACTCCTTCAATCATCTGCTTTGCAATGAGCACTTGACCGAACTGGATCGGCGTGCCCATTTCAACACTCTTGTAGGCAAATTCGAGCCATTCCTGAAGAAGCTCTATTACCTCATCAACAACCGCGAACTGACTACACGTGAAGGCTCAGCCGACAGCACCACATTCTCGGATTGCATATTCGGCCATGAATCCCTGAAGCGACTAAAGCATACTACCGACGCACGCTATTACCGCTTTCGCGACTATCTGGATAAGGTGCGCGTCTGGAGAAACGAGGAGGCACACAGTGCCCCGGAGATTCCAGATGCCGAATTGCGTGAGGCTGTACATGTCCTCGTGACCATGTACGCCTACGTCATATCCCGTAGCCTCACCGACCTCGAAATGAACACTCACTAAAAAATTGTAATTTTGCGGTATGGAAAAAGAGTTGCCGGAAGGATTCAGAGAGAATGTGATGGGTCGCGGGGATATCGACGGGGCGTCGTTGCTGGCGGCTCTTGATGGTCCGGCCACGACATCGGTGAAAATCAACCGGCGCAAAGGAGCGTCGGCGCTTGCCGCAGGGATTAACGCGGTTGAGGAGCTTACAGGCTATGAGGGCCTTGAGCCTGTGCCATGGTGCGGGTCGGGATTCTATCTTCCCGAGCGGCGTCCCTTCACACTCAACCCGCTGATGCATGGCGGCGTGTTCTACGTTCAGGAACCGGCATCCATGATTTATGAAAGCATCGTGGCCCGACATGCCGCCGGGATGCCCCCGGGACTGGCCCTCGACATGTGTGCCGCGCCGGGCGGAAAATCCACATCCATCATCAATGCCCTCCCCGACGGCTGGCGTCTCGTCGCCAATGAGTTTGTACCCTCCCGGGCTGCCGTACTCCGCGAGAACCTCATCAAATGGGGATACCCCGACATCACCGTAACCAATGCCGACACCGCGGCGTTCGCCCGCACTCCTTTATTCAGCATAGTGGCCGTGGATGCTCCCTGCTCCGGCGAAGGCATGATGCGCAAAGAACCAGTGGCCCGCACTCAATGGTCGCCGGCCCTCGTTCGCCAATGCGCCGCGTTGCAGAAAAATATCCTTGCCAACGCCGTCGACGCCCTCCTCCCCGGTGGTCTCCTCATATATTCCACATGCACTTTCAATACCACTGAAAACGACGACAATCTTCAATGGCTCATCGACAGTCATGGTCTGGAGCCTGTGGAACTCGCCGTCCCGGGCGTGGCCGCCGGGACGGCGTTGCGGTTCATGCCACACATTACCCGCGCTGAAGGCCTTTTCGTAGCCCTGCTCAGAAAACCGGGGGCTCTGCAGACTCCGAAGAAGAGTGTCAAAAACCTCGAACGCATTCTCAAAGGATGCCGGATACTCGCCGACGGCATCCCCGAAGAACTGGCTCCTTTCGCCACCGACTTCGACATGAACAAATATCCCGTTGCCGACATTACATTGGAAACGGCTCTCGACTACCTGAGGCATAACGCCCTGAGGCTTCCCGACGACGCCCCCAGAGGACTGACCGTTGTAGCTTACAAAGGTCATCCTCTCGGATTCGTCAAAAACATCGGCAACCGGGCCAACAACATGTATCCCAAAGAATGGAGAATAAGAAATCTGTAAACCACAACGAACAGCGGATATTTCCGGTAAGCGGCATGATGTGCGCCGTATGTGCCAATACGGTACAGAAAACGGTTGCCGGCATCCGTGGCGTCGAGGAGTCGGAGGTCAATTATGCCTCGGCGACGCTTAAAGTGACCTGGGATCCGGCTCTTACCGACCCTGAGGAGATGGCCCGTGCCCTCGACAAGGCAGGGTATGTACTGATAGTAGAAAGTGACGAGGCACGCGCCGAAGCCGAGGCTGAAGCCCGCGAACTGTCGGCATTCCGACGCATGCGCAGCCGCCTCGCTGTGGCCTGGGCCATCACCATTCCTCTGTGCGTGGCATGTATGGCGCATATACATATGGCCGCGCTGCCATGGATATATATGGCAGCCACCGCCGTGGTGATGTTCTGGTGCGGCATCGACTTCTACCGCCGCGGTTTCCGCGCTCTTGCAGCCAAAGCTCCCAACATGGACTCCCTCGTGGCCATATCCACGCTGATAAGTTTTCTCTACTCCGTTTTCAACACCATCCTGCCGGAGGCTCTTGCCGGCCATGGCATAGATGCCGGTCTCTACTATGAGGGGGCGGCCATGATCATCGCCTTCGTGCTTACCGGCAAATATATGGAGATGCGCAGCCGGCGGCACACGGGCGATGCGTTGCGTGCCCTCATGGGCCTTCAGCCCAAAGAGGCGCTGAAAGTAGCTGCCGACGGTAGCCTGACACCTGTGCCCATAAGCGAGATACGTCCCGGCGACAACATTGCCATACGTCCCGGCGAGCGGATACCCGTAGACGGCAAGGTGAAAAGCGGAGAAGCCACCGTCGACGAGAGCATGCTCACGGGCGAACCGATACCCGTGGAGAAAACGCCGGGGACTTCCGTCACTGCCGGCACCCTGTGCGACAAAGGGACGCTCACCGTGACGGCAAGCCGCATAGGAGCCGCCACCGAGCTGGCCCGCATCATCGCCTCCGTGCGCAGGGCTCAGGCTTCCAAGGCGCCCGTGCAGCGTATCGTCGACAAAATCAGCGCCATCTTCGTCCCTACTGTCTTTGCCATAGCCATCATCACTTTCATAATATGGATATGCATCGGCACCGAATATCTCCCCCAGGCAGTGGTGACGTCCATATCGGTGCTGGTGATAGCCTGTCCCTGTGCTCTGGGTCTCGCCACTCCCACGGCGATAATGGCCGCAATAGGCCGCGCCGCTTTCGACGGATTCCTGATAAAGGATGCCGCCGCCCTCGAGCAGTTCGCCGACATTGATACCATCGTCTTCGACAAAACAGGAACCCTCACTGAAGGACGTCCACAAGTGGCGGAAATCTTTTTTGCCCGCGACATGGACCATGACGAAATCCTCCAGGCGGAAGGCGTCATTTACGGCGCCGAGATGCTCAGCACGCATCCGCTGGCCGAGGCCATTTGCGGATATTTCAAAAAGAAGGGCACAGTCCCGGTACATCCCGACACATACAGTTACAAGGCAGGCGAAGGTCTGGAGGCTGTCAGCGGGGGCACGTTCTACCGCATAGGGAATCCGGCACTTGCTGCGGCCTCCGACGACATAGAGCTGCGCATGCATATCGCCGACATGGAACGGCGAGGCATGAGCATTGCCGTCGTTACCGCCGACAGCCGGCTCGTGGCGGCCATAGGCATCCGCGACACACTGCGTGCCGGTATCGGCGATACCATAGCCACACTGCGCCGCGAGGGGATCACGCCGGTGCTGCTCACCGGCGACCGCAAGGCCGCTGCCTTGACAGTGGCCCGCGAAACGGGCATCGACACCGTCCATGCCGAGGTAAGCCCCGCCGACAAGCTGCAGGTAATAGCCGCATTGCAGGCCGAAGGCCATAAGGTGGCCATGGCCGGCGACGGTATCAACGATGCCGAAGCCCTCGCCAAGACCGATGTCTCCATAGCTCTCGGCGGCGGCAGCGATATTGCCCTCGAAACCGCCCAGATCACCCTCGTGGCCGGTAACATCAACACCGTCACCGCCGCTGTAAGACTCTCCAGAACTACTGTCAGAATTATACGCCAGAACCTCTTCTGGGCATTCATATACAACACCCTCGGCATCCCGCTGGCTGCCGGAGCTCTATATCCGCTCGGATTCATGCTCACACCCATGTTCGCTTCCGCCGCCATGGCACTGAGCTCTGTCTGCGTGGTCACAAATTCTTTACGTCTAACAAAAATCAAGCTATGAAATTCAAGACAAACGCAAGATGCGCCGGCTGCAAAGCCGCCATTCTGAAGGCTGTAAACCGTCAGTTCCCCAACGCCAACTGGGACCTTGACCTCGACAACGTCGACAAAGTGCTCGAAGTGCACGGCATTCCCGAAGACGCCGAAACGGCAAGCCAGGTCATCAAGACTCTGGAGGAAACAGGGTTTCAGGGAAGCTGGATCAGGAATTAATGATAAATGATAAAAGATAAGTGATTAGTGATAAGTGGGAGGGGCGGACGGAGACACTGTTAGGGGCGGATGCTATGGAACGGCTGAGGCGCAGCCGGGTGTTCGTGGCCGGTGTCGGAGGTGTCGGCGGCTATGCCGCTGAAATGCTTGCCCGTTCCGGCGTGGGACATATCACCATGGCGGATGCAGATGATGTGGCCCCCTCTAACATCAACCGTCAGCTGATAGCCCTGCATTCCACGATAGGCCTCCCCAAGGTAGAGCTCTTCGCCGCCCGTTTCCGCGACATAAACCCCGAGATTGATGTAAATCCTCTTAAGACCTACATCACTCCCGAAAGTGTCGCCCCGCTGCTTGACGCGGGGTATGACTTCGTGATTGACGCCATCGACACCGTGGCGCCAAAGATGGCGCTTATTCTCCATTGTCTGACGCATGGGATACCCTTGGTCAGCAGCATGGGGGCCGGCGGACGTGTGGACCCGTCGAAAGTGGGGTATCACGACATTTCCGACACACGCGAGGATGGCCTTGCCAGAGTGGTGCGCCAACGACTCCGCAAACAGGGAATCCGCACCGGCTTGACCGTCGTGGCAAGCACCGAAAGGCCTGAACGTCATTCCGTGATTCCTCTCGACGAGCCAAACAAACGCTCCTCCTTCGGCACCATAGCCTCAATCCCGGCTATCTTCGGGATATTCCTGGCCAACCACGTGATAAGAAAAATCTCGGGAATCTGAATATGCTTGAAATCACTGAATATGCTTGAAATCAGAAACATATACAAGAGTTACGGGAGTCTTGAAGTGCTCCGGGATGTATCTCTGCGCATCGGAGAAAAGGAGATAGTCACCATCCTTGGGCCGAGCGGTGCCGGGAAGACCACATTGCTGCAGATAGCCGGCACTCTCGACCGGCCCGACCGTGGGGAGATTCTATATGACGGCGTGTCGGTGAGCGGCCTCAACGACAGGAAGTTGTCGGCGTTCCGCAGCGGCCATATCGGATTCATCTTCCAGTTTCACCAGCTTCTCGGTGAGTTCACTGCACAGGAGAATGTTGCCATCGCCGGCATGATCGGAGGCAAGAGTCGACGCAAGGCCATGGCACGCGCCGGGGAGCTGCTGGAAATGCTGGGACTGTCGGACCGTTGCGACCATAAGCCCTCGGCCCTCAGCGGCGGCGAACGACAACGCACCGCCGTGGCGAGAGCCCTCGTCAACAATCCGTCGGTGGTCTTCGCCGACGAACCTACCGGAAGCCTCGACTCGCATAACCGCGACGACATACTCCGGCTCTTCGGAACATTACGCGACGACCTCGGCCAGACTTTCGTGATAGTGACCCACGACCCCACACTGGCCGATATCGCCGACACCACAGTCCATATGGCCGACGGCAGAATCACCAGTGTTGCAAATGTCAGGAATTTTTGCTAATTTCGCATTGATATAGCGGCACGCACAGAGAACTTGCGGACCAATATCAGACACATCCAATAATAAAAATTATGAACGAAAATCAGAATCAGAACCAGAACCAGCTACAGATACAGTTACGTCCTGAGCTTGCCGACGGCAAGTACACGAATCTCGCCATGATCGGCCACAGCCCCAGCGAGTTTCTCATCGACTTCATCTTCGCGGCTCCCGGGATGCCCCAGGCTCCGGTGGTATCACGCGTGATCATGAGCCCCGAGAACGCCAAGAAACTGATGTTCGCCCTTACCGACAACATCAAGAAATACGAGGCACAGTTCGGCGAGATCATGCCCGCCCAGGCCAAGAGCCAGGCCGGCAACAATTGACAGGACGATGGAATCGACACTGCTGTTGTACAACACCCTGACCCGGAATAAAGAGGCCTTCAAGCCTCTTATGCCGGGGCACGTGGGTATGTACGTATGCGGTCCCACGGTTTATGGCGACGCTCATCTGGGACATGCCCGCCCCGCCATCACTTTCGACATCCTCTACCGTCTGCTCCTGCACAAGGGCTACAAGGTAAGGTATGTGCGCAACATCACCGATGTGGGACATCTGGAGCATGATGCCGACGAGGGCGAGGACAAGATAGCCAAGAAAGCGCGTCTCGAACAGCTCGAGCCGATGGAAGTGGTGCAGTACTATCTCAACCGCTACCACCATGACATGGAGGCTCTCAACGTGCTTCCGCCCAGCATCGAGCCCCACGCCTCCGGACACATCATAGAGCAGATAGAATATGTGAAGCGCATCCTCGAGTCGGGCTATGCCTACGAGAGCTGCGGCAGCATATACTTCGATGTGGCCCGCTACAACAAGGACCATCATTACGGCATCCTGTCGGGACGCAATATCGACGAGCTCCGCAACACCACTCGCGAACTCGACGGCCAGAGCGAAAAACGCTCGCCCCTCGACTTCGCCCTATGGAAAAAGGCGGCTCCGGAGCATATCATGCACTGGCCCAGCCCATGGAGCGAGGGATTCCCGGGATGGCACCTCGAATGCTCCACGATGGGCCGCAAATACCTCGGCGACACTTTCGACATTCACGGCGGCGGCATGGACCTCATGTTCCCCCACCATGAATGCGAGATCGCCCAGAGCGTGGCCGCCCAGGGGCATCCCGCCGTCAGATACTGGATGCACAACAACATGATCACCATCGCCGGCAAGAAGATGGGCAAATCCTACAACAACTTCATCACCCTGGAGCAATTCTTCAAGGGAGAGCATGAGCTGTTGAGCCGTCCCTACTCGCCGATGGTGATACGCCTGTTCATCCTTCAGGCACATTACAGGAGCACCGTCGACTTCTCCGACGAAGCGCTGCAGGGAGCAGAAAAGGCCCTGCAGAAGCTCAACGAGGCACGCACGCGTCTCAACAATCTGAAAGCGACCACCGACACCGATGCCGACATACCCGATTTCACGGCGAAAGCTCTCGAAGCCCTCGACGACGACCTCAACACGCCCATAGCGCTGAGCCATATCTTCGAGGCCGTGAAAGTCATCAACGCCGCCGGCGACGGTATCTTGAATCTGTCGCAAAACAACATCGACAGCCTTAAAAAGCTCTTCGGCACCATCCTGACCGACCTCTTGGGAATCCTCCCCGAAGATGAGGCCGCAGGTCTCGACACTACCCCTTACAAGGGGGCCGTCGACCTCCTCCTCGAAGTCAGGGCAAACGCCAAGAACGCCAAAGACTGGAACACCTCCGACCTTATCCGCAACCGTCTCGCAGAACTCGGTTTCACCGTAAAAGACACAAAAAACGGCGCCGAATGGTCTCTGAAGCAATAATGCTTCAGAGGCCTCCGGCCTCCGCCGGAAGTGCCCGCATATAACCCTGCATATCCCTGCATATCCCTACCCCATCCCATGGAGATGCTTTACCAATATCTGTGGAAACAACGGTTGTCGGGCCATCATTTCACCACGGTCCGCGGGGAAAAGATATGCGTACACAGTCCGGGACTCCACAACACCGATGCGGGTCCCGACTTCCTTAACGGGCGTATCCACATCGACGGCGAGGAATGGGTAGGCAACATCGAGATTCACGAGCATGCCAGCGACTGGTACCGCCACGGCCATGACAGCGACCCGGCCTACGACAACGTGATTCTCCACGTGGTAGGCCACGACGATGCCCGCATAGTCATGAGCGACTCCCGTGAACTCCCCCAGATTGTGATGACATATCCGCCGTCGTTCGAGACGATGTACCGCGCCCTGTCGGCACATATCGGCGATGTTGCGTGCCGCGACAAAATAAGCGCCATACCACCGCTGCATGTCGCCGACTGGCTCTCCACCCTCGCCATCGACAGAATGCACGCCAAGGCCGACAGGATACGAAACTATGCCCGGGAATTTCACAACGACTGGAGCCGCACATGCTTCGTGGCTCTCGCCCGCGCTTTCGGCGCATCTCTCAACGGCGACCCTTTCGAGATGCTCGCCAGGTCGCTCCCCCTCAACATCCTCGCCCATCACTGCGACGACATTTTCCAGCTGCAGGCTCTCCTCTTCGGCCAGGCAGGAATGCTCGACACGTCGCTGTATATGTTCGACGAATATTACCAGCAGCTGTGTCGCGAATATTTCTTTTTGGCCCGCAAATACGGGTTACGGCCCATGCGTGCCGACATATGGAAATATGCCCGCACGCGCCCCGGCAACTTTCCCCACCGGCGCATAGCGATGTTGAGCCATCTGCTGCTCGACGGCTTCACGCTGCTGGGCGACATGCTCGACCGACGCCACGACACCGAGGCACTCCGACATCTCTTCATATGGGATGCCGACGGCTACTGGCAGACACACTCGGCTTTCGACCGACCCGGCTCCGCGGCACAGGCCCTCTCCGACTCTTCCGTGGATTTGCTCCTCATCAACTTCGTGGCCCCGGTGCTCTTCGCCTATTCCGCAGCCATCGGCGACCTCGAAGCCTGCGAAAAGGCTTTCGACATCTGGGAAGACCTCCGTCCTGAAAACAACACCTTTATCAGGCAGTGGCGAAGCTATGGCCTTGAACCCCGTTCCGCCGCCGACTCCCAGGCTCTCCTGCAGCTCAGAAAACAGTTCTGCGACGCCGACAGATGCCTCGACTGCCGTTTCGCCGCTTTCCTCATCAAAAACTCCTCCGATATAATCACCAATCAATGCCCCGCGACATGACACCTTTCCGCGAAGACAGAATCCTTACATATACAAACCTCTCCGACTCGGCGGTGCCTTTGATGGAGTTCATTGCCGCCCGACGCCCCGATTCCAAACGAACCGACATAAAGAAATGGCTCAAGTATGGCCATTTCAAGGTCAACGGGAATGTATCCACCAAGTTCGACACGCCGGTGGAGCCGGGCGCCGAAGTGCTGCTAAACATCTCCCGCCCTTTCCCGGTGTTCCGACATCCTCGCGTGAAACTCGTTTATGAAGACGACCATGTGATAGTGATCCACAAGGGTTACGGTCTCCTGTCGGTAGCCACCGAGAGCCACCGCAAGGATGAGAATGCCTTCGACATCATCAAGGCTTATATCAAGGAGGAGTCGCCCCTCAACAAGCTCTATGTGGTGCACCGTCTCGACCGCGACACTACCGGACTGATGATGTTCGCCAAAAGCAAGGAGGCGCAGGAAACGCTCCGCCACAACTGGAACAACATCATTCTCGAACGCCAGTATGTGGCCGTGCTCGAAGGGTATCTGGAGGAGAACAAAGGATTCGTGAAAAGCCGATTGGCCGAGAACTCGGAGTTCGTGGTATACAGCACCGACAATCCCGAGGAGGGACGCATAGCCGTGACGCATTATGAGGTGATAACCCGCGGCAAAGGATATACTCTGGCCAGCTTCTCGCTTGACACCGGAAGGAAGAACCAGATCCGGGTACATGCCCACGACCTGGGCCATCCCATCACCGGCGACCATAAATATGGCGCTAAAAAGAGTCCTATGCACCGCCTCGCGCTACATGCCCGCACTCTCCGCTTCGCTCACCCCGTGACCAGAAAGGACATGCGCTTCGAGACGCCTATACCTCCGCAATTCATAGCCACCGTGGGCGGTATCCGAAAACCTAAACCGGATGATGTTGTTTAACCTACAACACATACTATTGAAATGAAACTTGATACGACATCATATTACCCTGCGTCACCATTAGGCGACGAACCTGAATTGCCGGAAGAGCCGGCTACGGGGAACTTTCCGGAAGAGCCGGTGAAGCCGGAAGAACAGGAAGAACAGGAGAATTCGGAATATACGGAGATGTCGGAGTTTTCCGACCCCGACGACACGCCGCGACCCGTGATTGACGCGATAGCCCGTATAGCGTCATGGGTGCTTGTGCCGCTGATGATGCCACTGTACGGCATCATCCTGATATTCAGTCTCTCCATACTGAGCTTCGTGCCGGAAGCCTCGAAATGGGCGTTTACGGCCATAGTGGCGCTTTTCAACATGGCGGTCCCCGCCATTCTTGTGCTTCTCCTCAAACGCTTCGGCATAGTGCACGATATCGGCCTCAACGGTCGTAAGGAACGGCTGATTCCATATATCATCACCATCCTGTGCATGGGCGGGACTGCCTGGTTTCTTCACAGCAAGGGATTCCCTATGTGGGTGACGATGTTCTACGCCGGCGGCGCCGTGGCAGGTGTCATTGAGTTTCTCATCAACTTCAAATGGAAAATATCGGCCCATTGCGCGGCTATAGCCGGCATAGTGGCGCTACTTGTGCACATGACCCATAATCCCTACCCGAGTCCTTACATCACTGTATGGCTCGTGGTGGCCATCTTCTGCGCCGGCCTCCTCGGCTCCGCCCGTCTATGGCTAAGACGGCATACCCTCGCCCAGGTGCTCGCCGGTTACTCCGTAGGCTTCCTCGCCGTTTATCTGATGATGTTCATCCACTAATCACCAATCTCTCATCACTTATCACTAATCACTAACAATCATGTCTCTTTATAATTACGTCCGTCGTCGTAGCACGCCGGTAAAAGTCAAGAATATCGTGATCGGCGGGACTGCTCCGATAGCATTGCAGTCGATGACCAATACTGACACCAACGATATAGAGTCGAGCGCGCGCCAGACTGCGGCATTATCGGCATCAGGTGCCGACATCGTTCGACTCACCACGCAGGGCATCCGCGAGGCCGCGAGTCTCGGCGCCATCAAGACACGTCTCCTCGACATGGGGTGCGATGTGCCGCTGGTGGCCGATGTGCATTTCAACCCCAAGGCTGCCTTCGAGGCTGCTCTGCATGCCGACAAGGTGCGCATCAATCCCGGCAACTTCGTGGACGCCGCCAGAACGTTCCGCAAACTGGAATTCACCGATGAAGAATATGCCGCGGAAATAGAACGCATACGCCGCACATTCGTGCCCTTTCTGGAGATATGCCGCGAGCATGGCACCGCCATACGCCTGGGCGTTAACCATGGCTCCCTCTCCGACAGAATCATGAGCCGTTACGGCGACACACCCGCAGGTATGGTGGAATCGGTAATGGAGTTCCTCAGGATTGCCCGCGAAAATGATTTCAACGACATAGTGATATCCGTCAAGGCCTCCAACACTGTGGTGATGGTGGAGACGGTGCAGCTGTTGGTTGCCGAGATGGACAAGGAGGACATGCATTATCCCTTGCACCTTGGGGTTACGGAAGCAGGCGACGCCGAGGATGGTCGCATCAAGAGCGCTGCCGGCATCGGAGCTTTGCTGGCCATGGGTATCGGCGATACCATCAGGGTATCGCTGAGCGAAGACCCCTGCAACGAGGTACCCGTAGCCCGTATGCTGCGCGATTACATCACAGCCCGCGACGGCCATGCCTGGATAGATGAGCCGGCCACGACTCTACAGGACAAAGCCCGTTCACACACCCTTCCTTACAACGGCGTTCTGCCACCGGGAACGTCGACAGTGGCATGGCATCACGACATGCCTGCCGCCGACTCCAACCTCATAGAGATCACTGCCGAAGGGCCTAATCCTGTGGGCGCCATGGCAGCGGCCATCGACAGCTATGTGGATGCCGGAGGGCGGAAGCCTGTCCTCATGACCTTCTCCTACAACACTGCCGACCTCGAAGAGCTGCGCATCAAAAGCGCCGCCGATGCCGGCACGCTCCTCCTTTGCGGCTATGGCTCGGGAATAAGAATCAATGATCCGCATTTCGACAACTCTGCCCTGGGGCGCCTTGAACTCGACATTCTTCAGGCCGTGCGTCTCCGCACTTCCAAAACCGAATACATCTCCTGTCCGAGTTGCGGGCGCACGCTCTTCGACCTGCAGTCAACACTCGCAGAGGTGAAAAAAGCCACGGCACATCTTACCGGGCTCAAGATAGGAGTGATGGGGTGCATAGTGAACGGTCCCGGCGAGATGGCCGATGCCGACTATGGTTATGTTGGCGCCGGCCCCGGCAAGGTGTCGATATACAGAGGCAAGGAATGTGTGGTCAAGAATATCCCCTGCTCCGAAGCCATTGACAGGCTGCTCGAAATTATCGAGGCCGACAGAACCGACTCAAAATAAGATTGCGTCAAAATAAGATTGCGTCAAAGCAATTTATAACAGACAGCATTCATTTTTAAGGCCGATTTTTATTGCCGCGTCATAGGAATTTCATTTCTTTAAAATATGCGACAGTGATATAAATTGCTTGTTCAGACCATTGAAGTGCAATACCCTGCATGAAGGGTATTGCACTTATTTATTTAATTCGGCCGATGCAACATACTGCCTATCTTTCAATAAGTGAATCATTTTAAAGCCAATATTTATATAGGAAGAATCGGATAACGCCCGATTTTACACAGGAGCCGCTCCAACGGGCCGCGCAAAAAAATAAAGTCAATCCCTTTTCCCAAAGAGATTGACCGAAACCTTAATCTTAATTTAATACTATGAAAAACACACTGCAAAAATAATAATTTCCAGGGACACTGCCAAACTTCCGTGGATGAATTTTTCAGATTCAGCCAAAAATGCGTG
>CAJUAT010000031.1 GCA_910584525.1 uncultured Muribaculaceae bacterium | reverse complement strand
TCAAGCTTTGAATCGAAAAATTTCGTAATTTCGCACTGGCCAGTTGACTCCGCCGTTTGAATAAAATGCAAAATAAGTTGTGGGTGCAAAAAATATTTTTTAATTTTGCGATGGAATTATATTGATACTGACCAGAGGGTCAGAGAGTTTTTAAAGATGGCAAGTCAAAAATCTTTTAGTAATAGTGATAAAATTGTAAGTTAGTGGTTGAGTAAGAATCACGTGGGCTTGTGAAAGCAGGCGCTTCTAAAAAATCACATGTGGCGGATGGTTGTGAAACCCTCCGCCATTGATTTTATACGGCCGTCATGGGTATAACCTGACTGGATCAAGTCTTGAATGTGTTCAGAATACTAACATACGATAATCCAAATAGTTAAAGAGTGTTAAATATGTTAATTTTATTTGGGAAGCATCGGATATTTTTAGTATATTTGTTATCTATAAATGTCAGCAAATGAAAGATAATACAATCATTTTATATAATCTCGGTGTGTTGGCGGTTTTATTGTTGCTCCCAATTTTGTTTGCGTGCGACAGAAATGTAATCGATGATACAGAATTGATTGGGGTTAAACCGTATGATGATGGTTTCGAGTATAAATTGCCTATAAGGAGTGCAGAGGCAATTGCTGATTATGCAGTATTAGGAGACGGTGTTACGAGAAGTGCTGAAGACAAAAACGTCAGTTATATCTTACGGAATTTCAAAAGTCGTTCTAATTCGAACGTATGTGATACATTGGCTTATGTGTTTCAATATGGGAGAGAAGGTGGATTCGCAATAATCTCATATGACAAAAGGATTAGTCCGCTATTGGCGTATTCAATCGAGGATAGTTATTCTGAGGAAAATGAGATTATGAAATCGGTATTTGCCGATAAATTAGAATCTTACTTCGATAATGTCATAACGTGCACAACTGGAGATGTCGTTGATACTATTTCGATGAAGAAAGATCGATTTTTGCTCAATATCCAAATACCGAGAATTACAACAACACTTGATCAATGGAATCCTTATAATAAATATGTGGATGAAAAATATCCGGGCTTTCCTACAGGGTGTGGAGCAACGGCTATCGCATCAGCCGTTCTTCATCTAAAGGATAAATTATATTATCATGGGTCTGCTGTCTGTCTTGAGTCAATACGAAAAGCGATAAGTGGCAAAGAGTGTGTAGATTCATCTTCTCATGACTATCCTGTTTATACATACAGTCAAGGGATTGATAGCGTGGCATGGCTAATGTATAATATTGCGATTGATGTTAACACGGAATTCATAAAAACACTTGGTGGAGAGAAGGTTGGGAGTACTAAATTCATGGATATGTATTCGTTCTTTGTAAGGAATAAGTTTGGTGTATCCGCTTATTATAGCTCATATAACATAGATAATATAGAAGAAATACGTAAAGCATTATGGGAAAACAGAAAAATGGTCTTTGTGTGGGGATTGCGAAATATGTCGAATGGACATTTTTGGCTGATGGATGGATGCAGGTTTGAGCAGAATGAATTGACAGAAGAGGTGACCGGTGTGATGTTTCATTGTGATTGGGGCTGGGGTGGATTGTGTAATGGTTATTTCAAGGCAGATGTAATGGCTGAGCAATTACCCAATTATCAGGCATTAGGTTATTTTTTACTGGATGTTGAAAAGTAATTTGGAAAGATATGAGAAAATTTTATTTGCTGCTTATTGTCCTCATGCTGGTGGGACAAACGGATGCGAAGAATTACTTCAGGAATGGAATGAAATGGGTATATGCCTCACATGGTTCATATCCATTCGAAAATCCAACATACGTCACTCTTGAGCTGGACGGGGATACTGTGATAGGGGATATGAGAGCTCTTAAATTATGGGAAGTTAAGATTGGTGAAGACGTGACGCGTCGTTCCTTGCAGTCTGTCATACGGACAGAAGGGGATAAAGTATATTATCTATCGGTATGGAATACTCAGAATTGGTCGTTACTTTATGATTTCAATCCTGAAACTGATTGTAAGTTTCAAATTGTGAATCCGTATCAGAACTTGGAAGATGCTATGTTAAAATATCAGGCAGGTTCCGATATGTTCGAAATATGGAGAACAGGAAATATCGAATATAATTCCATGTATGGGTGTGATGCGATACCTTTGAAGATGACGCGTTTCGGAAATGCTAATGATAATCTTGCTGATAGAGGCTATTGGCTTGATGGAATTGGTTCATACGCAGGTGTAATGCAGCCTACTCTATGTTTTGATGGTGTGGGGGGCTGGTATGTAACCCTTATGGAGGCTACCCTTGATGGTGAAGTCCTGGCGTTGAATAGAAATCTCTCTGGTATTAAGGACACAGTATTATCGGAATGGCGTGTTTATACAACAAGTGACGGGCTTCTTGTTACGGGACTGGAGAAAGGAGATTGTATATCGGTGTATACTGTTGACGGGAAAAGGATCACGCAATATATTGCTCAATCCGACATGGAAAGAATAAGAACGGGAAATT
Organism: uncultured Muribaculaceae bacterium; assembly: GCA_910584525.1. Taxonomy (GTDB): domain Bacteria; phylum Bacteroidota; class Bacteroidia; order Bacteroidales; family Muribaculaceae; genus Lepagella. Next base: position 30,069 of record CAJUAT010000031.1, on the reverse strand, counting down.
TGGATTTGTGTATAGTAAGGATTAATCATAGATCTGTCATTATAAAGAGCAAGTAAGGAGAAGGCCAGTTGGCATCTCCGCTCAGGAAAGTATTCATCGGCTTCTGTCAACTTGTCCTGCGCGGGTGGTAAAATCGGGATATATTTGGTTGCGGACGGATAAATGTGTAATTTTGCGAAAATTCGCGAGAAATGACGATGAATGAAATATTGCCCAGGGTGGTTCTTTTCGATACGGAGGAGAACTACCGTAATCTGTTGCCCATATCCTACACACGGCCGGTTGGTGCTTTCAGGATGGGGATGTGCACTCTTGCCGAACGATGGCAGGCCTTCTTCCCCGGAGACTATACCTGGCTCACCCGCCCATATCTGCAGGAGAAGTTTCCGGGCGGGATGTCCGAGAATGAAGAGGCCTGGTTTATAGCCGGCTGTACGTTGGCCAACGCCGAGATGGCAGAGGCCGTGAGAAGTCTTGCGCCGGGTCACGGACTTCGCGACGACAAGGGCCTATGGGCTTGGCGTGGCACGTTGAAGCGGTTCGAGGAGCTTACACGGCATCATGACGTGCCCGACGCAGTGGGGGAGACGCCCCTTGCCGACGATACGGACATAACGACATTTGATATCTCGGGGAGGCGCATCAACTACGTATTCGACATCTTCCTGCATAACTCGCGAACCATAGAAGAAGACTATCGGCGGCTGTGTGCGGGAAAGCGGTCGCAGGCCCCCGACAAATCGGTGACCGTCATAGGGCCGGTATGGCTCGACGAGGGAATCCCGTCGCTTATGATAGAAGAAGGAGCCAGCGTGGCGGGATGCACGCTCAACGTGACCAACGGTCCTATATATATAGGACGCGACGCGCAGGTGATGGAAGGGTCATGTCTGCGCGGGCCTCTGGTGGTAGGTCCTGGCACGCGTATCCGCATGGGGGCGAGAATCTACGGAGGCACCACCTTCGGGCCGGTATGCCGCATAGGAGGCGAAGTGGACAATACGGTGGTGTTCGGCTACAGCAACAAGGCGCACGACGGCTATCTGGGCAACGCCGTAATCGGCGAATGGTGCAACATCGGAGCCGGCGCCAACGCGTCGAACCTCAAGAACGACTACGCCAAGATACGAATCTGGAACTACGCGCAGCGGCGCTTCATGCGTACCGACCTGCAGTTCTGCGGCCTTATAATGGGCGACCACAGCAAGGCTGCCATCAACGCCATGTTCAACACGGCCACGGTGGTGGGCGTGGGCGTCAACTTCCACGGCGCCGGTTTCCCCCGTACGTTCATACCCAGCTTCCAGAACGGCAGCCCTGCCGGATTCAGCGACGTCTCGGTGGATGCCTTCCTGAAGGTGGCGGCAACGGTGATGAGACGCCGCGACATAGACCTTACCGACGCCGACCGCCGTATGTACGAGCATATTTATGCCGTGGCCTCCGAATTCAAGAGGTGACAGAGACAGTATTCAGGAGATGGCGGAGACACTCCTTGGAGAAAGTTTACAAATCAAAAAATAAGGTAAAAAGGTTGCATGTGGGGATAAAATTTAGTAACTTTGCAACGCTTTCCGGGCTCAAAGTCCGATGATGTCTGTCTAATCAGCTGATACACAGTTGGTTAGTGGGCATTTCGGTATGTATGTCAGGGAGGCGGATACAGAGAGAAATAACCAAAAAAATAAATAAGCGACAGAATGCCAACAATTCAGCAATTAGTAAGAAAAGGGCGAACGGTTCTGAAGGACAAGAGCAAATCGCCTGCCTTGGATTCATGTCCTCAGCGCCGTGGCGTGTGTGTGCGTGTGTACACCACGACCCCTAAGAAGCCTAACTCGGCCATGCGAAAAGTGGCCCGTGTGCGTCTTACCAACGGCAAGGAGGTAAACAGCTACATTCCGGGCGAGGGACACAACCTTCAGGAGCACTCGATTGTAATGGTACGCGGCGGCCGTGTGAAAGACCTTCCCGGTGTGCGTTACCACATTGTGCGCGGCACACTCGATACCGCAGGTGTCCAGGGCCGTACGCAGCGCCGTTCGAAATACGGTGCCAAACGCCCCAAAGCCGCCAAGAAATAATAAGGCGACCCCCTATAAAATCAAAAAAGGTATAATCCGTTTTGATTTTCCGGGCGGCTATGGTTGAGTAAACCGGTGTCGGAGGACACTCTGGTTGAAGATTGCAAAAGCAGCCAAAATCAAAACACTAAACAAACAACAATGAGAAAAGCAAAGCCCAAGAAAAGGGTAATTCTGCCGGACCCCGTGTTTCACGACGTAAAGGTGAGTAAATTTGTGAACCACCTGATGTACGACGGCAAGAAGAATACAGCATACACCATCTTTTACACCGCATTGGAGGTCGTGAAGGCCAAGATGCCCAATGAGGAGAAGAGCGCGCTTGAGATCTGGAAAAAGGCGCTGGAGAATGTGACTCCTCAGGTGGAAGTGAAATCGCGCCGCGTGGGTGGCGCCACCTTCCAGGTACCTACGGAAATCCGCGGAGACCGCAAAGAGTCGATTTCCATGAAAAATCTCATCATCTTCGCACGCAAGCGCGGAGGCAAGACGATGGCCGACAAGCTGGCCGCTGAAATCGTCGACGCCTTCAACGACCAGGGCGGCGCCTTCAAACGCAAGGAAGACATGCACCGCATGGCCGAGGCTAACCGCGCTTTCGCTCATTTCAGATTCTAATTCGAGATTAAGATAAAATGGCTAAACACGACGAGCTGCAATATACCCGCAACATCGGCATCATGGCTCACATCGATGCCGGAAAAACCACCACTTCCGAGCGAATACTGTTCTACACCGGTCTGACACACAAGATCGGCGAGGTTCATGACGGCGCCGCCACCATGGACTGGATGGAGCAGGAGCAGGAACGAGGTATAACCATCACCTCTGCCGCAACTACGGCATTCTGGAACTACAACGGCGACAAATATAAGATCAACCTTATAGACACCCCGGGGCACGTGGACTTCACCGTAGAGGTGGAGCGTTCGCTGCGTGTTCTCGACGGCGCCGTGGCTACTTTCTGCGCCGTTGGCGGCGTGGAACCCCAGTCGGAAACCGTATGGCGCCAGGCTGAGAAATACAATGTGCCCCGTCTGGGTTACGTCAACAAGATGGACCGCTCCGGCGCCAACTTCTTCGAGGTGATCCGCCAGATGCGCGAGCTTCTCGGTGCAAACCCCGTGGCTATCCAGATTCCTATCGGCGCTGAAGAAACATTCAAAGGCGTTGTGGACCTGGTGAAGATGAAGGCTATCTACTGGCATGACGAGACCATGGGCGCCGAGTATGCCGTGGAAGAGATTCCCGCATCTCTCAAGGCTGAGGCCGACGAATATCGCGACAAACTCCTCGAGACTCTCGCCGAAGTGGACGACCAGCTCATGGAGAAATACTTCGACGATCCCTCCACAATCACCGAGAAGGAGGTAAAGGCCGCAATCCGCAAGGGTACGCTCTCCATGGCCATCCAGCCGATGACCTGCGGAAGTTCGTTCAAGAACAAGGGCGTGCAGACTCTTCTCGACGCTGTCTGCGCTTACCTTCCGAGCCCCGAGGATGCCGGCGCCATCGAAGGCACAGCACCCGGCACCAACGAGGTGGAGAAGCGCGAACCCAAACCCGAGGCTCCCATGTGCGCCCTCGCGTTCAAGATCGCCACTGACCCATATGTGGGTCGTCTCACCTTCTTCCGCGTATACTCCGGTAACGTGGATGCAGGCTCTTACGTGCTCAATACCCGTTCGGGCAAGAAAGAGCGCGTGTCGCGTCTCTTCCAGATGCACTCCAATAAGCAGAACCCCAAAGAGCGCATAGGTTGCGGCGACATCGGCGCCGGCGTAGGCTTCAAGGATATACGCACCGGCGACACGCTTTGCGACGAAGCTCATCCCATAGTGCTCGAGGCCATGGAGTTCCCCGATCCCGTGATCGGTATCGCCGTGGAGCCCAAGACTCAGAAAGACCTCGACAAGCTGGGTGTGGGTCTGCAGAAACTCGCAGAGGAAGACCCGACATTCCGCGTGGAGACCAACGAGGAGACAGGCCAGACCGTTATCAGCGGTATGGGCGAGCTTCACCTCGACATCATCATCGACCGTCTGCGTCGCGAGTTCAAGGTTGAATGCAACCAGGGCCGTCCTCAGGTTACCTACAAGGAGGCCATCACCAAGCCGGCAGAGCTGCGTGAGGTATTCAAGAAGCAGACCGGTGGTCGCGGTAAGTTTGCCGACATCATCGTACGCATAGAGCCGGCCGACGCCGACTTCGAGGGTAACCTCCAGTTTATCGACGAGGTCAAGGGCGGCAACGTGCCCAAAGAGTATATCCCGTCGGTACAGAAAGGCTTCCAGACAGCCATGCGCAACGGTGTTCTGGCAGGTTATCCGGTAGAGAAGCTGAAAGTGACGCTGCTCGACGGATCGTTCCATCCCGTTGACTCCGACCAGCTGAGCTTCGAGCTTGCAGCCATCCAGGCCTTCAAGCATGGTAGCGAGAAGGCAGGTCCGGTTCTCATGGAGCCTATCATGAAGATCGAGGTGGTGACACCCGAAGAGTCGATGGGCGACGTGATCGGCGACCTCAACAAGCGTCGCGGACAGGTGGAAGGCATGGAGACAAGCCGCAGTGGCGCACGTATCGTGAAAGCCACCGCCCCGCTGGCCGAGATGTTCGGATATGTGACGGCACTGCGTACCATCACGTCGGGACGTGCCACCAGCACCATGACCTTCAGCCACTACAGCGAAGTAAGCCCCTCGATAGCCCGTTCGGTACTCACAGAGTGCAACGGCCGTGTCGACCTGCTAAAATAAAATCACAGATGTTCCGGCCCTCCACAGCGAGAGGGTCGGAACAATCATAAGCAGACAAAATAGTCATAACAAACATATGAGCCAGAAAATCAGAATCAAACTCAAATCGTACGATCACAATCTGGTCGACAAGTCGGCCGAGAAGATTGTGAAGACGGTAAAGAGCACCGGCGCAGTGGTAAGCGGTCCCATACCGTTGCCCACCCACAAGAGGATCTTCACCGTCAACCGCTCGACCTTCGTCAACAAGAAGGCGCGCGAACAGTTCCAGCTCTCGAGCTACCAGCGCCTCATCGACATCTACAGCTCCACAGCCAAGACCGTCGACGCGCTCATGAAACTCGAGCTCCCCAGCGGTGTGGACGTATCCATAAAAGTCTGACCGCGCTGACAAAGTAAAAATCAATCGTAAATACACGTAAAGAAATGCCAGGATTATTAGGAAAAAAAATCGGAATGACATCCGTTTTCAGTGCCGACGGCAAGAACGTGCCGTGCACTGTTATCGAAGTTGGTCCTTGCGTGGTTACGCAGATCAAGACCTTGGAGAAAGATGGCTACGAGGCAGTGCAGATAGGCTTCCAGGAAGCCAAGGAGAAGCACGTGACCAAGCCCATGGCCGGACACTTCCAGAAGGCAGGCGTGGCTCCGCAGAGACACTTGGCCGAGTTCAAGTCGTTTGAGACAGTACCCGCATTGGGCGATACCCTTACGGTAGATCTGTTCCAGGAGGGTGGTTTCGTGGATGTGGTAGGCACATCGAAAGGCAAAGGTTTCCAGGGCGTTGTGAAGCGTCACGGTTTCGGCGGCGTGGGTCAGAAAACCCATGGCCAGCACAACCGTCTCCGTGCTCCCGGTTCAATCGGCGCCTGCTCGTACCCCGCTAAGGTATTCAAAGGCCTCCGCATGGCCGGCCAGATGGGCAACGAGAGAGTCACCGTTCAGAACCTCCAGGTCATCAAGGTGATCCCGGAGCACAATTTGTTAATGATCAAGGGTTCCATACCCGGTCCCAAAGGTTCAATAGTTTTAGTTGAGAAATAATGGAATTAGCAGTATACAACATCAAAGGTGAGGACACGGGCCGCAAGGTCAGCCTCAACGAGGAGGTATTCGGCCGTGACCTGGAGAAGGGGAATGCGGAGCATACCCTTTATCTCGACATCAAGCAGTACCTTGGCAACCAAAGGCAGGGAACACACAAGAGCAAGGAGCGCAGCGAGGTATCCTACTCCACGCGCAAGATGGGACGTCAGAAGGGTGGCGGCGGCGCACGCCGTGGCGACCTCAACAGCCCGGTGCTCTATCATGGCGGCCGCGTGTTCGGACCCCGTCCCCGCGACTACCGCTCCAAACTTAACAAGAAGATGAAGGCTCTCGCACGCCGCATCGCCCTCACAAGCCGCGTTAACGATAACAAGATTATCGTTGTGGAGAACTTCTCGTTCGACACTCCGAAGACCAAGAACTACATCAACATGGCCAAGAGCTTCAAGCTCGAGGACAAGAAGGTGCTTCTGGTGTTCCCGGAGAACAACGAGAACGTGTACCTGTCGGTGCGCAACGTTCCCAACGCGCTGCTGATGCGCGCCATGGACCTCAATGCCTACAGCGTGCTCAACAACGATGCCATGCTCGTGACAGAGGACAGCATCGCCATAATCAATGACTTCAAATAAGGAGACACGAAATGGACATACAGATCAAACCGCTCGTGACCGAGAAGGCCACCGCATTCAGCGAGAAACAGAACTGCTACACCTTCAAGGTGTCTCCCGACGCCAACAAGTTCCAGATCAAGGACCTTGTGGAGAAGATGTACAATGTGCGCGTTGAGAGGGTGAACATCGCCAACTACGCGGGCAAGCGCAAACAGCGCTACACAAAGAAAGGGCTCATCCGCGGCCGTCAGGATGCCTTCAAGAAGGCTTACGTGACTGTGGCCGAGGGACAGAAAATCGACTATTATAGCAATCTTTAAAAATGGCAGTAAGAAAATTCAAGCCCACCACCCCCGGGCAAAGACACAAGGTTATTGGTGTGTTCAAAGGACAAATCACTGCTACCACACCAGAGAAGACTCTTACAGTCGGGAAGCGGAGCACAGGCGGCCGCAACTCGTCGGGGCATCTGTCGACGCGCTATCGCGGCGGCGGCCATAAGAGGAAATTGCGTCTCATCGACTTCAAGAGAGTGAACGACGGCGTACCGGCCACGGTCAAGACCATCGAGTACGACCCCAACCGCTCGGCACGCATAGCCCTGCTCTACTATCAGGACGGTACAAAGGCTTATATGATAGCCCCCAACGGCCTGGAGGTAGGTCAGACGGTAGTGAGCGGCGAGAATGCCGCCCCCGAGGTAGGCAACTGCCTCCCCCTGTCGAAGATACCTGTCGGCACACTCATCCATTGTATAGAGCTTCGACCCGGCCAGGGCGCCTCTATGGCACGCTCCGCCGGCACGTTCGCACAGCTTACCTCTCGTGAGGGCAACTATGCGATCATCAAATTACCTTCCGGAGAAACCCGTCGCATCCTGCTGACATGCCGCGCCACCATCGGCGTGGTAGGCAACTCCGACCACAACCTCGAGAAGAGCGGCAAGGCAGGCCGCAGCCGCTGGCTGGGCCGTCGCCCCCACAACCGTGGTGTTGTCATGAACCCTGTAGACCACCCGATGGGTGGTGGTGAAGGCCGTCAGTCCGGTGGTCATCCCCGCTCCCGTACAGGTCTCTATGCAAAGGGCCTCAAGACACGCTCGCCCAAGAAGCATAGCTCGAAGTACATAATTGAAAGAAGGAAAAAATAATTTGATAAAGAAGCAATCATGAGTCGTTCGCTTAAAAAAGGACCGTTTATCAGCGTAAAGCTGGAGAAGAAGGTCGCAGCAATGGAGGAGAGCGGTAAGAAAAGCGTCATCAAGACGTGGAGCCGCGCCTCGATGATCTCGCCCGACTTCGTGGGACATACTTTCGCCGTGCATAACGGCAACAAGTTCATCCCCGTATACGTGACGGAGAACATGGTGGGCCACAAGCTCGGCGAATTCGCGCCGACACGCACCTTCCGTGGACACGCCGGCAATAAGAAAAAATAACGGTCTCCACAAACAATTCAAGTAAAAAGAAAAGAATACAATGGGTGTAAGAAAGAGAAATGCAGCCGACGCTATAAAGGAAGCCAGGAAGACCACCTACGGAGCCCGTCTCCGCAACGTGCCTTCATCGCCGCGCAAGATGCGCCTCGTCGTGGACATGATCCGCGGCCAGGAGGCTTTCAAAGCCCTCGGCATACTTAGATTTTCCAACAAGGAGGCCTCTCGCAAGGTCGAGAAGCTTCTCCGGTCGGCTATTGCCAACTGGGAACAGAAGAACGATCGGAAGGCCGAGGCCGGCGAACTGTTCGTAAAGACAGTCTTCGTGGACGCAGCCCCGATGCTCAAGCGCATGCGTCCCGCTCCCCAGGGCCGCGGTTACAGAATACGCAAACGTTCGAACCACGTGACTTTGTTCGTTGACACTATGGACTCTAAAAAAGACTGACGCATTATGGGACAGAAAGTTAATCCGATCAGCAACCGTCTGGGCGTAATCCGCGGTTGGGACTCAAACTGGTACGGCGGCAAAAAATATGGAGAAACCCTTCTGGAGGACTCCAAGATCCGCAAGTACCTTCATAAGCGTCTGGAAAAAGCCAGCGTGTCGCGTATCATCATCGAGCGCACTCTGAAGATGGCCACCATCACCATCGCCACCTCTCGTCCCGGTATGATTATCGGTAAAGGCGGCAAGGATGTGGATATCCTCAAGGAGGAGCTCAAGAAGATTACCGGCAAGGATGTGCAGATCAACATCTACGAGATCAAGCGTCCGGAGCTGGATGCGGAGATTGTTGCCAACAACATAGCCCGTCAGATCGAGAACAAGGTAGCTTACCGCCGTGCCGTCAAGATGGCCGTTGCCTCCACGATGCGCATGGGTGCCGAGGGTATCAAGGTGCAGGTGAGCGGACGTCTCAACGGCGCCGAAATGGCCCGCAGCGAGATGTTCAAGGAGGGTCGTACCCCTCTCCACACTCTGCGTGCCGACATCGACTACGCTATGTTTGAGGCTCTCACCAAGGTAGGTATCATCGGTATCAAGGTATGGATCTGCCGTGGTGAGGTGTATGGCAAGAAAGAGCTCACCCCTTCCTACGTGGCTGGCCAGAAAGAGCCGGGACGCCCCATGCCTCCCCGTGGCGGTCGTGGCGGTTTCCGCAACAAAAAGAACAATAACCGATAAGATAAAGAACCCAAGATAATGTTACAGCCTAAGAAAACAAGGTACCGTCGCTCACAAAAGGGACGGATGAAGGGCGAGGCTCAGCGCGGCAACCAGCTGGCGTTCGGCTCGTTCGGTATCAAGACTCTGGATTCGAAATGGATTACCGGCCGTCAGATCGAGGCTGCCCGTGTGGCAGTGACCCGTTACATGCAGCGTCAGGGCCAGATCTGGATCCGTATTTTCCCCGACAAGCCTATCACCAAGAAGCCTGCCGAGGTTCGTATGGGTAAAGGTAAAGGTAACCCCGAAGGATTCGTGGCACCTGTAACCCCGGGACGTATCCTCATCGAGGTGGACGGCGTTCCATACGATGTGGCCAAGGAAGCTCTCCGCCTCGCTGCCCAGAAGCTCCCCGTGCTCACAAAGTTCATCGTGCGCCGCGACTACGACCCCTCCCAGAACGTGTGATGGTGCCCCTGAGCACCATTCCCAGATAGACAGATTATCCGGCTCCCCCGTCCTGTTTCATGCAGGTCGGGGGTGCCTTTTTACGGTATTTCCCCGTTTTTTAGATTTTTTATGCCTGAAAATGGAGGAGGATGCATGATAAGTCGGAAATTTTTATTAATTTTGCGATTCGGAAGGGTAAGACCATTCCGGCGATGCAGTCCCGGCGCACTCCTTTTGCAAGAAAGGGGGAGGGGTCGGGGGTGTGTCATGTCTGCAAAACGACAAAACAACGAGAGTTAAAAATGAAAAAGGAAGAAATCAAGGAATTAAGCATTCAGGAGCTGCAGGCCCAGATAGAGGCTGCCGAGAAGGCTTATCGTGAATTGAAAGTAGCGCACGCGATTACTCCCTCAGACAATCCGGCGAAGATTACACGTGACCGCCGTCACATCGCACGTCTGAAGACAGTATTGCGTCAGAAGGAGATTGCTCAGGCAGCTCCCGCCGCAAAGTAACACAACCCGCTGACAATCTGTAAAAAATGGAAGAACAGAAAAGACATCTTAGAAAAGAGCGTGTCGGAGTGGTTTCGAGCAACAAGTGCGACAAGACCATTACTGTCGAAATCAAATGGAAGGAAAAACATCCGATTTACGGTAAATTTGTCAACAAGACAAAGAAATATCACGCTCACGACGAGAAGAATGAATGCTCCGTTGGCGACAAGGTTCGTCTGATGGAGACACGTCCCTTGAGTAAGACCAAGAGATGGAGACTTGTTGAAATCATCGAAAAAGTTAAGTAACCATGATACAGACCGAATCACGTTTGACAGTAGCCGACAACAGCGGTGCGAAGGAAGTGCTTTGCATCCATGTTCTCGGCGGTACCGGACGCCGGTATGCGAGTGTGGGCGACACTATCGTAGTGACCGTCAAGAGCACCATCCCGTCGTCGGAGGTTAAGAAAGGCACCGTGTCGAAGGCCGTCGTGGTGCGTACCAAGAAGGAAATCCGTCGCGCCGACGGCAGCTACATCCGTTTCGATGACAACGCCTGCGTGCTGCTCAACAACAACGGCGAGCTCCGCGGAACCCGTATCTTCGGACCTGTGGCCCGCGAGCTGCGTGCTACCAACATGAAAATCGTGTCCCTCGCCCCCGAGGTGCTCTGATGCAAAGGGGTATATGCCCCTCTATCGGTAATATTTCTCAAGTATACAAAAATGGCAAAATTGCATATAAAGAAAGGGGACACGGTCTACGTCAACGCCGGCGACGACAAAGGTAAGACCGGCCGCGTTCTCGAGGTGCTGGTAAAGAAGAACCGCGCCATCGTGGAAGGCATCAATATTGTCTCCAAGAGCACCAAGCCGACCGCCAAGTATCCCCAGGGCGGCATCGTCAAGATTGAAGCTCCGGTGCATATTTCTAACCTTAATGTGGTGGACCCCAAGAGCGGTAAGCCCACCCGCATCGGCCGCCGCCGCAACGAGGCCGGCAAACTGGTGCGTTACGCTAAAAAATCAGGAGAGGAGATCAAGGCATGAGCGAGACTACACTTTCAAAAATCTATAAGGAGAAGATTGTTCCCGAGCTTACCGAGGAATTCAAGTACACCACTCCTATGCAGGTGCCCCGTCTGGAGAAGATCGTGATTAACCAGGGTCTCGGCGACGCCACCCAGGACAAGAAGCTCATAGAGACAGCCGTGACCGAAATCACGGCAATCACTGGCCAGAAGGCCGTGCCTACCCTCTCACGCAAGGATATCGCCGCTTTCAAGCTCCGTAAGAAGATGCCCGTAGGCGTAATGGTTACACTCCGCCGCGAGAGAATGTATGAGTTCCTCGAGCGTCTCGTTCGCGTGGCTCTGCCCCGTATCCGCGACTTCAAGGGTATCAACAACAAGCTCGACGGCCGTGGCAACTACACCCTCGGCATCACCGAGCAGATCATCTTCCCCGAGATCAACATCGACAACGTTCCGAAGCTGCAGGGTATGAACATCACGTTCGTGACCAGCGCCAAGACCGATGAGGAAGGTTTCGCCCTCCTCAAGAAGTTCGGCCTCCCCTTCAAGAAATAACGGAACTACAGATCAATCACTTTTGAACATATATAGAAAATGGCAAAAGAATCAATGAAAGCGCGTGAGGTAAAGCGTCAGCGCATGGTTGCCAAATATGCCGAGAAGAAAGCGGCATTGAAGAAAGCGTCGCTGGCCGACGCCGAGGGCAACATCGACTACGAGGCGCTTACCAAACTGCAGAAGCTTCCCCGCAACGCCAGCCGCGTACGCCTCCACAACCGCTGCGAGCTCACCGGCCGTCCCAAAGGATATATGAGGCAGTTCGGTATCTCCAGAATACAGTTCCGCGAGATGGCTTCCGCCGGCCTTATCCCCGGTGTCAAGAAAGCAAGCTGGTAAAATATTAGCCATATTGCTCCGTTAAGCAAAATATGGACCATCCCGGACTTGCGTCCGGGGTGGTTTCAACATGAGAGTTTTAATATTGTTCGGTAAATCTGAATCAATTAACTAAAAATGACTGATCCTATAGCAGATTATTTGACCAGACTTCGGAACGCCATCATGGCGGGCCACCGCGTGGTGGAGATTCCGACGTCGAAAATGAAGAGAGAGATCACCAAGATCCTCTTCGATCAGGGCTATATCCTCAACTACAAGTTCGATGATACGAATGCCCCCAAGGGAGTGATCAAGATCGCTCTGAAATATGACCCGGTAGAGAAGGTGAGCGCCATCACCAACCTGCACCGCGTATCGCGTCCGGGTCTTCGCCAGTACACAGGTTACAAGGACATGCCGCGCGTGCTCAACGGCCTCGGCATCGCTATCCTGTCTACTTCACAGGGAGTAATGACCAACAAGGAAGCTGCCGAGCGTAAGATCGGCGGCGAGGTTTTGTGCTACGTTTATTAATCGGAAGGAGGAAAGTATGTCACGAATAGGAAAAGCCCCAATCGAGATACCGGCCGGAGTAACCGTAACAGTCAAAGACCACGAGGTAACGGTCAAAGGCCCCAAGGGAGAACTCAAACAGGAAATCAATCCTGACATCAATGTGGAGGTAAAGGAAGGCCACGTGTATGTGACCCGTCCTACCGACGACAAGGAACACCGTTCGCTTCACGGTCTGTACCGCGCACTTATCCACAACATGGTGGTAGGCGTATCGGAAGGCTATAAGAAGGAGATGGAGCTGGTGGGCGTAGGTTATCGCGCCACATCCACCGGACAGGTCCTGGAGCTCGCTCTGGGTTTCAGCCACGCCATCTACATCAAGCTTCCCAAGGAAATCAAGGTGGAAGCCAAGTCCGAGCGCAACAAGAACCCGCTCATCATCCTCGAGAGCTGCGACAAACAGCTGCTGGGTCAGGTGTGCGCAAAAATCCGCTCGCTGCGCAAGCCCGAACCCTACAAGGGCAAAGGTATCAAGTTTGTCGGCGAGATTATCCGCCGCAAGTCCGGCAAGTCGGCTAACGCTAAATAATTGAAGCATTATGGTATCCAAGATAGCAAGAAGAAACAAGATAAAGACCCGCATCCGCGGGAAGGTACAGGGCACGGCGGAACGTCCGCGCATGACCGTGTTCCGCAGCAACAAGGCCATCTATGTGCAGCTGGTCGACGACCTTAAGGGCGAAACCATCTGCTCGGCATCGTCGAAAGGCCTGGAAGGTGGCACCAAGACAGAGATAGCCGCCAAGGTTGGTGAGGCCGTGGCCGGCAAAGCCAAGGAAAAGGGCGTCGAGAGCGTCGTGTTCGACCGCAACGGCTACCTTTACCATGGACGTGTAAAATCATTGGCAGACGCAGCCCGCAAGGGAGGCCTTAAATTTTAACAGGAATCATGGCAAAGAGAAACAATCAGGTAAAGACGACTAATGATTTGGAATTGCAGGATCGCCTGGTGGCCATCAACCGTGTGACCAAAGTCACGAAGGGTGGTCGCGCCTTCAGCTTCGCCGCAATCGTGGTGGTAGGCAATTCCGACGGTGTTATAGGATGGGGCCTCGGCAAAGCCAATGAGGTAACCGCAGCTATCGCCAAAGGCGTGGAGGCTGCCAAGAAGAACCTTATAAAGGTGCCCGTGTACAAAGGAACAATTCCCCATGAGGTGAGCGCCAAGTTCGGCGGCTCCGAGATTTTCCTCAAGCCTGCCTCTGAGGGTACGGGAGTGAAGGCCGGTGGCGCTATGCGTGCCGTGCTTGAGAGCGTGGGTGTAACCGACGTCCTCGCAAAGAGCAAGGGCAGCTCTAACCCCCACAACCTCGTCAAGGCCACTATCGAGGCTCTCGGCGAGCTCAGAAGCCCCGCTCAGATCGCCAAGCAGCGCGGTATCCCCGTAGAAAAAGTGTTCAACGGTAAATAATTCACCTCCCAATGGCAAAGATTAAAATCACTCAGATAAAAAGCCGTATCAACGCTCCGAAAGTGCAGAAAGCCACTCTCGACGCGCTCGGCCTCCGCAAAATGCACCAGTCGAAGGTGATGGAGGACACCCCTTCTATCCGCGGCATGATCAAGACAGTACACCACCTGGTGGAAGTAACCAACATCTAAGCAGAACGGAAATGGAATTGCATAATTTACAGCCTGCCGTAGGCAGCAACAAGAAGAACAAGCGAATAGGCCGTGGCACAGGATCGGGTTACGGCGGCACCTCCACGCGCGGTCACAAGGGCGCCAAGTCGCGTTCCGGTTACAAGCGCAAGATCGGCTTCGAAGGTGGTCAGATGCCACTCCAGCGCCGTGTGCCTAAGTTTGGCTTCAAGAACATCAACCGTGTGGAATACAAGGCCATCAACCTCGATGCAATCGAGGCCCTGGCCGAAGCTTCCAAGATGGAGAAAATCACCCTCGACGACCTCCGCAACGCCGGCCTCGTAAGCAAGAAGGCCCTCGTCAAGGTCCTCGGCAACGGTAACATCACCCGTGCCATCGAGGTTGAGGCTAACGCCTTCTCCAAAACTGCCGAGGAAGCTATCAAGGCCGCCGGCGGTTCAATAGTCAAAAAATAACCTCTCTACAAAATGGGATTTACTAAAACAATCAAAAATATCTGGAGCATCGAGGATTTGCGCAAGCGCATCGGCATCACGCTGCTGCTTGTGATAATCTACCGTTTCGGATGTTACGTGGTTCTGCCGGGCATCAACCCTGATGAGCTGATGGCCCTCAAGAACTTCACGGCCGACGGCCTGATGCAGCTGCTCGACATGTTCTCGGGCGGCGCATTCTCGCAGGCCTCCATCTTCGCGCTCGGTATCATGCCTTATATCACGGCTTCCATCGTGATTCAGCTTCTCGGCATGGTGCTCCCCGCATTCCAGAAGATGCAGCGCGAGGGCGAGAGCGGCCGTATGAAGCTCAACCAGTACACCCGTTACCTTACGGTGCTGATCCTGGCTCTCCAGGGCCCCGCTTACCTGATGAACCTCAAATATCAGGTGCAGGCTGCCGGTGGGCATGTGGAACTCGGCTTCTGGACAATCGTGTTCATGACCATTGTGCTCGCCGCCGGATCCATGTTCATCATGTGGCTCGGTGAGCGTATCGACCAGAAAGGTGTCGGCAACGGTATCTCGTTCATAATCCTCATAGGTATCATCGCCCGTCTTCCCGAGGCTTTCATCCAGGAGTTCACCGGACGCCTGATGAATTCCGCAGGCGGCGGTCTGGTGCTCTTCCTTGTGGAGATCGTGATTCTGCTGGCAGTCATCGCCGGTGCCGTGCTCCTCGTGCAGGGCACGCGTAAGGTCCCCGTGCAGTATGCCAAGAAAGTGGTAGGCAACAAGCAGTATGGCGGCGCTCGCCAGTTCATACCCCTGAAGGTGAATGCCGCAGGTGTCATGCCTATCATCTTCGCCCAGGCCATCATGTTCATCCCCGTGACCCTCGTGGGTTTCTCCACTAACCAGACAGGTTTCTTCGGAGCGATGACCGACATGTACGGCTTCTGGTACAATCTGGTATACTTCATCATGATTGTGGCTTTCACATACTTCTATACGGCAATCACGGTACGTCCTGCCCAGATGGCCGAGGACATGAAGCGCAACAACGGCTTCATCCCCGGTATCAAGCCAGGCAAGCCCACCGTTGATTACCTTGACTCGATAATGTCGCGTATCACGCTGCCCGGATCAATATTCCTGGGTATCGTGGCCATACTTCCGGCTATCGCCCACATTTGCGGACTCAACCGCAACTTCGCCTCCTTCTTCGGCGGCACGTCGCTGCTGATTATGGTGGGTGTGGTTCTCGACACGCTGCGCATCATCGAAGGTCACCTGCTGATGCACCGTTACGACGGTCTGATGAAGGATGGCCGTATCAAGGGCCGTACCACAGGTAACGGAGCTTTCTGACATAACAGACAATGATATACGTCAAGACAGCGGAGGAAATAGAGCAGATGCGGCTTGCCGGCGACCTGGTGAGCCGCACTCTGGGCGAGGTGGCCAGATGGGCGAAGCCCGGCGAGACCACCCGCCGTCTCGACACCATAGCCCGCGAGTTTATCCTCGACAACGGGGGTAAACCCGCGTGCCTCGGTTACCAGGGATTTCCCGGCACGCTGTGCATCGAGGTCAACGAGACTGTCGTGCACGGCTTCCCGTCGGCTTATACCCTGCAGGAAGGCGATATCGTAGGTTGCGACTGCGTGGCCGAGCTTAACGGCTTCAACGGCGACAGCTGTTACTCGTTTGCTATCGGCGAGGTCGACGAGCAGAAACGTCATCTGCTCAAGACCACTCTCCAGTCGCTCTACATAGGCATCCGGGAGGCACGTGCCGGCAACCGCACAGGTCATATCGGCGCTGCCGTGCAGAACTTCTGCGAGAAGCGGGGGTTGAGCGTGGTACGCGAGATGTGCGGCCACGGTATCGGCAAGAGCATGCACGAAGACCCGGAAGTGGCTAATTACGGCCGCAGGGGTACCGGCGCGCTTCTCAAGCCCGGAATGTGCATATGCATTGAGCCTATGATCAACGCCGGAAGCAAGAACATCGTGATTGCGCAGAACGGCTGGGAATGCCGCACGCGCGACCGCAAGCCCTCGGCGCATTTCGAACATACCCTCCTGATCACCGAAGATGATCCCGAAATCCTCACCACCTTCCGATACATCGAGGAGGCCCTGGGGATTCCCGTGTCGGGCGACCGCTATCAAGACTAACAGGAAAGCACTATGGCAAAGCAAGCAGCAATCGAACAAGACGGAGTGATTCTCGAGGCTCTCTCGAACGCCATGTTCCGCGTGGAACTGGCCAACGGCCATCAGATTATGGCCCACATTTCGGGAAAGATGAGAATGCACTATATCAAGATCCTGCCCGGCGACAAGGTGAAGGTAGAGATGTCACCTTACGACCTGAGCAAGGGGCGCATTTCATTCAGATATAAATAAACCACAGATATGAAAGTAAGAGCATCCGTAAAGAAGCGCACTCCCGACAGCAAGATCGTACGCCGCAAAGGGAGACT
This sequence comes from uncultured Muribaculaceae bacterium, assembly GCA_910584525.1. GTDB lineage: Bacteria > Bacteroidota > Bacteroidia > Bacteroidales > Muribaculaceae > Lepagella. Next base: position 12,995 of record CAJUAT010000031.1, on the reverse strand, counting down.
GTATGTGATAAACAAGAAGAATCCGAAATTTAAACAGCGTCAGGGCTGATCAACCCGGACACACAACCGAAGAAGCTATATATGGCAGTAAGAATTGTCGGCGTAGATTTGCCGCAAAATAAAAGAGGAGAGATAGCGTTGACCTATATCTTCGGCATCGGCCGGAGTTCGGCGGGACAGATCCTGAAGGCCGCTGGAGTCGACAAGGATATCAAGGTACAGGACTGGACCGACGCTCAGGCAGCAGCCGTGCGTGAGGAAATCCAGAAGAACTACAAGGTTGAGGGTGACCTGCGCACCGAGGTTCAGCTCAATATCAAGCGCCTCATGGACATAGGCTGCTACCGTGGCATCCGTCACCGTATCGGTCTTCCCGTGCGCGGACAGAGCACCAAGAACAACGCTCGCACCCGTAAGGGCCGCAAAAAGACTGTGGCCAACAAGAAGAAAGCTACTAAATAACAATATTAGAAATGGCAAAAAAGACAGTCGCAGCAAAAAAGAGGAATGTCAAGGTTGGCGCCAATGGCCAGCTTCATGTGCATAGCTCTTTCAACAACATCATCGTGTGTCTTGCCAACAGCGAAGGCCAGGTAATAAGCTGGTCGTCGGCAGGCAAGATGGGCTTCAGAGGCTCCAAGAAGAACACGCCGTATGCCGCCCAGATGGCAGCGCAGGATTGCGCTAAGGTAGCCTACGACCTGGGCCTGCGTAAGGTTAAGGCTTATGTGAAAGGTCCCGGAAACGGCCGTGAGGCCGCTATCCGTTTCGTTCACGGAGCCGGTATCGAGGTGACAGAAATCATCGACGTCACTCCGCTGCCCCACAACGGGTGCCGTCCTCCCAAACGCAGAAGAGTTTAATAATCATCGGCATCAATAAACTTCAGTAGCCCTCTCCTGGCCCTGAATGCGAATAGACCCTCCCATAACTTTCTCTCGAGGGTCGCGGCTGCGCTAAGGGGTCGGACGGCTCGTTAAGATAGAAGATAAAATGGCAAGATACACTGGACCAAAAACAAAAATAGCCCGTAAGTTCGGCGAGCCGATCTACGGTGAAGACAAGGTTCTTTCCAAGAAGAACTATCCCCCGGGCCAGCACGGTCAGAACCGTCGTCGCAAGACGTCGGAGTATGGCCTGCAGCTCCGCGAGAAACAGAAGGCCAAGTACACCTATGGCGTGCTGGAGCGTCAGTTCCGCAACCTGTTCGAGCATGCTGCCCGCACAAAGGGTATTACCGGCGAGGTGCTCCTCCAGCTCCTCGAAAGCCGTCTCGACAACGTGGTTTACCGCCTGGGTCTCGCTCCCTCGCGTCCCGCTGCCCGTCAGATCGTGCTCCACAAGCACATCTGCGTTAACGGCAAACCCGTAAACATCCCCTCTTACCGTGTGCTTCCCGGCGATGTGGTGACCGTGCGCGAAAAATCCAAGAACCTTGAGGTTATCCAGGATTCCGTGGCCGGTTTCAACCACTCCAAGTATCCGTGGATTGAATGGGACGAGCAGATCAAGGGTGGTAAATTCCTCCACCTCCCCGAGCGTGCCGATATCCCGGAGACTATCAAGGAACAGCTCATCGTCGAGTTATATTCTAAATAATAAACATTGAGATACCCATGCCAATATTAGAATTCCAGAAGCCCGAAAAGGTGATCATGCTGGAGAACGACAGCAGGTTCGGCAAGTTTGAGTTTCGTCCGCTGGAGCCTGGCTACGGTCAGACCATCGGCAACGCGCTTCGCCGCATTCTCCTGTCGTCGCTGGGAGGTTTCGCTATCAATTCCATTCGTATTGACGGCGTGGCTCACGAGCTTGACACCATCCCCGGAGTGAAGGAAGATGTCACAAACATCATCCTCAACCTGAAGCAGATCCGCTTCAAGCAAGTCACCGAAGATGCCAATACCGAAAAGGCATCTGTGAGCGTGGCTGACAGGGAGGAGTTCACCGCCGGCGACCTGGGTGCTGTGCTTTCCGGTTTCAAGGTCCTCAACCCTGAACTGGTGATTTGTCATCTCGACAAGAGCGCGAGCTTCAATCTCGAGTACAGCATCAACAAGGGGCGTGGCTGGGTGCCCGCTGACGAAAACCGCGAGTTGCTCGGCGACGACGACCTCAATGTCATTGCCATCGACTCGATATACACCCCGATCAAGAACGTCAAGTACATCGTCGACAACTTCCGCGTTGAGCAGAAGACCGACTATGAGAAACTGACTCTTGAGGTTACCACCGACGGATCTATCGACCCCAAGGATGCCCTCAAGGAGGCCGCCAAGATTCTTATCCAGCATTTCATGATGTTCAGCGATGAGAAAATCACTCTGGAGACCCCCAAGCAGGAGAGTCCTGAAGAGTTCGACGAGGAAATCCTTCACATGCGCCAGCTCCTCAAGAGCAAGCTCGTGGACATGGACCTCTCCGTACGGGCCCTCAACTGCCTCAAGAGCGCCGAAGTGGAGACCCTCGGCCAGCTCGTACAGTACGAGAAAGCCGAACTCCTCAAGTTCAGAAACTTCGGCCGCAAGTCGCTCAGCGAACTTGACGAACTCCTGGAGAAGAACAACCTCTCCTTCGGGATGGATATTTCGAAGTATAAATTAGACAAAGACTAAAACCGACAATGAGACACAATAAGAAATTCAATCATCTGAGCCGTAAGAAGGCCCACCGCGACGCGCTGCTGGCCAATCTCACGATAGCTCTGATCCTGCATAAGCGCATCTTCACCACCAAGGCCAAGGCCAAGGCTCTGCGTGTGTATGCCGAGCCTCTGCTGACACGTGCCAAGAAGGACGACACCCCCAACCGTCGTCTGGTGTTCAGCCATCTGCAGAACCGCGACGCCATCAAAGAGCTCTTCGGCGTGATTGCCGACAAGATCGCCGACCGTCCCGGTGGCTACATCCGTATCCTCAAGACCGGCAACCGTCTTGGCGACAATGCCGAGATGGCTATGGTTGAGCTCGTTGACTTCAACGAGAATGCCAACACCAAAGCCGGCGAGGCCAAGAAAGCCAAGAGCACGCGTCGTTCGCGCTCCAAGAAGGCTGCTGATGCTCCCGCCGCCGAAGCCCCCAAGGCTGAGGCTCCCGCGCAGGAGAACGCTGAAGCTAAAGCTGAGTAAATCCCACCTTCAATATAAAATCAGGACGTGCCCCTTGCGAGGCGCGTCCTGATTTTATTATGGTGGCGGGAGCCTACATAACGGTTGTCTTCGGTTTCCTGTTTTAGAGCCACCTAACTGACTCGCTCTGACCTAAAGCCAGTGGAACCGCTTGAGAAGCCGGTAGAGAAAATAGCTCACGCACAGCGATCCGCCTACTATGGCGAAGAATACCCATGGATGGTTGCCGTAATTGATCTCCACGTTCATGCCGTAGAAGCTGGCAACCAGCGTGGGTATCATCAGCACTATGGAGATTGCAGTCATCTTCTTCATGATGTCGTTGACATTGTTGGAGATGATGGAGGCAAACGACCCAAGAGTGGAGTCGAGGATGTCACTGTAGATATTCACGGTCGATATGGCCTGGTTAAGCTCTATCTGCACGTCTTCGAGAAGGTCCTGGTCGCAGTCGTCCTTATATACGTGTCGGAGACGCCCGATGAGCATGTCGTTGCCCTGCAGCGATGTGTTGAAGTATACCAGAGTGGCCTGAAGACGCTGAAGAATGAGGAGGTCGTTGTTGCGGATGCTTTTCTGAAGCTGGGCGCTCGCCTGGGTCACGCTCTTGTTGATGTCGCGCAGATATTGCAGGTACCAGTATGCCGACGAATACAGAAGCCTGATTATGAAGTCGGTTTCCGTGTTGACGCAGATTCCTTTGCGGCGCGTATGGTCTATGAAGTCGGAGATGAGGTGAGTGTCGTGATAGCAGAGGGTGAGGAGAATCTCGTTATTGGAGATTATGCCGAGGGGCACGGTTATGTATGGCGACTGGCTCCCCGACGATTTCATGGGAATGCGCAGAATGGTCAGGCGCCAGTTGCCGTCGTGTTCCACGCGGCTCCTTTCGTCAGGGTCGGCGATGCTGTCGAGAAAGTCGGGAGGAATGTCGAGGTCGTCAAGCATGAACACCACATCCTCCTTGTCGGGGCACGCCACATTAATCCAGCAGTGCGGCGACCAGCTCTCCTGCTCTATGAAGCCATTATCATTACAATAAAACTTTCTCATCTGCGGGCAATATGGTGCAGGCCGTAATTCCACGGCCTATCATCATAATAACAATATCAGGACCCCGTCGGTTCTCCGAAACGAAAAGGGACGCCATTATGGCATCCCTCGCTGTATTCCCGTAGGGAGTCGAACCCTAATCGTCGGAACCGGAATCCGATATTCTATCCATTGAACTACGGGAACGTCCCGAAACGGCATCTTCCTTGTAAACAGGAGGCTTGCTCCGTTTCGCAATGCAAAGTTAATGATTTTTTTTGAATTAGCCCCATCCCCGGCTCCTTACTTTAACTTTTTTGCAAGAGAATATCCGAATTTGCCTCAAAAAAACGGGGCGGAACTCTTGTGGTTGACGATTTTCTGATTAATTTTGTATGATAAACAGAAAGGGATGGATCAGAGCGACAATACATCACGCGTAAGGATAGAGGCTGGATGGAAGCATGCGCTGGCCGGGGAGTTCGGTCAGCCTTATTTCCGCTCGTTGGCCGAACGCATAAGACAGGAATACTCCCAGCCTGGAAATACCTGTTATCCGCCGGCTTCGGAGATATTCGCGGCTTTCGACATGACTCCGTTTGAAGATGTGAAGGTGGTGATAATAGGGCAGGATCCCTATCATGGGCCCGGGCAGGCCAACGGTCTGGCATTTTCCGTCAACAAGGGAGTACCCCTGCCGCCTTCGCTGAGGAATATCTTCAAGGAGGTCAGCGCCGACACCGGAGCGCCGATGCCTGTCGACGGCGACCTGTCGCGCTGGGCCCGTCAGGGCGTGTTGCTACTCAACTCTTCCTTGACTGTGCGTCAGCACCAGCCCAGGTCGCACAACGGCATCGGCTGGGAACGTTTCACAGAGGCAGCCATCAGAACCCTCGCCGAGAAACGCGACAACCTCGTGTTCATACTCTGGGGCTCCGACGCTATACGCCGGGGAGCCGCCATCGACCGTAACAGGCATCTCGTGCTTACCTCAGTGCACCCTTCGCCGTTATCCGCCAACAGAGGTTTCTTCGGCAACCACCAGTTCTCAACCGCCAACAACTACCTTGTTGCCCACGGCAAAAAACCAATCGAATGGTAAGAACCGCATTGATTACAACCGCATTGATTACAACCGCATTGATTGTGGCCTCGGCATTGTCAGGCCACGCCATGGATACCCGCGAAGGGATATTCATGCCCAAATTCCGCACACTAAAAGTGAGGAATGTGGATAACTTCGATGCAATGCCCGTGATACGCATGGGTACAGAGGACCGGGTGGAAATTACTTTCGACGAGCTTGGCGACGATAACTCATGGCTCGAATACCGGCTGGTGCACTGTAATGCCGACTGGCAACCCTCGCGACTGCTCGACAGCGAGTTCACCGACTGCTTCAATGCCGTGAAAATAGTGGACTTCGCACAGTCGGCCGCCACATACGTCCATTACGTCAACTACCGTATCGAGATACCCAACGAACAGACGCATCTGCTGCAGAGCGGCAATTACCTCCTGCAGGTCTACGACCCCGACGAGCCGGACAATGTGATATTGCAGGCCCGCTTTCAGGTCAGCGAGAATTACGCCACAGTGGCCGGCATCTACAATGCGCGTACCGACAGAGGATACAACGACCGTTACCAGCAGCTGTCGCTGGCCGTGACCGCCGACCTCTCCGACGGATCCAACCCGTACCAGGACTATAAGCTGGAAATACGACGCAACATCGGCGACATGCCCGTAAGAGAGATTTCCGTGCCGAGCCGCGTGAACGGCAACGAACTCATCTATGCCCATGACCCGCAGTTGATTTTCCCCGCCGGCAACGAGTACCGGCGTTTCGAATCGGTGTCAAACTCATTCCCGGGCATGAATGTCGACTCCCTGAAATATATGGGGTGCAATTACCACGTGTGGCTGCGTCCCGATGAGCTCCGCGACGATGCCGAGTACGTGTTCGACCGCACCCAGCATGGCCGCTATATAGTGCGCGAGTACAACGCCACCGACTCCAACCTTGGCGCCGACTACATAACCGTGCATTTCATGCTGAAGGCCGACGAGATGCCCGGCATGGAGGTATATGTCGACGGCGAGATGACTCACGGCCGCTATGACAAGAGCAACCGCATGACTTACTCGGCGGCCGACGGCGCATATGTGCTTGAGATGCCTTTGAAACAGGGAGCCTACAATTACCGGTATGTGGCCCGAGACAGCGACGGCAACATCCGTGAGCTTGACGGCGACAAATGGCAGACCATGAACCAGTATTGGGTCAACGTCTGGCAACGCCGTCCGGGGCAGCGTGCCGACCGGCTCATTGGAGTCGACGTGATTAGTGATCAGTGATTAGTGATGAGTGATTAAAGATCAGTGATATGTTGCAGATAAAGGATACCTTGGTGAGTCTTGACCTGATAGAGCGCTGGTTCGAGTGTGATCTTGAGGCATGTCTGGGAGCATGCTGTATAGAGGGCGACGAAGGGGCGCCGGTCACGGCGGAGGAGAGTGAGCGCATATCGGCGCATCTTGACGATGTGAAGTGCCTGATGACCCCCGGTGGTCTCAAAGAGGTGGAAAGCAACGGTGTCGACTACCTCGACCGTGAAGGCGACCGTGTCACGGCGCTGGTCAACGGCTGTGAGTGCGCCTTCACATGCCGCGAGCCGGGAGGATTGTGCCTGTGCGCCCTGGAGAAAGCTCGACGTGCCGGTATGGTCGACGACAACATAAAACCGATAAGCTGCCGCCTTTACCCCGTGCGAGTCAAGGAGTATGACGGCTTCACCGCCGTAAACCTCCACCGCTGGAAAATATGCCGTCCCGCCGAAAAGAAAGGACGTATCAACGGCGTAAGAGCATATCAGTTCCTCAAGGAGCCGCTGATAGCCCGTTTCGGTTCTGAATGGTACGACGAGCTGGCTTTCACCGCCGAAGAATATCTGCGTCAGAAAGAAGAGAAAGAAGGAATGTCATGATGCCGTTATGGGTCAACAAATTGCTGCTTGCACTTTACGTGGTCACCATAGCCTCGTGTATCATTGTGGTGTTGCGTGAGAACCGCAATCCTATACGGTCGCTGGCATGGGTTATAGCGTTGATATTTCTCCCGTTTGTGGGGCTGATATTCTATCTTTTTTTCGGGCGGTCGTTCAGAGGTCAGAGGATGCTCACGCGCCACAGCAAGCGAAAGCTCATCATGGGCATGGCGCCCCGTCACGTGGATCTGAAGACGCAGCCCCTCGATGCAGGAGAGCGAAGCCTCGTAAAGCTCGCTCGCCAATTGTCGACATCCCTTTATACCGTAAACAACTCGATAAAGATATTCACCGTCGGCGCCGACAAATTCAAGGCCTTGAAAGAGGACCTCGCCAACGCGACAGGGTCGATTTACCTGCAATATTACATCTTCAACGACGACCATATCGGCCATGAGATTGCCGAGATTCTGAAGCGCAAGGCGCGTTTAGGGCTTGACGTGAAGGTGATTTATGACCATATAGGTTCGTTCAGCGCCAAGAACTCTTTCTGGCGCGACATGCAGGAAGCCGGCGTGGACACGCATCCCTTCTTCCGCGTGAACTTCCCCCATTTCGCCAACCGCGTCAACTGGCGCAACCACCGCAAGCTCGTAATTATCGACAACAGCATAGGCTACATAGGAGGCATGAACATTGCCGACCGTTACGACAGCGGTCCCGAGGAAGGTGCCCCATGGCGCGACACGCATTTCCGCCTCGAAGGAGACATCGTCGAATCCTTGCTATTCTCGTTTATCGTCGACTGGAATTTCCTCAAACAACCGCATCCCATCGACGGAATACCGCGTCTCACACCCACAAAGCTGCGTAATTCAACGGGTATGCAGCTCGTCACTTCCGGCCCCTTCGGCGAATGGGACAACCTTGCACTCGTATATCTCAAGGCTATTTCGCTGGCAAGAAAGTCAATCTACATACAGACGCCCTATTTCCTGCCTACCGATGCCCTGATGAATGCCCTTGAGGCCGCAGCCCTCTCCAAAATAGATGTGCGTATCATGATTCCGCGGCATGGCGACAGCCGTATGCTCCAATATGCAAGCTTCAGCTATGTCACACAATGTCTGCGAGCCGGTATAAAGGTGTATCTTTACAATCCAGGCATGCTGCACGCAAAAGGGATGATTATCGACGAGAATCTTGTCACGGCCGGCTCCACAAATTTCGACTTCCGAAGCTTCGAGAACAATTTCGAATGCAACGTGCTCATATACGACCGCGACATCAACCGGCAGATGCGCGACATATTCTTCCGCGACATGAACCAGTGCACCAAGCTGAGCTACACCACATGGCACCGCCGCCCGATACCTCAGCGCGCCTGGGAGTCGATAGTCCGTCTCGTATCCCCGATTCTCTGAGCACACCCACATCCCTCACATAAGTCACATCCTTCACATCCTTCACATAAATCACATAAGATACATCCCTCACATCCCCAAAAAACATCAATCCCCATGCGCGGCCTGCACGCATGGGGATTGCCTGATATATAGCTTAGAGCTTATCTGTGCATGATGAGGGCGGAATAGGGAGCCAGAGTCACCTTGCCGCCGGCTGAGGTGGCAAGAGGGGTTGCCGCGTCAATACGGCCATCCTGAGCCACTATCTCCCAATTACCTTTGGGAACGTTTACCTCGCGGGCTTCCGACGACCCGTTGAATATCACCTTTATCTCCTTCCAGGCATCGCCGTTGGCATTGTCAACGAGTGAATAGCTTATCAGATTGGGGGTCTTCGCAGAGTCTATTTTGTCGAACTTCAGATGCTTGGCAATCTGACGTGCGTCGGTCATGCGGAAGGCCGGATGAGCCTTGCGCAACGCTATCAGACCCTTGTAATAGTCGAACTGGTCCTTGTACCGGGCTTTGTTGTTCCAGTCAATGGCGTTGATGGAGTCGGGCGACTTGTATGAGTTGTGCACGCCCTTCTTGTCGCGGAACACCTCTTCGCCGGCAAACATGAAAGGAGTGCCCTGCGATGTGAACACTATTGTCTGCGCCAGCTTGGCGGCGGCCAGCATATTCTTCTCGTCCTCGCCGGCCATCGACTTCTTAAGTTTGTCGGTCAGGGTGAGGTCATCGTGGCATGACACATAGTTCACCACCATCTCCGGGCTCTTGGCATAAGGGAATTTGGAATTGTTGCCTTTCTTGTAATTCACCTGGGGATGGTCTGTGGCGGCCACGATGCCGATTTTCACTGTTTCCTCGTTGCCCGGCTTGCCAGTGGCGAAGCCACGGTCGGCAGCATCGGTATAATGACCTTTCACGGCATCGCGGAGGTCGTCGGAGAATACGGCCACACCCTCCATCTTCGACACGTTCTCCTTCAAGGCGCGGCGTTCCGGCTGAAGCGGCGAATCGCCCGCCGTCCATCCCTCGCCATACACGAAGACCGACGGATTGACCTCCTTGAGTTCGCGCGCAACGCGGTTCATAGTCTCCGTGTCGTGGATAGCCATGAGGTCGAAGCGGAAACCGTCGATATGGAACTCCTTGGCGAAGTATTTGGTGGAGTTCACTATGAAGTCCTGCATCTGGCGCAGGTCGGAGGCTGTCTCGTTGCCGCAGCCCGAAGCGTCGGAATAGCGGCCGTCGTCCCAATGCCGGTGGTAATAGCCGGGAGCCGTCAGCTCGAAATTAGATTCATCGTTCTGCGCCGTGTGGTTGTACACCACATCCATCACCACGCCTATCCCTGCGTCATGAAGGGCCTTGACCATCTCCTTCATCTCGCGGATGCGCGTGGCCGGGTCGGACGGATTCGTGGAATAGCTCCCTTCCAGCACATTGTAGTTCTGAGGGTCATAGCCCCAGTTGTAGGTGTTGTCCTGAAGGTTGGTCTCGTCTACCGAGTTATAGTCGTACATCGGCAGGATATGCACGTGAGTCACCCCCAGTTCCTTGAGATGGTCAATGCCGGTGGCGAGGCCTTGGGGAGAGAGGGTACCCTGTTCGGTGAACTGCAGGAACTTTCCCTTGTTGGCAATTCCGGAGCTGCGGTCCATGGAGAGGTCGCGCATATGGGTCTCATAGAGCACTACATCCGTAAAATTCTCCACTTTGGGACCTTTGTCATTGTTCCAGCCCTCGGGATTGGTTGTGGCGAGGTCGATGATGGCGGCGCGTTTGCCGTTGACGCCCACGGCCTTTGCCCATACTCCCGGCGTCTCGTCAAGCCACCGGCCTTCATGCTTTATCTGGAAGGTGTAGTATTTGCCGTAAAGTTTTTCGGGCACGGAAGCCGACCATGTACCGGTAGCGGCATCGAAGGTCATGGGAAGGGTGCGGTATGCTTTGCCGCCGCGGCCTGTGTCGTAAAGATTCACGCGGGCTTCCTGAGCCTTCGGACTCCATAGCCGGAAGCTTGTGCCGCGGTCGTTGACGCTTAGCTCAAGGTCAGAGCCGCTGTAGGTGGGCCAGCTCATGAACTGTGCGTCATAGCTGCTGTTGGTCTGTGCCGTCAGCGACGCCCCGAACATCAGTGCCGTCGCCAGTAGGGTGCTTGTCTTCATGGATTATTATTTGATCTTTTATATAACGCTTTGGGGTTAACGGACGTTTGGAACGTTCCTTTGGAGCCGTTTAGAATTTCGTTCGGTCACGCGTATGGGTACTGTCAGCACCAATCGCGGATCCCCTTCGGTGTGGGGATTGTAGGAGATGTTGCACTTAAGCAGGAACGATATCAGACGGCATGTAAGCAACGCCGAGTTCTCTATGTTGCGCATCTCGTCCCAGTCCACGAAATTCTTGAACAGTATCTCCTCCTGTCCCGCAGGTATGCGTTCGCCGCCATGGGTGAATATCACGTAGAATATTCCCGAATCCTGCAGATGCTTGATTTTAAGGTTCACCTTGCCGTCGGGGGAATGCTGTTCGGCGAATATCATGATATGGCTCACGATATAGCGCAGACATTCCGGGTCGGTGATGATGTTGAAATCGGGGTTCGCGTAATCTATGTGGATGTCATTCGGATCTGCCAGGGAAGGCCTGGCATCCTTGAGGGCATCTCCGAGAATGGTGTTGATGGAAATCGGGGCTATGTGCTTCATCCTGTCATCGTGGCCGATGGCGGAGATGTATAGTATGTCGGAGAGTATCGACTGCAGGAGCTGCCTGGCGTCATGAGTGCGGAGATGGGAAGAATTCTCCGTGACGGGGGAGAGGTAGGGGTCGTGGTCGTACTCGCCGTAACGGTTGTATTTGAGGCGGTCGCGCTGTGTGGTGAGCATTCTTGCAAATCCCGCGAGATGCTCCGCATTGTGGCGGTATCGCGACCAGTAGTAGAGAAGTACCACAAGAAGAATGGCCACAAGTATCCAAGCCGCTATCATGAATCCCATGGTATGGCGTATGGCCTTGGTTTCGGCTTCGGCGTTCTCCGCCTTCAGTTCGGCGTTCTTCGCCTTGAGCTGGTTGAGTTCATAAGCCACTCGCAGCTCATGGTACTTCTGGGAGTCGGCCTGTTCCTGAAGAATTTTTCTGTCTGCTGCATATTGGCTTTCGGCCATCGCGAGGGTGACGGAATCACCGGTGGCTTTGGCTGCCGTGCGTAACATGTCGAGCATCTGCGACCGTATGATTACCGACCGCTCATGTTCCACACATCGCTTCAGCAGGGGTATAGCCTCGGCATACTCCTTGCGGGCCATGTGATAATAGGCGGTGGTGGAGGGTATGTCTTTCTGGGTGAAGGCCACTTCCGGGCTGCGGTTCTCTATTGCGCGGCATATGCCGTAGATTTCCTCCACCTCGGGCAGCGTTAGCGCCTGATAGTTGCGGAGCATCCTTCGGTAGGCCACAAAACGTGCCACATCATATTCGCGGTATTTGCGCCCTTGGTCATGATATTTCTTCTCCAGACCGTCGATGATTTCGAGAAGCTTGCGGTTGGTCTCTATGGCCTTCTCGTGCAGTCCGGCATCTGAGTATATGGAGCTGGCTTCGCTGTATACGTTGTTGCGCAGTGCATATAGACGGTAATTGGTGCTGTTCACCAGATTCACCATCGTGTCCAGATACTCGAGCAGCAGCTTAGAGTCGGGGTTCATACGAAGGTAATTGGTCATGGCGAAGAGGTTGAGCAGCTGGTCATGTGGGTCTTGCCGTTTGCTGCCGCTCGCGTCTATCTTGTGCACGAGCTCCGTAAGCTCCTTGTCCTGGAGAGTGGAGTCGCTGCAGCGGATGTGGTACGACATAAGCCTCATCTTCAGGAATACCACTGTTTCCTGCTGTTCGTGGGTCATGGGAAGCTTCTCGGTGAACCGGAGGATGCGCTGCAGCTGGCGCTGGTCGCGGGTCAGACCTCCCTGCAGCCTTATGATGTCGAGCTGGGCGTCAAGGTCGCCGGCGCGGTGCGCCGTCCAGAATATCTGTTGCGCAACCTTGAATTTCTCATCCCTCGGCGTTACATCGTAGATGTCGTAAAGTGTCGGCAAAGAATCTTGCGAACTCTTCGCTTTGCTTAGATTGGCCTGAAGTTTCGGAAGTATCGCCTTGGCATCGTACGGAGCACCCTGGAGCTGCAACGTAACCGCCATCAGCATGAACACAATCGAAAACTTAATCTTATTTTTCATAGTGGAGTTGAATCTGTGAGTCATCGAAACAGCTTCGATGATTCGTAGTAACTGCCGTATGCGTGTAGACACTACATTAATGACTCACAAAGTTAGTGATTTTATGGGATAATACGAAATTTAATGATTAACTTTCCTCTAAGGCGTTATTTCATCGTAAGGGGTAGTATCCCCCCTAACCAAACAAGAACTGAGACAA